>NZ_DATCSY010000070.1:0-10234 GCF_036568245.1 Rheinheimera sp. | reverse complement strand
TACTTTCCTCCCGCCGTTGTGCAATCTGCGCTGTGCGCACCCCCGGTTACTAAAACCGGGGGCTTTTTAACCCTAAATGCGGTGCCGGCCTTCACACACTTCTTCCACCAGTTTGCGGTTAAATGCGGCCAAATCGTCAGGAAAGCGGCTGGTAACCAGGCCATTATCGACGACGACATCTTCATCTACCCACTGTGCCCCGGCGTTTTTCAGATCGGTTTGAATGCTGGCATAAGAGGTGACTTTACGGCCTTGTAATACACCGGCTTCGGCCAGTAACCAGGGGCCATGGCAAATAGCGGCTACCGGTTTGTTGGTGTTATCACTGAAAAAGCCCTGAATAAATTGGATCGCCTGTTTATCCTGGCGCAGAGTATCAGGGTTAATTAAGCCGCCTGGCAGTACCAGGCCATCGTAGTCGGCAGCATCGACCTCTTCCAGCGTTTTATCGACCCTGACTTCATCAGCCCAGTTTTTACCGGACCAGCCTTTGATGCTACCGCTTTGCAGAGAAATAACATCTACTTTAGCACCGGCGGTCAACAGTGCTTCACGTGGTGACTCCAGTTCACTTTGTTCAAAGCCGTCAGTTGCCAGTATTGCTACTTTTTTACCTGAAAGTTTGTTCTGTGTGTTCATACTCAGTCTCCTCTTGGTGATTAAACAGTTTTTGTTAAACAAATTGGCATCCTGCAGGGGGCTTGGGCGATCTGAAAACAGCCAAATTTACATCGCACCCTGTAAAACTTACCTGCAATGCGGTGGGCGAACAGCCCCTCTTTGACGCGGTTCAGATATCTTCCAGCCGGTTGGCGCCGTGCATCATCTGCTGCGATTCATTCACTTCCAGATCCCGTACCTCTGCCAGCAACTCCTGCATTTTCGGCGGTTGGCTGCGGTCATATAAGTTCTGGTATAACAAGATGATAAGCTGATGCTGTTTTTCCACTTCCGTGATGATTTCGGTGGTGTTCATCAGCGCAAAATCTTCATCGCAGGCGGCGTCAACCATCAGCGGGTGCCGGTCCAGGTGCTCGGTGCACCAGGTGTTAAGCGCTTTGTCTTCACCCAGGTGTTTAAAACCCAGTACACAAGCCGCCAGACGCAGTTCTTTATCTGCCAGATAATCCAGCAACATACCTGAGCGCTCATTCTGCTGTAGTTGGGCACATTGACGGAAACACTGTGATAAGTGCAGGTGATAGCCTGACGTCCAGTCCAGTAAGTCCCTGAATGACTCAACGCGCATAATTCCTCCTTACCGTAGTTGTCAGGGATGTCTTACTGTAATCCTATGCAAAGATGAGGCCGGGTAGCTAAGGTGGTGGTTAAGGAGCAGGAAACAATGGGGCTTTATTGCGCAGTGTTTGTCGCTAAGGTTAGTTGTTTACTGAGTGCCCGAATAAGCGGGTAGAGCTGCTGGCTAACAACATGGCAGACAGTAAAATCTGCCACAGATTGCCAGATAATCTCTGCAGCATCTTCCTCTGTTGCTAAAAACCGTTCGGCGGTGCGACTGTCTTCCAGCACTATATCAACCCTGCCTTGCAGCATCAGACCGAAGGCTTGTTCGTCATTAGCAACAGCGACCCTTTTGCCGACGAAATGCTGTAACTCTGCCATTTTAAAGCCGCGGATATGACTTATCAGCAGCTCAGGGCGCCCACGCCAGTCAATCAAACTGCTGGCTGACAAGCTGTAAGCGTTAAGTTGTAATTTTTCCAGCGGCACCGGCACAACTTGCAAGTCTGAATCCGTATCATCTAACTGGCAGATCCGAAACAAATCGGCGTCTATGTCGCCTTCGCGCAATAAGTGCAAGCGTCGCTGTGAAGGCAACTCAACAAACAGCGGTTGGTAACCCAGCTGCAGATAGGCATTGCTTACCTGCTGCTGGATTTTTTGTCTCAGAGCCGTGTCACCCAAAGGAATACCAATACGCACTGGCTGTGCGAATACACAACAACAGAGTATTGATAAAGCAAGCAGCAGAGCATGCGCAGTTATTCTCACACGACAACCCGGGTACGACAGATATCACCAGTATAGCCAAAGCAGGCTCAGCTTCTATAGTTTTGCTGCTACGGAAAACTGGTTATCGTTTTCAAGTAACCCTGATGCCAGCAACTGAAACGCCTGTATGGCTTTGGGCATAACATCCTGCGGGGTTGAGCTGGCCGCTATCCACAGCGCGGCGTTCAGCGCGGCACCGCTTAATAAGCGGGCAGCCGCTTCCGCATCGACCGGTTTGATAACGTGTTGGGCAATCAAACGTTCTACTGTTAAGCGGGTTGCCTGCAGGCAACTGCTTTGGCTTGGCCATTGGGAAGGATCACCCAGCACCGCTGGGCCATCCAGTAACACAATGCGCTGCACTTCAGGCTCCAATGCCATGCGGATATAGGCAGCACCTTCTGCCAGCAAGCCCTGAAATTCATCTTGCTCTTTGGCACCTATGGCATGCGCCCGCATTGCCATATCTGAATCTATCTGTTCAACCACTGCCGCCAGCAAGCCGCGCTTGTCACCAAAGTTATGGTACAAAGCGCCGCGTGTTAAGCCTGCGTCAGCTGTCAGCTCATCCATAGATGCACCGGCGTAGCCTTTTTCTGCAAAGGCTTTTCGGGCGGCTGTTATTAATTTCGCCCGGTTATCGGCCATATTTTGAATACGCTTATTCACGTTAGTACCCTCAACGTTATGCACATACGCCGCGTATATTAAATTGACATACGTCTCGTATGTTATTATCTTATATACGCAGCGTATGTATAGCAGAAAGCCATACCGCTTGTGAAGAGCAGCAAGGCGCCGTTGTTGATATCTGTTGTAAAACACTAACTTGAGGTAAAAATTATGTCTGAACGCGAAGCTATTTTCCCGGCCAACCGCCATGCCCTGTATGAAGAACATGGCTATTCAGCAGCTATCCGCTCTGGTGATCTGTTATTTGTCTCCGGCCAGGTTGGCAGCCTGCCGGATGGCAGTCCTGAGCCGGATTTCACCCGTCAGGTTGAACTGGCTTTTGATAATCTGCAAGCCACACTGGCGGCAGCTGGATGCACGCTGGATGATATTGTGGATGTCACCACCTTTCATACCGATCCACAAAACCAGTTCGACAGCATAATGCGGGTGAAACAGAAAGTATTTCCGGTTAAGCCATATCCAAACTGGACCGCCGTTGGCGTAACCTGGTTGTCTGGTTTTGATTTTGAGATAAAAGTGATTGCCCGTATCCCGCATTAACCTGTGCGGGTTTGCTTAATGCATAGTACTGACATTTAGTGATAGCCTGTGGTTGTTCAATCACTTACCGAGACCTCTGATGTTGAATGTCCGTGCTGTGTTATTAACCATTCTGGCCTTGCTTGCCTTTGCGGGTAATTCATTACTGTGCCGCATGGCTCTGGCCTATACCAGCATGGATGCTGCCAGTTTTACAACGGTAAGGTTGTTATCCGGAGCTTTAGTGTTGTGGCTGCTGGTCGCGCTGCGATCGGGTTCGTCACAAGCGCAGGGTAGCTGGTTGTCGGCATTGGCACTGTTTGTTTATGCAGCTGGGTTTTCCTTTGCTTATCTTCAACTTAATACCGGCGTTGGCGCCCTGATTCTTTTTGGCGCAGTTCAAAGCAGCATGATTGGTTATGGTTTATGGCGCGGCGAGCGTTTCTCTGCCCGGCAATGGCTGGGATTGTTACTGGCCTGCGCGGGTTTAACCGGCTTATTACTACCGGGGTTGTCGGCGCCGCCGCTAATGGGAGCAGTGCTGATGCTAACGGCGGGTTTTGCCTGGGCAGTATACTCACTGCGTGGCAAAGGTGCTGCTAATCCGCTACAGGTTACCGCTGGTAATTTTGCCCGCACCTTGCCGATGACACTGCTGCTAAGTGCTGCCTTACTTGGGCAGCTGTCGCTCGACAGCTACGGCATGTTGTACGCAGTGTTATCCGGCGCACTAACATCAGGCGTAGGCTATGCCATCTGGTACAGCGTTTTGCCGTTATTGAAAGCCACAACTGCTGCGACGGTGCAGTTAACCGTACCGCTGCTGGCGGCGATTGCCGGCATACTGATATTAGATGAACCGCTGACACTGCGTCTGATATTGGCATCGGTGGCCATTTTAGGCGGTATAGCGCTGGTGGTGTTAAAACCTGTGCTGAAGTCAGGATAAAAAATCCCCCGCTGTAGCGGGGGATTGAACAATCGAAATGGCGCGTGGTTACACGCTTAGTACTTGGCCGCCACACCTTCAGCAGGCAGCGCGCCCAGAATAAACTCACGCAGGTCGTCGTTTGATTTTTTCAGATCTTCGCGTCGCAGGTACATCATATGACCACTGCGGTAACCTTTAAAACTCAGGCGGTGTTTCATTTTACCGCTTGGGTCTAACTGCCACATGTTGTATTTGGCATCGAAATAGTTGGTCGCACCGTCATAGTAACCGGATTGCGTCATCACTTTCAGGTAAGGGTTTTGTGCCATTGCCTGGCGCAGGTTTTCGCCGGTGTTGTCGTCGCTTCTGTCCCACGGGTGTACCGGGCCAAACATGTTGTATTTGATATCAGTTTTGTAGTTAAGCTCATCACGCAGATAGTGATTAATGGCTGGTGTGAAAGAATGCAGCCAGGAGGTCAGTTCAGCGTTGTAATCTGGCCGGTCACCGGCATCGCTTTTATCTATGCCTAAATAGCGGGAATCAAGCCGGCCAACGGTCTGACCGCGGTCACGCAGTAATTCTTTCCAGAAATAGCGGGGTGGAATATCCAGGTTATTTTGCAGTATAGCTTCTACTGACAAGCCTGAGTAAGTTGCAACCTGCTGCGCAATGCGCTGCTTTTCGTCGCTGCTGATCGCGTTGCCTTTAGCCAATGCTGGCAGGTACTGATTCAGGGTAAAGTCTTCCACCTCTGGCAGTACATCATACAAATCTTTTTGCTGCAGTTCAGTCGTAAGCTTTTTGTGGTACCAGGCAGTGGCAGCGAAATACGGCAGACGGTTGGCTGCTTCTACCGGGCCTTCGCGTTTAATACCCAGTTCGGTCGGCGATACCAGAATGACGCCATTTAAATACAGCCATTGCTGGTTTTGCAGTGCCAGTGCCAGGCCGGAAACGCGGGTGGTACCATAGCTTTCGCCAATTAAGAATTTTGGTGACTGCCAGCGCTCATTGCGGGTAACGAACGTATTGACCCACTCTGCCAGGTACTTTACATCGGCATTGACGCCGAAGAACATTTTCTGCTGCTGATCTTTAGACGGCATTTTACCGTCTTTACCCGGCAGAACCCGTGAGTAACCGGTATTGACCGGGTTCACAAACACAATGTCGGCGACATCCAGTACTGAATAAGGGTTGGTTTTCACGCCATACGGCTGCAGCGGGTAACCTTCATCATCAATGATCAGTGATTTCGGGCCGGTATAGGCAACATGCATCCAGACAGACGCTGAGCCCGGACCGCCGTTAAATGAAATCAGCAGTGGCCTTTTGCTGCGATCTTTAATGTCACTGCGCTGGTAATAGGTATAAAACAGCGTAGCAGTTGGGTTGCCTTCCTCGTCCCAAACCGGTTGGGTGCCGGTAGTGGCTGTGTAGCCGAAGCGTTTACCGTTTACTTCGGTTTTATGTTCGGTAACCACTTTACTGTCAATTTCTATCTGGCGCTCTGTCGCCATTACTGCTGCGCTGCTTAGCAATAACAGCAGCGCGAACGATTTAAGTAGCTGCATAAGATCCTCGGATTTCTCTGGTTATTATCATTTTAGCCTGTTCTGTTTAACGTAAAAACGTACACAATTCAAAGTAGTTGAGACCAGCAAACGAAAAAACGCTGCCATGTACTGTAGCTAAAGCGGGAAGCGAAACAAGTTAATAACGCGAATTGTTATCAGTAGTATGTTATTGAAAATAAACAAATTTTTGCTTTTTATGTTGAGTTGAGCTACACTTTGCAGCATATTTTAGGCCGGACAAAAAGGGTCATGTTATGAAAGGTAACCCGCAGGTGTTGTCAAAACTCAATGAAGTGCTGACAGCCGAATTAACCTCTATTAATCAGTATTTTCTGCACGCTCGCATCTATAAGAACTGGGGCTTAAAAGCGCTGAATGATGTGTGTTACAAGAAGTCGATTAAAGACATGAAGCAGGCCGATGAGTTGATTGAACGCATCTTAATGCTTGAAGGGCTACCTAATTTGCAGGCGCTTGGCAAGTTGCGCATTGGTGAAGACACACCTGAAATGTTGCTGTGCGATATGGAGTTTCAGACCGAGCAGCTGCCGTTGCTAAAGGCAACGATTGCGCTGTGTGAAGCCGAGCAGGATTATGTCAGCCGCGATATTCTGACTGAAATTCTGGAATACGAAGAAGAGCACCTGGATTGGCTGGAAACCCAGCAGCACCAAATCAGTACTATGGGGCTGGCAAATTATCTGCAAGCTCAGCTGGGAGGCGAATAATAATGAAGGGCAATAAGAAAGTGATTGATGCGCTGAACCTGCTACTGGCCAATGAACTGGCGGCGATGGATCAGTATTTTATTCATTCGCGTATGTATCACGACTGGGGCTTACATAAGCTGTTTGAGCGTATTGATCATGAGTTTGACGACGAGAAAGGCCATGCTTCAGCATTAATTGAGCGCATTATTTTCCTCGAAGGTGTGCCGGATATGACCAAACGTGATGCTATTCACGTTGGCCATGATGTGCCAACCATGCTGCAAAACGACTTGCAGGTTGAATACACTGTACAGAAGTTACTGAAACAGACAATGGCACTGTGTGAACAGGAACAGGACTATGTGACCCGTGCCATGCTGCAGCAATTACTGGACGATACCGAAGTTGATCACGCGCACTGGCTGGAGCAACAGCTTAACCTGATCAAACTGCTTGGCCTGCCCAATTACCTGCAGTCACAAATGTAAGCAGACAACTGCTTTCAGTTGGCGTAAAAGCAGTATTTTAATTTTGCATGAAGCGCCGCCAGTTCGGCTTTGCCGTGTGGTTGGCGCTGATACAGCCGGGTCAGGGCCACTAGCGGCATATACAACATATCCAGACAGATCTGTTTCTGACCGGCGCTGCTCTCAACACAAACAGCAGTTTCGGCCAGCGTAAACAGCGCATAACGCAGGCACCATTCCTGTAACAGGCAGTTATGCTGTAGCTCAAGTTGGGTAGCCAACCGGCAACAGCAACCACAATAGTCTGACACCAGGCGATAATAGTCGGTATCTACAGCGCCATTTTGCTTCAGATGGCGGCTTAAACGGCTGAAATCCTGCCATAGTGCAGTATCAAGCAACATACATTCCCTCAAAAGTGATTTGGCAGGCATTAGTGCACACTGGTTGATGCCGGTAGCAGTGTTTTTGCTGCAACTGACGGGCACAGCTGTGTTGATAGCAAGCTTAAGCGATGCATTTCCCGTCGCAGGTTACAGCTTTCCCGCAACAGCGCCACACTGGCCGGATGGGCCGCTGGTATAGTCTGCTGTAACTGTGTTACCTGCTGCAAACTGCGGTTTAATGTACTCAGGCAGCGACGCCAGCGCTGTTGCCGGGCATAGGTTTCTGCCAGATTCTGAATGCTGATGGAAAAACAAATGACGAGTAGCGTTATGCTGTCCTGGCCATGATGGCTGTCGGCAGCCCGGATCTGCTGCTGATAGTGAGGCCAGGCGTCGGTCAGTAACATCGCGGCTTGTTGATACAATGCCGCCGCCAGCTGAAAGTGTTCATGGGCAAAAGCGCTGTTGGCTTGCCTGATTAGCTGTTTCCACTGTTCGATTGTATCCATATATCACCTCGCAAAACGGTTTAGCTAAATATGGCTTGTTTTTTCCATCAATGCAAATGATAATGATTATCAATAAAATCTGAGGAAGTGACAAGTATGAACTTTACCTTACCGACATTACCTTATGCCTATGATGCACTGGAACCTCATCTGGATGCGCTGACAATGGAAATTCATCACAGCCGCCATCATCAGACATATGTAAATGGCTTAAATGCAGCTTTAGAAGGCAGTGCTTATACTGACTGGCCGCTTGAGCGTTTATTGCGCGAAATTCAGACGCTGCCGCCTGCGTTGCAACAAGGGGTGCGTAATCATGGCGGTGGCCATGCGAACCACAGTTTATTCTGGCAGGTTATGACTCCCGGCGGCGGGGGCGAGCCCAAGGGGCAGCTGTTCGCTGCGATAATACGCGACTTTGGCAGCTTTGATAATTTCAAACAGCAGTTTGTCCAGGCTGCGCTTAGCCGGTTTGGCAGCGGCTGGGCCTGGTTGGTGCAGGACAGTCAGGGCGCTTTGCAGATAACCAGCAGTGCTAATCAGGACAGCCCGTTAATGGATGGTTTAACACCGATACTTGGTCTGGATGTATGGGAGCACGCGTATTACCTCAGGTATCAGAATAAAAGGCCGGAATATGTCGGCGCATTTTTTAATGTTATTAACTGGCAGCAGGTTGCTGCCTGGTATCAGGCAGGTATATGAAATTATTAGCCGCAACAGCATCACCGCTAAAGCGGGCACGTAAGCTTGCCGGTGCGCTTATTGTTATCCTGGGTGCAAGCTATGCTATGCAGCAGCTTTTGTTGTTATTGCAACAACAGCCACAGGTAAGGCATGCGTTTTATGCCGGGCTGATGGCTGCAACAGCAACGGCTGCCGGCACCTTGCCTGCATTGTTCTTACACCGGCTATCACAGAAGCTGCATGATGTGATGTTGGGGTTTGGTGCCGGTGTGATGCTTGCGGCCTGTATGTTTTCACTGATTATGCCTGCATTGGCGCTGCTGGCAGTGCGAGATGCGGCAGTGTGGTATGCGCCGGGCAATGTCGCCATGGCTATTTTACTGGGCGCTGGCTTTATGCTGCTGTTGGAGCGGCTGGTGCCGCATCAACACTTTATTAAAGACGAAGACCGGTTAAGAGGGCAGACGCTGCGGCGCAGTTGGCTGTTTGTATTTGCTATAGCGCTGCACAATATGCCTGAGGGGCTGGCAATAGGGGCGTCTTTTGCCGGTGGTGACGATGGCGCCGCTAAAGCACTGGCCATCGGTATTTCAGTACAGGATATTCCGGAAGGGTTAGTGGTGGCGATGGCTCTGCTGGCAGTGGGTTATAGCCGGGTGTTTGCAGTCGGCATTGGTATGTTATCTGGCTTGACTGAACCTGTAATGGCGCTGCTTGGTGCAACCGTACTGACTGGCTCAGGCTTATTGCTGCCACTGGGATTGGCATTTGCGGCCGGTGCTATGTTGTTTGTCATCAGCCACGAAATGATCCCTGAATCGCACCGGCAAGGGCATGAACTGGCGGCAACTAATGGCCTGATGCTGGGTTTTGTCCTGATGATGTTACTGGATACCGCGCTGGGCTGAGTGCCCGGCCGACACATTTTATTACAATCCATTTCGGCCTTGTACTGGCTGGCGCTTTCGCATTTCACTACAGTAGACGGCACAAAAACACTTCTTTATTTCCCCGGGTAATTACATGAAAAAGATATTTGTCATCAGCGCCATTGCTTTGGCCGTACTGACAGGTTGCGCTGCAGAGCAGCGTGCAGCAGTGGATAACCTTGTAACACAACAGGTTGCGGGCGAAGTGCTGGCAAGCCCGAATGACAAACGGGCGTATAAAACGCTGTTGCTGCCAAATAAAGTCGAAGTGATGCTGGTGTCTGATCCGGATGCACAAAAGTCAGCCGCCGCACTCAGTGTTGGTGTCGGTTTGCTACAGGATCCGATGAGTCAGCAGGGCATGGCGCATTATTTAGAGCACATGCTGTTTCTTGGCACCGAGCGTTACCCGGATACCAAAGGCTACAGCGAGTTTATGACCGCCAACGGCGGCGCACAAAACGCCTATACCTGGCTTGATATCACCAACTATATGTTTAAGGTCAATAACAACGCTTATGATGAAGCGCTTGACCGCTTTTCAGATTTCTTTAAAGCGCCGAAGCTGTACCCGGAATACACCGAAAAAGAAAAAAATGCAGTGAATGCTGAATGGTCAATGCGCCGTGAAATGGACTTTTTTGGCCAGTACAATTTATCGCGCAGTATGATGGGCAACCACCCGGCAAACCGCTTTCTGATAGGTAACCTGGAAACACTGGGTGATAAAGACAACAGCAAATTGCACCCGCAAACGGTCGAGTTTTATAACCGCTATTATTCCGGCAACCTTATGAAGGTGGCACT
>NZ_DATCSY010000069.1:0-3733 GCF_036568245.1 Rheinheimera sp. | reverse complement strand
GGGCATGCAATTGCTGCTGCCCTATGCCAAAGGGGTCAGTGCAAAGAGTTATGCGTTTGATGCCTCAGGTGCTGAAACCAGTATCGATTATCAGCGCATGTGGCAGCTGATCCAGGCATCAGGCTATCAGGGCTATATCGGTATCGAGTACGAAGGTCAGAATGCTGACGAAGATGCCGGTATCCGGGCTACCAGAGATTTATTGCTGGCTGTCGCCAGCCATGCCGGACGTTAAGACTGACCTGAACGTCCGGTATTTTTAGCTTTTAAGTGTAACCGGTTACATGTGTAACCGGAACACACCGCAATGCCGCCAAGGCAAAAATATTATAACAAAGCACATTATCGCAAAGTGTGCAGACGAGGAGAGCGCAAGATGTCAGAACCGTCCGGACAACAGGAATATGATGTAATAGTGGTCGGCTCGGGGGCCGGTGGTGGTATGTCGGCATTGATACTCAGCATTGCCGGTTTAAAGGTATTGATGTTAGAAGCCGGCCGTCATTACGACCCGGTAACTGAAACACCGATGTTTAATCTGCCAAAAGAAGCACCGCTGCGTGGCGCCAGCACGCCGGATAAACCCTTCGGCTTTTATGACGCTACCATTGACGGTGGCTGGCAAGTCCCGGGTGAGCCTTATACCCAGGCCAGCCGTGAGCCACAGCAGCGTTTTGACTGGTGGCGCGCCCGCATGCTTGGCGGGCGTACCAACCACTGGGGCCGTATTTCACTGCGCAACGGCGAGTATGATTTTAAACCCTACAGCCGCGATGGGTTAGGGCTTGACTGGCCGATAAGCTATGCCGACTTAGCGCCTTATTACGATAAAACTGAAATGTTAATTGGGGTATACGGTGAAACCGGCCATGGCCTGGAAAACACACCGGACTCGCCAGAGGGCATTTTACAACCGGCACCCAAACCTCGCGCTTATGAGCTGCTGGCAAAAAAATCCTGTGACGAGCTGAATATTCCGGTGATCCCGGCGCACCTGGCCATTTTGAGTCAGCGCCAGGATCATACCCGGCTGCCGGCGAAGTTGTTTCCAAACAGTGCGTTGGGACAAAAAGTAGTTGCTGATTCTATGCAATCCCGCGCGGCCTGTTTTTGGGCGACGCCTTGTGGCCGTGGCTGTTCGATTAAGGCCAATTTTCAGTCAACCACAGTGTTAATTCCGCCAGCACTGGCCACCGGCAACCTGACCATTATCACTGATGCCATGGTACGTGAGGTTACGCTAAACAAAGCCGGTAAGGCTGACGGTGTAATTTATATCGACAAAAACAGCCGTCAGGAAGTGAAAGTAAAAGGCCGTGCCATCGTTGTCGCGGCCAGTGCAGCTGAAACCGCGCGGATTTTCCTTAATTCACGCAGCCCGCTGTTCCCCGACGGTATCGCCAACAGTTCAGGCCTGGTTGGCAAATACCTGATGGACACTGTCGGTGCAGGCGTTAGTGGCCAGATCCCGGCGCTGGAAAACCTGCCACCGATGAATGAAGACGGCTCATCCGGTATGCATTTGTATCAGCCGTGGTGGCTATATAAGCAACAAAAGGCTGGCAAGCTGAATTTTGCCCGTGGCTATCATATTGAAATGAGCGGTGGCCGGGGTATGCCGGGCGCGGGTGCGTTTGGTGGGCTGCAGAGCTTTACTGAAGGCGCATACGGCGCCGACTTTAAGCAGGCATGCCGGCGTTACTACGGTACCTTTGTGCATTTTGCCGGTCGCGGTGAAATGATCCCAAATGAAAACAGCTATGCCGAACTGGACCCTACTGTTGTCGATCAGTGGGGGATACCTGTGCTGAAGTTTCACTGGCAGTGGTCAGAGCATGAGATCAATCAGGCCGCGCATATGCATAAAACCTTCGCTGACATTATCACCGGTATGGGCGGCAAGGTAACCAGCAATATCGAAACTGATGGTCGTCAGGCAATCGCCAGTGGCGGTTCTATTATCCATGAAGTTGGCGGCACCATTATGGGTGCAGACCGCAGAAAATCAGTGCTGAACCAGCATTGCCAGGCCTGGGATGTGCCCAACCTGTTTGTGGCGGACGGCGCGCCTTTTGCGTCCAATGCCGATAAAAACCCTACCCTGACTATTCTGGCGCTGGCCTGGCGCACCAGTGATTACATTGTTGAGCAGTTCAAGCAAAGGAATATTTAACATGGCACACGACAAACAAACCCAGATCACTAATGTTAAACGCCGTGATGCATTAAAGCTGCTGGCAACGGCGGCTGTCGCTATGCCGGTAATGAGCATGGCAAGCCATGCTGCTGCGGTAACAGCGAAAACCAAAGGCGCCGAACTGATTTACCGGCCAACTGACCCTGACATGTTAAAGCCAATTGTGCCCTGGTCGATGACGCTGACCCAGGCCGAGCTGGATGATTTAGCGATACTGGCTGACATCATTATTCCGGCTGATGCGCAGTCGCCCTCAGCTGCCAGTCTTGGTGCCCAGCACTTTATCAATGAATGGGTTAGCGCACCTTACCCGCAGCAGAAAGCCGATTTGGTGCTGGTACGCGGCGGGCTGGTCTGGTTAAACGCCGAAGCGAAAAAGCGTTTTGACAAAGCCTTTGCAAAGCTAAGTGCCGACCAGCAGCGACAAATTTGTGACGACATCTGTTTTGAACCCAAAGCAGCCGCCCACTTAAAACACGGTGCGCGCTTTTTTGCCAAAGTGCGCGACTTAACGGCTACCGCGTTCTACACCACTGAACCCGGTATGGCCGACATTGGCTATATCGGCAATAAACCGATGCCCAGTTTTGACGGGCCCTCTGACGAGGTGCTGCGCAAGCTGAAGCTAAAAAGTTAAACCAGGCCCTCGGTATTCAGAGGGCTACTCAATCTGACACAAGTGATAGAAGACAGGGTTCTGATTGCGTTTAGGCAGTAAGAGAAACTCATTGCTCAGAACAATAGTTAAAACTAAAAAAATGAGAGCAACACACTATGTACAGTAAAAACAGGTACGACAAAACGGGGAATACCATGCAGCCGGTCAGGCTGCACAAACACCGCTTGGCACAGGCAGTAAGCCTGAGCCTGCTGTTAACTGCCGGTAGCAACATGGTGCTGGCGCAGGAAGCTGAACCAGCTGTTGAGGCTAAAGCAGAAGCCGAAGTTGAAGTGGTGCAGGTACGGGGGATCCGCGCCAGTATGGCGGAGAATATGGCGATAAAGCGCTTGTCCAGCGCAGTAGTGGATGCGATTACAGCCGAGGACATCGGTAAGTTTCCGGATAAAAACGTTGCTGATTCATTGCAGCGCGTGCCAGGGGTTGTGATCCAGCGCGATGGCGGTGAGGGCTCAACAGTCAGTATCCGCGGCTTATCGTCCGATCTGACCTTTACTCAGTTAAACGGTAACTTTATTGCGTCTTCACCGGGCGAGCCGTCACGTTCCTTTGATTACACCTTGCTGCCATCGGCGATGATCCAGACCGTTGAAGTGTTTAAATCACCGGAGGCCAGGCTTGATGCCGGTGGAGTCGGCGGCACTGTACTGCTGCACACACGTAAGCCATTCGATATGGATGCTAATTCCGGCGTGCTGAACATTGAATCGACCTATGCGGACGTCACTGACAAGTATGAGCCGCAGTTCACCGGCGTGTATTCATGGAAAAACGACGCTGAAAGCCTGGGGTTATTGGTGGGCTATACCCGGCAAAACCGTACCAGCCGGGTGTTATCAGGCGGAACTAATTCAAGT
>NZ_DATCSY010000068.1:0-8762 GCF_036568245.1 Rheinheimera sp. | reverse complement strand
GTGCCTGTTGTACACCCTCACCTGACACATCCCGGGTAATTGACGGGTTATCAGACTTGCGTGAGATCTTATCTATCTCATCAATGTAAACGATGCCACGCTGCGCCTTCTCAACGTCATAATCACACTTCTGCAATAGCTTCTGGATGATATTTTCGACATCTTCTCCGACATAACCCGCCTCTGTCAGCGTAGTCGCATCTGCCATGGTGAACGGAACATCCAGCAATCTGGCTAGCGTTTCGGCCAGTAAGGTTTTACCACTACCGGTTGGGCCTATCAGCAAAATATTACTTTTGCCCAACTCTACATCCTGCTTATGCTGAGCACTACGCAAGCGTTTGTAATGATTGTATACGGCAACTGCCAATACTTTCTTGGCGTGATCCTGACCGATTACATAATCATCGAGGTGGTTGCGGATCTCCCGCGGCACCGGCAATTTATCGGCATCACGCTTCGGAGAAATATCCTTAATTTCCTCACGGATAATGTCATTGCATAAATCAACGCATTCATCACAAATGTAAACCTGTGGGCCTGCAATCAACTTACGCACTTCATGCTGTGATTTGCCACAAAAAGAACAGTACAACAGTTTACCGTTCTTATCGCCGTCAGTGCGGTGATCAGACATGTAACTACCTCTTTCACTACGATGCAGCCCGATTGACCGGGCTGCCTTATATGATTATTTCGCGTCTCTGCTACTTAATATGGCATCTACCAGGCCATAATCCAAGGCTTGTTGTGCACTTAAAAAGTTATCGCGTTCAGTATCTTTACAAACCTGCTCGTAACTCTTACCACTGTGCTCAGCCATCAGACGATTCAATTTTTCTTTGATACTTAAAATTTCACGGGCATGAATTTCAAAATCCGTTGCCTGCCCCTGAAACCCGCCTAAAGGCTGGTGAATCATTACCCTGGCATTTGGTAAGCAATAACGTTTACCTTTGGTACCACCAGATAGCAAAAACGCGCCCATGCTGGCTGCCTGTCCCACACATACTGTCGCAATATCCGGCTTAATATAACGCATCGTATCGTAAATCGATAAACCGGCCGTGACAGAACCGCCAGGTGAGTTGATATAAATATAGATGTCTTTTTCCGGATTTTCTGATTCTAAGAACAATAATTGCGCCACAATCAGGTTGGCCATATGGTCTTCGACCTGACCAGTTAAGAATATTACCCGCTCTTTGAGCAAACGTGAGTATATATCAAACGAGCGTTCGCCTTTGGCAGTTTGTTCAATAACGATTGGTACCAGAGCGTTTACTATGTCATTCAGATGTTGCGGCATAGACATATTATAGGGTTCCCTCTAAATGGCTGGTTTTATTGTTGCAGAAAATAAAATGGCCCGAACAGTTGTCCGAGCCATTAAAGCCGTCAAGCCGACATAAGTCAACGTTAGTTGGCTGCTTGCGGGTTCATTATCTCGTCAAAAGCTGCTTTTTGTTCAGTCACTTTCGCGCCGGCCAGAATGACATCTATTGCCTGCTCTTCCAGTGCAACGTTACGCATGCTCTGCAATAATTCTTTATTGCTGTTGTAGTACTGTACAACTTCTTGTGGATCTTCATATGCAGATGCAACAGTTTCGATCAACGCCTGAACTTTCTTGTCGTCAACTTTCAGTTCATTGGTTTTGATCACTTCGCCCAGCAACAGGCCTACTTTCACGCGGTCTTTCGCTTGCTCTTCAAACAGCGACGCTGGCAGTTCTGGCAGTTGCTTAGGATCTAAGTTATTGCCAAAACGCTGCAGAGCCTGCTTACGCAGTACATCTACCTCTCCTGCAATTAACGCCTTAGGCACGTCAACTTCGTTGTTGGCCAACAAACCTTTGATAACCTGATCTTTTACTTTTGCTTTAATATTCTGGTTCAGTTCACGCTCCATGTTCTTGCGCACTTCAACTTTCAGCGCGTCAACAGTAGCCGTTTCTAAACCAAATAAGCCTGCGAACTCGTCGTTCAGTTCAGGTAATACCTGCTGCTCAACTTTATTAACGGTAACAGCAAAGCTTGCGGCCTTACCTTTTAAATTCTCAGCGTGGTACTCTTCCGGGAATGTTACATCGACAGTAACCTGTTCACCGGCTTTTTTACCAACGATGCCATCTTCAAAACCCGGAATCATGCGGCCCTGGCCCAGCTCTAAACTGAAGTTGCTGGCTTTACCGCCTTCAAACTCTTCGCCATCAATTGAGCCAACGAAATCGATAACCACGCGATCAGAAGCGGCAGCTTTGCCTTTTTTCTCTTCCCATTTCGCATGTTGCTTGCGCAGTGTATCCAGCATTTTGTCCAGATCAGCGTCTGCAATTTCTACTACTGGTTTATTTACTTCGATTTTGTCCAGGTTCTTAACTTCAACTTCCGGATACACTTCAAAAGTCGCTTTAAACTCCAGATCTTTACCCTGTGCCAGTTGGCCAGGAGCAAAAGTAGGAGAGCCGGCCGGAGTCAGTTTATTCTCGATGATGGCGTCGTAAAAATGACGCTGCATTTGCTCGCCAGCGACTTCCTGCAGTACTGCCATGCCGTAACGTTTTTGGATCAGTGATACCGGGGCTTTACCCGGACGGAAACCGTCGATACGCTGACGCTTGGCCAGATCACGTAAACGGCTTTTTACTTCTGCATCAATTTTGTCGGCCGGTACGGTGATTGTTAACTGGCGCTCTAAACCCTGAGTGGTTTCCACGGAAACTTGCATCTTGTTACCTCAAATTCAAAATACAGGCGCATAACAAACGCCTTACTAATATGATCTGGTATCAAAAACGCAGCACTGAACCAGACCTGTAATAAAATAGGACGCGGCATTATAGCGGGGTAAATGTCTGGCGTCGAGCCCTTAACTAAAGCCCATTTATGCAGCTGTGTTTGATATGAAAAAACGCAACCTGATCAGCAAATTACACAGGTTGCGTCAGTCTGATTTTGTGTCAAAGACAGTAAATATTTTTAGCCGCGGGTCTGGCCGTTACCTGTGACAACATATTTCTCTGTTGTCAGGGCTTCAAGCCCCATCGGTCCGTATGCATGCAATTTACTGGTTGAAATACCTATTTCAGCACCCAAGCCCAGCTCCCCGCCATCGGAAAACCGCGACGATGTATTATGCATGACAACGGCAGAATCTACCTGACGAATAAAACGGTCTGCATTGGCTTGATCTGCGGTGCAGATAACTTCCGTATGCTGGCTGCCAAACTGATCAATATGTGCCATTGCGGCGTCAAGATCATCTACAACTCTAACCGCTATTTCCGGTGCCAGATATTCCTGGCCAAAATCATTATCTGCAATAGCCTGCGCATTAGCAAAATAGCCAATACTGTGCTTACAGGCATGTACTATCACATCATGCTTGGCCAGCGCCGTAGCAACCATTGGCAAAAAATCGGCGGCAATATATTTATTTACCAACAAGCCTTCCAGCGCATTACATACGCCAGGACGTTGCACCTTGCCATTGAGCAACAAATCTATTGCCATTTGCAGATCTGCTGATTGGTCAACGTACAAATGACATACGCCTTTAAAATGCTGGATTACCGGAATCCGGCTGTGCTCGGTAACAAAGCGAATCAGGCCTTCCCCACCACGCGGTATTACCAGATCGATATAGTTGTCCTGCTTTAACAGTGACAACATCAAATCCCGATCAGGGTCCGGCACTATACTTATCACTTCGTCTGGCAACTGGTGTTCCCGCAACGCCTGCTGCATCGCTTTCGCTATCGCCAGGCTGGTTTGAATAGCTTCACGGCCGCAGCGCAGAATAACGGCATTGCCTGATTTAAAACACAAAGCACCGGCATCAGCAGTGACGTTTGGCCGTGCTTCGTAAATCATACATATCACACCCAGCGCAATACGGCGTTTTTCGATATTAATACCGTTTGGCCGCCGTTCAATCTGGCGGGTGGCCCCTACCGGGTCTGGCAAGTTAATAATCTGTTCAATCGCCTGCGCCATGACATTGATACGCTCTGCTGTCAGGGTTAGGCGGTCAAGCATAGCGGCACTTGTGCCGTTAGCACTGGCGGTTGCCACTTCATCGGCATTTGCGGCAAGAATCATCTCGCTGGCTGAGCGGATATGATTTGCCATACTCTGCAGCACAAAATTTTTCTGCTCAGTCGTTAAATTCGCCACAGCTTTAGCCGCATGCGACGCTTTTGCAGCAATATCTGCTGCGATATCGGTACTCATATTCTCTCCAGTAACATCATTTCACTGCGATGAATAACGGCATCACTGCCTGTCGGGCAATAGCCCAGACAAGAAGCAATATCCCGGCTTTGCTGGCCCTTGATTGAAAATAGCTCGCTGGCACTGAACCGGCTGACGCCTTTTGCTATTTTACGTTTACCTACCGCACAACGCACCAGTACAGCATCACCAGAGTCGAACTCGCCGCTGATATTCACTATACCACTGCAAAGCAGTGAGGCTCCATGCTGGCAAAGCGCCTCAATACAGCCGTCATCGACCCAGATCTCACCTTTAGCACGCAGCGTATGGCGTACCCAATGTTTTTTAGCCGACAGCGGTTTAGCATGACCATGAAAAATGGTGCCAGGATTATTGCCCGCTAAAATACACTGAAAACTATATTCCTGATGACCATCAATAATGACAGTATCAATGCCGTGAGCCGCAGCTTTCTCTGCCGCTTCAATTTTGGTCCGCATACCGCCGGTGCCCACTTTGGAGGCGGCGCCTCCTGCCAGAGCGTAGATTTCAGGGCTTATTCGTTCTACTACGGGGATCAGCGTTGCATTTGGATCCCTATTCGGATCGGCAGTGTACAAACCAGCCACATCAGAGCAAATGATCAATGCATCTGCATTGGCAACCGTTGCGACCATAGCGGCAAGATTGTCATTATCACCCACTTTAATTTCATCGGTGGCGATAGTGTCGTTTTCATTAACAATTGGCAGTACATTATGGTCGAGTAATCTGCGTAGCGTATTTTGAATATTGACATGGCGCACTCTGTCGCTCAGATCACCATGCGTCAGCAACACCTGTGCACACGGAAAATCAAAACAATTGCTCCAAAAATTCATTAATTCGCTTTGTCCAACAGCAGCCATCGCTCTTTTCAGTGCAATTGGTACCCGTTGATGCTGAAAGTTAAAATGATGGCGGCCTGCCGCCACACTACCTGATGAGACGAGGATCACTTCAAGACCCTGTAGTCGGCATTGCCGGATAAACTCGGCGATGGGACGCAAATACTGTTCGCTACACCCCTGGTTGTCCGGCGCGATCAGGGCACTGCCGACTTTAAGCACGACCCGGCGCCAGGATGGGTTAATCATAACTCCTCCAATGGTTGTTCCGGCGGCTATAATAGCAAAAACTGTAACCCGGCACCACTCAAGTTACAGTTTCAACAATAACCTCTTGCAATCATTGCCACACAATTAGCTGATTATAAAAGACTATAATAAATATGAATAACCATCATACACAGCAAAATTGGTAGTATCAGCAACGAAATCTGTAATTAAATTACAGCTTTGCTCAGGAATAAAGTTGTACATATTCTTCAGATGGTTGCATTTTAACCATCTTTTCAAACTGCAGCCCTAAACGACTCAGCAATTTGATAGACGAGGTGTTTCCTGCACTTGTCAGGCCGACTATACGCTTTAACTTCAACGAACTGTAACCAAAATGCATCACCGCCGATGCTGCCTCAAAGGCATAGCCTTGTCCCCAGAATTTTGGCAGAAACGCAAAACCAATATCTGTCTCCTGCAAAAAATCACGAAACAATAAGCCACAAAACCCGATAGGCTCTGCAGTGCTGCACTGTTCGACAATAAACAAGCCGTAACCGTACTGCTGATAGCTTTTTATTGGTCCGTCAGCCAGATAATGCAAAGCATCCAACTCTGAACGTACGCCACGGTCAGCAATATTTTCAATAAATGACGGTTCATTCAGTAGTTTACAGGTGAAAGCAGCGTCAGCAGCAGTAAGATGGCGAACACGCAGACGCGAAGTTTCGGCAATAATCACGGGTATCTTCCTTAATATAACAGCTGCGTTCAGCATACATTAAGGTTTAAAGAAAAGGGAACAACTTTGTTTTTCGCATACAGCCTTTAATCAGCTGAGCGCTTTAGAGAAGACGAAAGCATTTGTAGTAATTAGATGGTCGGTGATGCAGGATTTGAACCTGCGACCCCTTGGACCCAAACCAAGTGCGCTACCAAGCTGCGCCAATCACCGACTATACAGAAAAGAGATGGGGTGGATGATGGGGCTCGAACCCACGACAACCGGAATCACAATCCGGGGCTCTACCAACTGAGCTACAACCACCACTGAAACTGTTTTGCGCTTGTTATGGCGCGCCCGATAGGATTCGAACCTATGACCCACGGCTTAGAAGGCCGTTGCTCTATCCAACTGAGCTACGGGCGCACAATCGAAAGCCCTACCAAGCTGTAAACTAATGGTCGGTGATGCAGGATTTGAACCTGCGACCCCTTGGACCCAAACCAAGTGCGCTACCAAGCTGCGCCAATCACCGACTTCGCTGCACTGCTGCAACGGGGCGGAATATTACAGCCGGGGCGCTATAGCGTCAAACCTTTTTTTGCAGTTATCAACTGATTGCCTATTATTTGAACCTATTGCCTCAGAACTGGTGCAGGATGGTGTTCAGACAATAGCTGTGCGA
This sequence comes from Rheinheimera sp., assembly GCF_036568245.1. GTDB lineage: Bacteria > Pseudomonadota > Gammaproteobacteria > Enterobacterales > Alteromonadaceae > Alishewanella. The sequence continues at coordinate 2,036 of NZ_DATCSY010000068.1, read as the reverse complement.
AAATAGCCGGCAGTGAAAATATGGCAGAGATGTAAGCAGATGACCGCACAGATTATAGATGGCAAAGCTGTTGCTCAGGCAACAAAAGATAAAGTCGCCGCTCAGGTTCGCGCCCGTATTGCAGCAGGCAGACGCGCACCCGGCCTGGCGGTGGTATTGGTAGGGTTAGACCCCGCTTCTCAGGTCTACGTAAGCAGTAAGCGTAAAGCCTGTGAGGAAGTCGGCTTTCATTCGGTTTCATACGATCTACCATCCGATACCACTGAACAGCAGCTGATTGAACTGATTGATAAACTGAACAATGACGATACTGTCGACGGTATTCTGGTGCAGCTGCCATTGCCGGCGGGGTTGGATTCATCTGCCATTTTAGAGCGCATCACGCCGCATAAAGATGTTGATGGCTTTCATCCTTATAATATTGGCCGTCTGGCACAGCGCATGCCTGCACTGCGCTCCTGCACGCCCAAAGGCATCATGACCCTGCTGCAAAGCACCGGCGTAAACGTGAAGGGGATGGATGCCGTTGTAGTCGGTGCTTCTAACATTGTAGGCAGGCCAATGGCTCTTGAGCTGCTGCTGGCAGGTTGCACCACTACGGTATGCCACAAGTTTACTAAGAACCTGGAAGCGCAGGTACGCCGTGCAGATCTACTGGTTGTCGCCGTTGGCCGGCCGGAGTTTATTCCCGGTGACTGGGTAAAACCCGGCGCTTTGGTTATTGATGTAGGCATTAACCGGCTGGACAGCGGCAAACTGGTGGGCGATGTCGAATACGCGGCCGCCGTAAAACATGCGCGCTATATCACCCCGGTTCCGGGCGGTGTAGGCCCGATGACAGTGGCCAGTTTAATAGAAAATACGCTGGAAGCCTGTGAGCTGTATCACGATAAGCACTAAATCTGACTAGCAGCGGCAGTTGCAATTGCAGTAGCCGCTGCCCTCGCCCCGTTAAAGCTGCCAGTTGCTGCTTAAAGCTGCCATTAGCCGGCGTCATATCACTTTCACCACTTTTCGTTTTTACTGTTTATCCGAATACTGTTAGCGTGTAATAACCTGAAACCAAACCCTAAACCACTTTTCAACGTATTAAACGGGTTGGTTTTGGCTCAGTTTTAGAAAATAGGATTTTTTATGCGCTCTCATATCATCATTAAAACAGCAGGCGCTGCCGCATTTATTGTTGCTTTGCTTATCTCTTTAACCGGATGCGCGCAAAAACCGGTAGCCGATACTGTTGTCTGGCAACAGCAACTGAATTTGCCTTCGGTAAAGTACTCGGCGGAAGTCGCTGAGCGCTTGTGGCTAAATATTGAGGAAATCAGTTTTAACTGGCTGGACCAAAGTAGAGAACGCGTTGTACCGGCGTTGCTGTTTAAACCTGCGCGTCAGCAAAAAGCCAGCGCATTAATAGTGTTTTCACATGGCCTGGGTGGTTCAAAAGAGCGTTACGCTTACCTCGGCCAATATTGGGCCAGTCAGGGCTATGCCAGCTTGCATGTTCAGCATGACGGCAGCGACAGAAAAGTCTGGCGCGGCAGCAGGCTAATGTTACCTTTTCGCCTGATGGACGCGGCAGATACTACCGAGGCGCTAGCCAGAGTGCAGGATGTGAAGTTTGCTTTGGACCAGATCCTGTCGTCAGAGCACGCCGCAGCTTTTGATAACCAAACTATAGTGATGGCCGGCCACTCGTATGGCGCCAATACCTCAATGCTATTAAGCGGTGCGCAAGTTGAGCAAAACGGCAGCCTGGTCAGCTTGAAAGACGATCGCATCAAAGCGGCTATTTTAATTTCAGCCCCGCCTTTTTATAACAATCAGTCGCTGGATAAAGTGCTGGCTGACGTGAGCATCCCCACCTTGCATATCACCACCACCGAAGATGAAATTCGGGTACCGGGCTTTTATTCATCGCCACAAGACAGGTTTGAGTTGTACAACGCCATGGCCAGCAGTTACAAAGTGCTGGCGGTGTTTAGCTCAGGCAGCCACAATATTTTTTCCGGCTGGCGCGGCAGTAAAGATACCAAGCC
>NZ_DATCSY010000067.1:0-14699 GCF_036568245.1 Rheinheimera sp. | reverse complement strand
ATTGCGGCATAAAGCCGGGGTTTATCAGTAAGTAAGCACTTACAGTGGCATCACATCATGCCACCCATGCCACCCATTCCGCCCATGTCTGGCATTGCAGGAGCATCAGCTTTTGGCAGTTCAGTTACCATAGCTTCAGTGGTAATCATCAGAGAACCCACAGAGGCAGCAAACTGCAGCGCAGAGCGGGTTACTTTGGTTGGATCCAGAATACCCATTTCCAGCATGTCGCCGTATTCACCGGTCGCCGCGTTGTAACCGTAGTTACCGTTACCAGATTTCACCTGATTAACCACGACTGATGGCTCGTCACCGGCGTTATCAACGATCTGACGCAGCGGTGATTCCATTGCACGCAGGGCAATTTTAATACCGTGGTTCTGATCTTCGTTAGCACCGCGCAGGTCAACTAACTTGGCCGCAACGCGAACTAAGGCCACACCACCGCCAGGCACCACGCCTTCTTCAACCGCTGCACGGGTTGCGTGCAGCGCGTCTTCTACGCGGTGTTTTTTCTCTTTCATTTCAATTTCAGTAGCCGCACCCACTTTGATAACTGCGACACCACCAGCTAATTTAGCCAGGCGCTCTTGCAGTTTCTCTTTGTCGTAATCAGATGTTGCTTCTTCAATTTGCTGACGGATTTGTTTAACACGGCCATCAATAGCGCCCTGTTCACCAGCCCCATCAATAATAGTGGTGTTATCTTTAGTGATAACAACGCGCTTAGCTGTACCTAACTCTTCCAAACCGGCTTTTTCCAGTTCCATACCGATTTCTTCAGAAATCACCGTACCGCCAGTCAGTGTTGCGATATCCTGCAGCATTGCTTTACGACGATCACCAAAGCCCGGTGCTTTTACAGCAGAAATTTTCACAATGCCGCGCATGTTGTTTACTACCAGCGTAGCTAAGGCTTCGCCTTCAACATCTTCAGCAATGATCAGTAACGGCTTACCTGACTTGGCAACACCTTCTAATACCGGTAACAGTTCACGGATATTAGAAATTTTCTTATCAACAGTCAGAATATACGGGTTATCCAGTTCTACCTGGCCAGCTTCCTGGTTGTTGATGAAATACGGTGATAAGTAACCACGGTCGAATTGCATACCTTCAACCACGTCCAACTCGTTCGCTAAGCCCTGGCCTTCTTCAACAGTGATGACGCCTTCTTTGCCAACTTTGTCCATTGCATTTGCAATGATCTGACCGATTTCATCATCAGAGTTTGCAGAGATAGTACCTACCTGTGCAATGGCTTTGCTGTCAGCACATGGCTGCGACAGCGCTTTTAATTCTTCAACCGCAGCAACAACAGCTTTGTCGATACCGCGCTTTAAATCCATCGGATTCATACCGGCTGCAACCGCTTTAACACCTTCGTTGATGATGTTTTGCGCTAATACTGTTGCAGTAGTAGTACCGTCACCGGCTTCGTCATTGGCTTTAGACGCAACTTCCTTCACCATCTGCGCGCCCATATTCTCGAACTTATCTTCCAGCTCGATTTCCTTCGCTACTGATACACCGTCTTTAGTGATCAGGGGTGCGCCAAATGACTTATCCAGAATCACGTTACGGCCTTTAGGGCCTAAAGTAACGCGCACGGCGTTTGCCAGAATGTTTACGCCTTTGAGCATTTTATTACGGGCTTCGTCGCCAAAACGTACGTCTTTTGCTGCCATTTTTCTAATCCTTCAATTCAGTTAATGCTAAATACAGTTCGCAGTTTGAATTAGTCCAGAATCACACCAAGGATATTTTCCTCTTTGGTGATCACGTATTCCTGACCATCAATTTTCTCGGTGCGCTCTACATAGGCGCCGAACAGTACTTTGTCGCCAACTTTTACGTCTAACGGTTTCACATCACCGTTTTCCAGAACACGGCCATTGCCAACTGCGACCACTTCACCGCGGGTAGATTTTTCCGCCGAAGCGCCAGTTAAGACGATGCCACCAGCTGATTTGCTCTCAGCTTCTAAACGTTTGATGATGACACGATCATGTAATGGACGAATATTCATGCTCTATCTCCTAAAGCTATTTTTGTGTTTTAACATGGGTGTTAAATTGTCTGGTCGGTATATGGGGCATCCGGGAAAAAAATCCAAGGGGGGTTGGTAAAATTTCTTAGCCTCAACGCACACAAACAACTTATATTTGCTGAAGCTGAAATAATCTGTAGCAATAACGGGTCTGAGCTTAGGTGCAAAATGTCGCACCGACTGAACAAATCAAAGTTTGCCGCTGTATAACACAGCACTAATAGTGCTAGGCTGACGCCGCGCCGGATTGTTAACGAGGAAGTATAGGTTGATGTACAAAATATTTTTTCTACCCTTAATGCTTTGGTGCTTATTGGTACCGCAGGCGCAGGCGCAGCAGAACTCAGTGCTCGATAGCCTGTTAAAACCGGCGGACACTTTCCTGCCGGTTGAACAGGCTTTTGTATTTGATTTCGTTCAGCAACAGGATGAGCTGGTTGTCAGCTGGACCATCGCCGATGGTTATTACCTTTACAAAGATAAAATCAAGCTTGGCGGAGTAGCCGTCAGTTTTTCTCATCCCTCGTACCCTGCAAGCATGCAGATAGAAGACGAGTTCTTTGGTGTCAGCGAGGTGTATTTCCATCAGCTGACACTGCGTATTCCACTGACCGATATCAGCGACGATGCCGTATTTAAAATTCAGTATATGGGCTGTGCGCAAGCAGGTTTGTGCTACCCACCGGTAACCAAAGAGCTACCGTTAATCGTAATGGATAATGCCAGCGCTGCAGCAACGTCGAACGGTGACACCATTCCGGTGTCCAGCCAGAACAGCCTGGCAGAAACCCTGACTGATGGCGCCAGCCTGGCTACACTGGCGGGCTTTTTCCTGTTAGGTATTGGCCTGGCATTTACGCCCTGTGTATTCCCAATGTACCCGATCCTGACCAGTATTATTGTCGGTCAGGGTAGCCAGTTGTCTAATAAGCGCGCCTTTACGCTGTCGTTATCTTATGTACAGGGTATGGCCGTCACGTATTCATTGTTAGGCTTAGTCGTCGCCAGCCTGGGAGTAAAATTTCAGGCTTATATGCAGCATCCGGCAGTATTGATTGTTGCCAGCATCATCTTTGTTTTGCTGGCCTTGTCTATGTTCGGCGTGTTTAATTTCAGTCTGCCGTCCAGCTGGCAGGAAAAAGTCAGTCATGTCAGTAATAAGCAACAAGGTGGCTCGCTCAAAGGTGCCTTTACTATGGGTGCGTTATCGGGCCTTATCGCGTCCCCGTGCACGACCGCGCCACTTTCTGCCGCTTTGTTATATGTGGCACAAAGCGGCGATTTACTGTTAGGCGCTATAACATTATATATCCTGAGCCTGGGGATGGGCCTGCCGCTGTTAATACTTGGCAGCTCTGGCGGTAAATTACTACCCAAAGCCGGTAACTGGATGAACGCGGTAAAAACCGCCTTTGGTTTCTTATTATTAGCCGTGCCACTGCTGCTGCTCGATCGTATCGTAGATTTTGACTATGTGTTGCTGGCAGGCACAGCATTACTGCTGGCCTTTGTAGTCTATCTGTTCCGTGTGGTATTCAGCTTACAACAGCCAACAGCTAAAGCGGCGATATTAGTGCTGGGTCAACTGCTGTTATTTGCTGGCTTGTATTTCAATATCACACACTGGTGGCCAGCAGCGGCGCCGACAACAACTGCAGCTGTCGTTGCAGAGAATAAAGGTTTTGACACCATTGCCACGCTGGAGGATTTGCAGCAACGTGTCGCACAAAACAATGGCCGCTACACGCTGGTCGATTTATATGCCGACTGGTGTATAGCTTGTAAAGAGTTTGAACATTTAACCTTCCCGAAACCGCAGGTACAGGCACAGATGCAAAAAATGCAGCTGCTGAAGGTTGATGTAACGAAAATGACACGCAAAGATCAGGCATTGCTCGAACATTACCGTGTTTTAGGCCTGCCCACCCTATTGGTGTTTACTCCTGAGGGGGAAGAGCTCACCCAGGCCAGGATCACTGGCTTTATGAACGCCGATGACTTCGCCAGCCATCTGCAACAGATCCAACAGTAATCAATAAAGCGGCGCTAGCTGTCAGCGCCGCTTACTCCCACCTGCACTCTGGCTGATAAGACCAGTATTTTGCTGCCATTTGTCACGATTTCACTATAATAAGGCGCTATTGTTAAGCCAACGGCTCTGCTGCGGTGATAAATTCGTCAAACAGATGCAATTGTACCTTAGCTTTGGCAAGATAGTGCCGGATCACAACAATTAGCGGGAATAACGCACAAATGGCGGCAACTTATCGAATTTTAGTCCTGAATGGCCCAAACCTGAATATGCTGGGCGTACGTGAACCGGCAGTCTATGGTTCCGCCACCTTGCAGGATATTATTACCGACCTGACGGAACAGGCAGCGGCGAAAAGTGTCGAACTGACACATTTACAATCAAACGCCGAACACGAATTGGTGACAGCCATTCAACAAAGCCTGGGACAGCAGGATTATATTCTGATTAATCCCGGTGCTTTTACCCATACCAGCGTAGCTATTCGTGATGCCCTGCTGGCAGTGGCAATACCCTTTATTGAAGTGCATTTATCTAATGTGCACGCGCGCGAAAGTTTTCGCCGGCATTCATATTTATCTGATATCGCCAGAGGGGTGATCTGTGGTCTTGGTGCCAGAGGTTATCACTATGCCCTGGATGCGGCGGTAGCAGCACTACAAACAACCAAACAGTAATAACTCAATCAGGCTAAAAAGACATGGATATTAGAAAGATTAAAAAATTGATCGAACTTTTAGAAGAATCAGGTATTTCTGAGCTTGAAATCACTGAAGGTGAAGAATCAGTCCGTATCAGCCGTAATGGCCCGGTACAACAATTTGCACCAATGCAGCATTATGCACCTGCACCACAACACGCCGCTCCGGTTGCAGCACCTGCAGCTGCTGCTCCGGCTGTTGAAGCCCCGAAAGCCATCAGTGGTCATGTGGTGAAATCTCCAATGGTAGGTTCTTTCTACCGCGCAGCATCACCCACAGCGAAAGCCTTCGTAGAAGTAGGCCAGAGCGTCAAAGTTGGCGATACATTGTGTATCGTAGAAGCGATGAAGATGATGAACCAGATCCAGTCTGACAAAGCAGGCGTGGTAAAAGAAATTCTGGTAGAAAACGGCGAGGCGGTTGAATTCGACCAGCCACTGTTTGTGATTGAATAACGCAAAAGGCAGACTGATGCTAGAAAAAGTACTGATTGCCAACCGCGGCGAAATTGCACTGCGTATCTTACGCGCGTGCAAAGAGCTGGGTATCAAAACGGTCGCGGTGCACTCCACCGTAGACCGTAATCTGAAACACGTGCTGCTGGCCGACGAAACCATTTGTATTGGCCCTGCACCCTCACCGCAAAGTTATCTGAATATCCCGGCGCTGATTGCTGCAGCTGAAGTCACCAATGCCCAGGCCATCCATCCGGGTTATGGTTTCCTAGCGGAGCGCGCTGACTTCGCCCAGCAGGTAGAAGAAAGTGGTTTGATTTTTATCGGCCCGCACCCGGACTCTATCCGTTTAATGGGTGATAAAGTGTCTGCCATTGAAGCGATGAAGAAAGCCGGTGTACCTTGCGTACCAGGTTCTGATGGCGCCGTCGGTGATGATGCCGACACCAATAAAGCTATCGCTAAACGTATCGGTTACCCGATTATCGTTAAAGCCGCCGGTGGTGGTGGTGGTCGCGGTATGCGTGTGGTGCGTAGCGAAGAAGAGCTGGTCAGCTCTATCGAGATGACTAAAGCAGAAGCGAAAGCCGCTTTTGGTAATGACATGGTATACATGGAGAAATTCCTGGAAAACCCGCGTCATATCGAAATCCAGGTATTAGCTGACGGCCAGGGCAATGCCATTCATTTAGGTGAACGAGACTGCTCAATGCAGCGTCGCCACCAGAAAGTGGTGGAAGAAGCACCAGCACCAGGTATTACGCCTGAGCTGCGCGCCTTTATCGGTGGCCGCTGTGTTGATGCCTGTAAAGTGATGAATTATCGCGGTGCCGGCACCTTTGAGTTCCTGTTTGAAAATGGCGAGTTCTTCTTTATTGAGATGAACACCCGTATTCAGGTAGAGCACCCGGTCACCGAGATGATCAGCGGCGTTGACCTGATTAAAGAGCAGCTGCGTGTCGCTTCTGGCATGCCACTGACGATTAAGCAGGAAGACATTGTGATTCGCGGCCATGCGGTTGAGTGTCGTATTAATGCTGAAGATCCGAAAACCTTTATGCCGTCACCAGGTAAAATCACCCGCTTCCATCCACCGGGTGGTAACGGTATCCGCTGGGATTCGCATATCTACGCCGATTACAGCGTACCGCCAAACTATGATTCTATGGTGGGTAAGCTAATTACTTACGGTGAAACCCGTGATATCGCTATCGCCCGTATGCGTAATGCGCTGGATGAATTGCTGGTTGAAGGTATTAAAACCAATATTGCATTACATAAAGACATTATGCGTGACGAAGGTTTCTGCAAAGGCGGCACTAATATTCACTATCTGGAAAAGAAACTGGGTATTAAGTAAAGCGCTGCACGTTCAGATTAAAGGCCGCTTTTGCGGCCTTTTTGCTATAATGCGGCAAATTTTTGTAAGCGAGACTGACTATGCCCTGGATCCAACTGCGAGTGACCACCACTGAAGAAAAAGCCGAACAGGTCAGCGATATGCTGATGGGCTGGGGCGCACAGGCGGTTAGTTTTCTTGATGCACATGACACGCCGATTTATGAACCGATGCCTGGTGAAGTGATTTACTGGACCAACACCGTAGTTGTTGGCCTGTTTGATGCCGAACACCCGATGGATAAAGTACTGAAGCAACTACAACAGGTAGCGTTTTTTAAAGGTGCGCCAGAGTACAAACTGGAGCAACTTGAAGACAAAGATTGGGAACGCGAGTGGATGGACAACTTCCATCCGATAAAATTTGGTCAGCGTTTATGGGTGTGCCCAAGCTGGCGTGATATTCCAGACCCGGCTGCGGTAAATGTGATGCTTGACCCGGGTTTAGCTTTTGGTACCGGCACCCACCCGACTACTGCCCTGTGTATGCAGTGGCTAGATGCCACCATCAAACCCCAGCAAACGGTAGTCGATTTTGGCTGCGGCTCAGGCATTTTAGGTATTGCTGCGCTTAAGCTTGGTGCCAAACGGGTGATAGGTGTAGATATCGATCCGCAGGCGATTGAAGCCAGTACTGCGAATGCGAAACGCAATAATGTTGAGGGCCAGATTGAGCTGTACCTGCCTAAAGATCAGCCGAAAGACTTTCAGGCCGATGTGGTTGTCGCCAATATTCTGGCCGGTCCATTGGCTGAGCTGAAAAACATTATCAGTGCCTATGTTAAGCCAGGCGGCCTGTTGGCACTATCAGGTATTTTAGAAAGCCAGGCGCAGTCGGTAATCGATGCCTACAGCGATGAGTTCGACTTCGACCCTATCGCTGTGCAAGATGAATGGGTGCGTTTAAGCGGCTGCAAGCGACAATAAAGTATTACCGCCGGGCCGAACGTTGCTTTTTCTGCAGGTACATTTCACTATCGGCCCGTTTCAGTATGTCGCTCATCTTTTCGCCTGGCGCCGCAACTACCAATCCTACGCTAGCTCCCGGATACTGTAGTACAGTGTCAGTAATATCAAAATTGCCTCTGGTGCTATTAAATATCTGCTCACGTAGCTTTTGGGCGGCATAACTAATGTCTGTGCCGGTCAATAAGCCAAAAATAACAAATTCATCGCCGCCTATACGACTGATAAAATCGCCCTCGCGCCTGTCGTGTTGCAATCTGGCACTGATAGCGAGTAGAAACCGATCTCCGGCATCATGGCCGTATTGGTCATTAATGCGTTTAAAATCATCCAGGTCGATATAGGCAACAAAGACAATACTGCCGTTACGCTGGACATTTGCCAGCATACGTTGCAGCTCTTTTTCCAGCGCTCTGCGGTTGCCCAGCCCCGTTAACGGATCCGTTAAGGCAACATTCCGAAACTGTCGGTTTTCCTGCGCCAGCTGTTGTAGCAATTGCTCTCGCTCGACTTGCATCGCTATCAGACGGCTAATTAATTGCAGCAAGGTAGCACTGCCAGCTGACACGGCGGTTTTCTCTGTGCTGGCCGCGCAAACAGTACCGTAAAGCTGGCCATCTGACAGACACACAGGCGCACTAACATAAGTGCTGATACCAAGCTCTGCAGCCGCGGCAGAATCACCCCAGCAGGCACCTACATCGCTGGTAACAAACTGCTGTTGTTCCAACGCTCTTTTGCACAGTGTATCGCTCCAGTCGACTGTTAACCCTTCATTGAGCTTCAGCTGGCCAGTGTTCAATGAATACACTATCTGCTGCACACCCTTGTTTAAATCTATACGGGTAAAATAAGCGGATTCCAGCCCGGTAGATTGCTGCAACAACTGGATCAATGCCCTTACCTGTTGCTCAAGGCCGTCCCCATCGATTGACAGGGTAAGCTCTTTGAGTATGTCGTCCATAAATCTGTGCCTGCCGGTTGGGTTACTACTGATACTAAATTAACATTCCTGTGTCAGACGGGCAAACGACGCACCTTACAGCTTGGCAAGAAACCTCTCACTGCGAGGCAGAAAATAGTTGTCGTAATCAAGCGAGAACAATACGGTACTGGCGCGGCCAACAATTTCACCGCGTGGCACAAAACCAATCACCCGCGAATCAGCACTGTTATCGCGATTATCACCCAGCACCAGATAGTGACCGTCTGGCACAGTAACAGCCGCGAAGCTATCGCGGCCGGTTGAAAATGGTGCTAATTTCACCTGATGCTTTATGGTGTCCAGTTGCTCAGTGAGGACTTTGCTATTGTCTACCGCTTCGTCTGTCGCAATATAGCTTAGCGGTCTTCCGTTAATACTCAGCACATTACTGTGCATGGCCACCACGTCTCCCGGCACCCCGATAACCCGTTTTACCAGACGATTATCCGCCACCTCTGAGATAAAAATGACAATGTCACCGCGCTTAGGATCGGCACGTTTAATTAATGATGTGGTGGTAAATGGCAGACGGATATCATAAGCCATTTTATTGACCAGTAAGCGGTCACCTATCTGAATCGTTGGTTGCATTGAACCTGAAGGCACGTCGTTCCAGTCTGCAACGGCACTTCGAAATACGAACATCAGACTTAAAAATACAATAACACCGCGGTTGTCCCGCCATAGTTGCGCTAATTTATTCATTCCGTTTACTCCGCCTTGGGCTAACAAGCCTAAGACCTGGGTCATCAGACAAAGTTCGCCTAGCACCTAACGGAATATCCGCGCCATTTTTGATGTATAACGAGTGGAACTGCCGGCAGCTGGAAGCGCCGGCGTTATCGGGAAAGAGACAACAAATCAGAACGTATACTGGATACCTAAGCTGGCGTAGTCGACTTTAGTGTCAAAGTTATCAATCTCAGCCAAGATGCCTATCTCATCCCGGTCAAACTCAACATCGAAACGGGTGTAATCCAGACGCAGGTCTAAATTCTCCGTCAGCGCAAACGAGACACCGACGCCGTAGAAAATATCCGAACCGTCAACATCATCACTGTCATCGGTTGCATTAATATCAGCTTTCCACCAGATATTACCGCCCTGCGCATACACAGTGAAACGCTCTGACACCGGTAAACCGGCTTTCAGCGCCAGGGTATAGCCATCTAAATCTGTGTTAAATACGCTGTTGCCATAATTACCAAAATCGATGTAACCACCCTCTAACGAAATCGCCTGATTAAACTGGGCGCCGGCGAAGATGCGGGTAGCATTGTCTTCGCGATCAAAATCTTCATCGTCACCATCAACATTCAGTAAACCATAGCCAGCACCGACATAAATACCCATATGGTCAACGTCATCACCCGGAGCAGCATGAGCAGAGGAAAGGAAAAGCGCAGAAACCGTTAATGCAGCCAGATAAGATTTTTTCATTGTTGCCTCCATAAAATGCATAAAATAACTGACAGCCCGCTGGGCCAGAGTCAGTTACCTTATTACAAGCTTTATGCCAGCGAAGAAGATTAAAATAATATTAATATTTTCAATACCTTACAAACGACGCATGCAAGATATGACTAATACTGTGGCGTTAACACAGTGTAATACCAACATAGCAGTGGGAATTATTTACATCGCCCAAACTGAATGAACAGCTCAGATCACTTCATTTAACTGATTAAAAATCAACGGCATGAGGACACAATCTGATGCAGTGTTTGTTTGCTCAACGGCTTTACAATGCTTTGCTGCACTATAGCGCTGGACGATACGGCCGGCTCATAATCATGGCCACTGACAATAATGACAACATTTTCCGGATAGCTGTGCTCTATACGTTCAACCAGTTGCAAGCCGTTGCAATCGGGTAGCCCCATATCCAGCAGAATGCGGTCAAAGTGATGATGCAATGCTAACAGCTGCATACACTCTTCCGCACTTTGCGCCAACGTTGCTGTTACCCCCAGGCTTTCGAGCAAAATTTGCATCAGCTGCGCAGCTTCTACGTCGTCTTCCACCACCAGAAAATGCAGCTTTTTCTCTGCGGGTTGCACGTCAGGCTTTGGCACTGCAGGCCCGGTTAAATAGGAGCGCAGTGTGCGATACAGATGATGTTTCGTTATCGGTTTGGACAGTACGTCGTTAAATCCTAATCCTGCTAACTGCTGCCTGATGTCTTTCGCCATGGCTGCAGTCAGAGCAACAATTGGATACTGATACCCCAGCGAGCGGATCATTGACGTTGCTTCACGACCATCAATATCCGGCATATGCAAATCCATCAGGATCAGGCTGTAACTGCTGCCCGAATCAAGCTTGCGTTTCACCTTCTCAATGGCCTGTGAGCCGTTCTCAGCAAAATCTACACTGGCGCCAGCCGCTTTAACCCAATAACCCGCCAGTTTGCGTAAGTCTGCCAGGTCGTCAACAATCAGCACCTCGCCGCTTAGTGTTATTTTATCCTGTCTGTTGTGACCATCATTTAGCCGTTGCTCCGGATTAAAATAACAGCGTTGGGTATCGCTAATATCCCCCGGGTCAACACAGAAGGTAAAGACACTGCCTTTTCGCTCTTCAGACACAACATCGATGCTACCGCCCATACGCTGGATCAGCTCTGCTGAAATAGCTAACCCCAGGCCGGCGCCGCCTTTTTTCCTTGTCAGGTAATCCTCAACTTGCATAAAGGGCGCAAAAATATCTTTCAGCTGCCCGGCCGGAATACCGACGCCGGTATCTGTAACGCGAAAATACAGCATTTCTTTACCGTCTGCTTTTTGCACCCACAAATCAACCGTAATGCCGCCACTATCAGTAAACTTAATAGCGTTATAAATCAAATTTATCAGTACCTGACGTAAACGGGTGCCATCCACCGTAATGAGCACAGGCAAACTGGTCAACGAATTAACCGTTAACGTCAGACCATTATCCACTGCGGTTACTTTAAGCAGCGTATAGATATCGAGCAAAATATGGCGCAGGCTGGTTGGCTCAGGCCGCAATTCCAGCTTGTTGGCAGTAATTTTAGACAGGTCTAATATGTCGTTCAGCAAACTGAGCAGATGCTTGCCGTTATTCAGAATAATATTTAATTCGGGCCGGGTTTCTTCTGCGGTATCCGATTCGAGCAGTAACTCGGTATAGCCCAGTATTGATGACAGCGGCGTTCTGAGCTCATGGCTTAAGTGAGCCAGAAAGCGGTCTTTTGACCTGTTATCAGCTTCAAGCTGCATCCGGTTCAGGCGTTCAAGCTCAAACTCGCGCCGGCTTAATGCATAACGTATGGCTCTGGCAAAGCGGGCTTCGGTCAGCTCACTTTTCACCAGAAAATCCGCTGCGCCATATTCCAGCGCCTGTAAATCCAGTTGTTTATCCGGTTGTCCCGTTAGCATGATAATGGGGGTAGAAATACCTGCAGCAACGGCCTGCTGCAGTAACGACAAGCCGGTCTCTGCACCGAGCTGATAATCCAGCAAGCACACATCAAAGTAACCTTCGATCAATTTCTGCAAGCCATCCGCGGAATTGGTAACCCAGGTCAGCTGACTGTCGAGCGATGTTAACTCATCAAGATGACTACGGGTAATAATGTAGTCATCTTCGTCATCCTCAACCAACAGAATCTTGGCCCGAACGACCAGCTTTGATAACTCAGTCATCGTCTTGTTCTGGTAACTCGACAAATTCAACCCAGTATTTGCCCAAAGTGCGCATCAGCTCAACCAGGCCATCAAAGTTAACCGGCTTGGTAATGTAAGACGCCGCGCCCAGATTATAACCCCTTACCATATCTTCTTCTTGCTTAGAGGTAGTCAATATAACCACCGGAATACCACGTAAATTCTCGTCATCTTTAATCGCACGTAACGCTTCCCTGCCGTCCATACGTGGCATATTCAAATCAAGCAGAATTAAACTTGGCCGCGGACACGGTGCGCCGATAGCGTATTTACCCTGCTTACGCAGATACTCCAGCAGTTCGACACCGTCTTCAACACAATACAGTGAGTTCAGCACCCGGCTTTCGCGCAGCGCATCCTGTGTTAATAAACGATCGTCTTCGTCATCATCCGCCATCAGGATAGTAATGGGGCGGGCTTTAGTCAGTGGCATATTTAGTCTCCTTTGCTGCCAAATGGTGTGGCATCGGCAGGCAAAATTAAAGTGAAGGTGGCGCCGGTACCCGGTTCACCTGATGCGTAAATCAACCCGCGATGGCGCTCAACGATGCGCCGGCACACCGCCAGGCCAATACCGGTCCCCTTGTATTCTGAGCGTCCATGCAAGCGCTGAAACGGCGTAAAAATCTTCTCAGCATATTCCTCAGCAAAGCCAATACCGTTATCTTTGAATTCTATATGATACCAGTTGTCACAAATGGCTTGTTGCATAATGTTTGGCTTGTGAATGGCCACAGTAATGTTAATAACCGGCGCAGTATCCGGCTTGCGAAACTTAATCGCATTTGACAGCAAATTAAGAAACAGCTGATGCAGTTGGCTGTTATCCGCCTGAATAACGGGCAAAGTATCGGTATTTACCTGGGTGCCGCTTTCCTGCATAGCGATTTCAAGATCGTCCAGCGCATCATTAACGACCTCATTCAGGTCTGTGTCGGCGAAGTCTCTGCCACGGGTGTTGATACGGGAGAAATCCAACAGATCATTGATAAGCAATGACATTCTGTTGGCTGCATTGCGCATCCGTTTCAGATAGTCCAGCCCCTGCTCGCCTAAATCCTGGCTGAAAGACGACTCTAACCTGTCACCAAATGCCTGAATTTTGCGCAGTGGTTCCTGCAGGTCATGCGATGCAACAAAAGCAAAATCTTCAAGCTCTCTGTTGCTTCTGCTCAGTTCTTCTGAATACAAACGCAGCTCCTGAGTGCGTTCTTCTACTTTGATCGTTAAATTTTCATTTTGCATTTCAAGTATCTCCAGATACTTGCGCTCCTTCCTGACGTTTATAAACGACAGAATTAGCATCAACACCACCAATACACTACTTAATACACCGGACAAAATAAAATTCAGCAAAGCATCATCGCGGCCTTTCGACAGACGCACAAATAAGTTTTCACGATAGGATTTTTCGGTTTGCCCCACTACATCAAATAAACCGCGCAGCTCCATATAGATATTTTGGCCGCGGTCTGTTCTTAACAATCTGAGCGCCAGCATTTCTTTATCTTGCCGCGCTAGCTCTACCGTTTCTGTAAGCTCGGCTATTTTGGCTTCACTGAGCCGGATTATCTCGTTGATGCGATGCTGCTG
The DNA here is from genome assembly GCF_036568245.1 of Rheinheimera sp. Classification (GTDB taxonomy): domain Bacteria; phylum Pseudomonadota; class Gammaproteobacteria; order Enterobacterales; family Alteromonadaceae; genus Alishewanella. The sequence goes on along the minus strand of NZ_DATCSY010000067.1, from coordinate 830 downwards.
CTCCGGCATCTCAGATTGTATCGTTTTTACCTCAACAAGCTGTGCTCTTACCTGTTTTAATGCGTCCTGATAAGGCTCCAGATACAACTCATCATTAGTCAGCAAATACCCGCGCTGACCGGATTCAGCAGACAACACAGACAAATGTAGGTTGTTTAGCTTGGTAATAGTGTCGCCGGTGTTGGTCAGGCTGATTTGCGTACTGCTTAGCTCTTTAATCGAGCTGACGGCGAGATAACCATTGAAAGCGATCAGACACATCATGACAGCCCCCAATAAAAACCAGCTGGTACGCGTACTGTCAAAGACACGTTTTGGCATCTATTAATTCCTTAGTTGGGAGATCATGATGAAGTGTCCAGTAAGCCTTGCAGTAAATGACTACAGTCCTGACAGGACTGCAGTATTTTATCCACCGCCTCTATCGCCTTCTCTGGTGGCAGGTTATTTTCCAGCACCAGCTTAATTAACTCAGCCTGCATCGAGATCCGGTTTAGCGGTTTGCGGATGTCATGGATCTGTTGCGCGACTCTTTCCGGCGTGATGTCAGCCATCCGTTTTCCCCCCTTTACACACTTAGCTAAACTCGCCCAGGCCACCATACGCATTTAAGCGGTTATACAGGGTTTTAACACTGACCCCCAGCATATCGGCCGCCAGTGTCTTGTTACCATTGACTTTTTTCAGCGTCAGATAAATCAGTTCTTTTTCAACTTCCTCTATCGTTTTACCCGGTGTCAGCCCTGTCTGCTCCTTTTTAACCGTCGAAAAGGGTGAGGCAAAAGAGGCTGGCAGCTCAATTTCTTTTTTCGCCGGGTCGCTCATGATAT
>NZ_DATCSY010000066.1:0-2970 GCF_036568245.1 Rheinheimera sp. | reverse complement strand
GAAACCATAGGTTGCTACCTGCTGCCGCCACTTATGGCTAAATTTCGCCAGCAATACACCGGGGTCGAAATCCGGTTGCAGATCTGCAATAGCAGCGAAGTACAAAATCAGTTAAGGCTGCAACATGCGCAGCTTGGCTTTATTGAAGGGCCTGTACTTAGCAGTACGTTCCAACCCCAATACTGGCGCAAGGATAGGCTGGTACTGGTCGCAGCAGCCGATCATGGGTTGCCGGATGATGCCAGCCAGCTGCAGCAGCAAACCTGGATAGTGCGCGAAAGGGGGTCGGGTACCCGTGCCGTGCTGGAACATGAACTGGCCCGTTGTGGCTGGTTACCGGCGAAAATTATGGAGCTGCAACGGCCAGAGGCGATTAAGCAGGCAGTAAGGCACGGTTTGGGAATTGGCTGTCTGCCGCTGCTGGCAGTACAGGATGAGCTGGCACAGGGCGTATTGCTGCAACTGCCGAGCCCGCTTAAGCTGGAGCGACAGCTAAGCTTGTTGCAGCATCAGCATTATCAGGCACCACTGGTGCAGCAATTTATTCGCTTTTTGCAACAGGCCGACGTTGCGTAAGACTATTGCGGGTGTTGCTGCGGCAGCAGCGTATGCAGGATTTGCTGATACTGACCCGAATGGCGCAGCTCGGTTAAGCTGGTATTAAACAGTTGTATCAGCGCTTCGGCGCGAGGATCTTGCTTTGACAGTAGCAGGTACATCGGCCGCAGCTCAAGGGCTGGTGTCAGGTAATCTATCCGGTCGCTGTCGGCCGGCATTTTTTGTTGCAGCAGATATAAACCATTGAGTTTGTCTGCCGGTACCAGATCTACCCGGCCTCTGGCCAGCATCTGAAACGCCTGTTCATCCTGCGCGACTCTGACCAGATTGGGCTGGCTTTGCAACAGCCCTTCTGGTTGCAAATAGCCTTGTACTAATGCCAGTCGAAGCTGTTGCCGGGCGATGTCGGCGTAATCATGATACTGAATTTGCTCGCTTTTACGTTTAAAGAACACTATTTGGTTGGCATAAAGTGGCTGAGAGTAGTAAAAGTGCTCCGCGCGCTCATCATCATACCAGGCGGCAATTAAACCGATATAACTGGCTTGCTGGCTTTCACGGTAAGCGCGGGCAAACGGCATAAACTCGACGTCTATCTCTATGCCTTGTAACAAAAAGGCCTGACGCACAATTTCGGTGACAACTCCTTGCTGCGGCAGGTCTTCGGCATAATGCGGGTAGTAGTTACTGCTGGCAAGTTTAAGGCGCTCTGCCTGTGCTGCTGGTGGCAATACAGCGAGCATTGCCATTAGCAGTGGGACAGTAAAACAAAGCGCCTTATGCATAGCGAGCCTTAGTCGCTGGCCGTTGATGGTGGCAGGTTGGCACTGGCCTCAGCGTCCTGTTGCGGGCTGGCAAGGCTGGCCTGATCTGCGGTCACCGGCATAGCACGCGACTGCTGGTTAATCTGGTAAATTTGTTCGGTATTAGATAAATCCTGCTGGTTTTTAATGCTGGCGATGGTTTCGCGGTCAGATAAGAAACTGCGGATATCGTCCAAAATAGCCTGCATTTCCTGCGGGTTGTCATTCATCTCCAGAATATGGCGTGGGTGCTCAACATTTTTTGCGCCGCTATCGGCGAAGGTGCTGCTCATAATGCGTGATGTAATCACCCAGGGCGTCAGTGATGAGCGCATCACATAATTCTCTGAGGCGGTAGAATCGTATATGCCTTTACCGGTAGTCAGTTTACTCTCGGTGTAAGTGCCTTCGCATTTTAAATACACCAGTAACGAGTCAAAGTTCAGTTCGGCCCAGAAGGTATGACAATAGTTTTGCAACAACCGGCCAAAACTGTGGCAAATCAGCCAGCTGAACAGCAGGCTGAGAATAAACTGACTCTCGTTGAACAGATTGACGGCAAACTGTTGCGTTGTTGCATCGCTTGGCCGGACTATCGCCTGAAACTCACTAATTAACGCCAGTAAGGTTCTGGCTTCAAACAACAGATAAAACAGTATAAAGGGCCCGACCAGAAGCAGAACCTGGCCTAACACCGTTGCCCACAACCGCAGCTGCTTAAACAGCGCTGTATGTTCAAGCGGGGCATAGGCGGGTTGTGTTTCAATCATCATCTCGCCGCTGAAATTGCCTTTGCTTTCCGATTGTTCATTCAGGTTAGGATTCAGCTCGCGGTATACCCGGTTTGGAATTTCCTTGTAACGCCGGTTTGCCATTACAATATTATCGATATTAACGAACAACTCCCGCGGATGAATGTTCTCCTGCCAGTTTGCCCGGTACTCTGCCACTTTGGTTTGCGCCTTTACCTGCGCGGTGCGCTGTTTTAGCAGTAAAAACACTAAGGCGCCACTGACCGCTGCTAACAGCAGTACCAGTAGCAGTTGTGGTGTTACCGCAAAGCTGTGTAACTCAGATTGCTGCAGGTCAGCCACAAAGCGGGCAATGTCGCGTTGCTGTAGCAGATAGTTGATCAGCAGCCCCAGCAGTACCGGCGCTAAAATGGCAAAGGCCATAATTTTCGCCAGTTTCAGGTTGCCCTGGGTTTCAATACTTTTCTCTGCCTGGCGATACACTGCACTGGCACTGCGCCAGCTGAGAATTAAATATACCACCAGCACAAACGAGAAAAACGGTAATAAAATCTCGCCGGTGTTGCCCGCCAGGCCAGTCAGGCAAACAAAAGCAGTTAACGCATAGGCGACCAGAGCGATAACAGTGGCAATCAAAGCGCCGGAGAAGCGCTGTGCCAGATTACACATCGGGTAGGGTAAGAAAATAAGTTTTGGTACCAGCGTATGCACCAGACGGGAGATAAAACCCACAGGCTCGACAAAGGTTTTATTTTTGCGGCCCATCAGCATTTCTTCTAAATCAATGCTTTTATAGTGCGGTTTTTCCAGTTGGGCGGTTTCACGCTCAGACTTACTTAAGTTTGGTGCCAGTGAGG
>NZ_DATCSY010000065.1:0-6644 GCF_036568245.1 Rheinheimera sp. | reverse complement strand
TGTACCTTTAGGATCGACATTGATTTGTCGACAGCTTTGCACATATCGTAAATGGTCAGTGCGGCAACCGAAGCTGCGGTCAAGGCTTCCATTTCAACGCCGGTTTGCCCGGTTACACGGCAACAGGTTTCGATATAAACCAGGCCTTGTTCAGCGTTTAAAGTGAACTCTACCGTAACTTTGCTCAGCATTAAGCTATGGCACAGCGGGATTAGCTCGCTGGTTTTCTTCGCTGCCATAATGCCGGCAATACGGGCGGTGGCCAGCACATCGCCCTTTTTAAGCTGAGCCTGCTTAATTAATGTGATGACGTCTGGTGTAGTTTGCAGCAAGGCACTGGCGCGCGCCAAACGACTGGTATGGGCTTTATCAGCAACATCCACCATGGTGGCGGCACCACTGTCGTCTAAATGTGTAAGATCAGAATGTGTAGCACGGTTTGCTGCTGTCATATCAACCTCCACAGCTTTTGCTTGGGCTATTTTTTATATGGGCGACAAAGTTGCAGGGACCCGTTTGTGCGTCTAGTTGCGGCAAAATGAGTTGCTGCATCGCCAGGGTACAGGCGCTACCCGAGCCTGGCATCGCAAATAGCAGGGTGTCGTTTGCGATACCAGACACTGCGGCGGATTGCATGGCGGCAGAGCCTAACTGGCTAAACGAAAGTTGACGAAATAGCTCGCCAAATCCCGGCACCTGCAGATCCAGCAGCGGGGTTATGGCTTCGATGGTGCAGTTACCTTTGGCATAACCCGTACCGCCGTTAATCAGAATAACCTGAATATTGCTACTTGCTATCCAATGGCTTAACAGTGCGCGCAGAGTATATTTATTGTTTGGCAGCAGCGATCTGGCGGCTAGCTTATGGCCTGCCTGCACCAGTGAATCGCTAAGTAAGTCTCCACTGCTGTCGTTATCGCAGCTGCGACTGTCTGACACAGTAAGTACGGCAATGTTTAGCGGATAAAACCGGTTTAAATCAGGCTTTGGCATACAAGCTCCCGCTGTTAACTAATAAAAGATATTGCTGCCAATCGTCTGGCGTATTGGTATTGAGAAGTTCAATTGCTGGCGCCGTTAAACTAACGGCATTTAGTTGTGTCAGCAGGGCTTTAACCGAACGCTGGCCACTGCGCAGCTGCGCACTTATCAGGCAGTTAAGCGCCGGGCTTACCGGTAATACGCAAGGCAGCGGGCTATGGCTAAAATAGCAGGCTTTGCCATTGGCGTGTTGCAGCAGTTGCTGCACTCTGGTCACTGTTAATAGCGGGGTATCAATGGGCAATACCAATAACTGCGAGCAGTTACAGTGTTGCAGCGCTGCCAATATACCGGCTAAAGGCCCTTGCTCAGGCAACTGATCAGAAATAAAACCCGGCAGGTTGCGGCTTATCAGCACTTCCGCCGCGCCGCTTTCCAGCGCCAATTGCTGCATATGCGCCAGTAGACTCTGGCCATTAAGTTGAAGTAGAGCTTTATCCCGGCCCATGCGGCTGGATTTTCCACCGGCTAAAATTAGTGCGCTAAAGGGTGTTGCACTGCTCATCTCATCCACCTCTTTTATCCACCGATTTGGGCTAAATGCCGGGTGCTGCCGCTGTAATCCTGTGTCAACTGGTGGCTGAAAGCTTTGCCTTGCACCGATTGCTGTAAAAAGCGCATTAAGGTTGCGCTGTCATCAGTTTGCAGCAAGCTACGTAAGTCCTGATAAGTATCGGTAAACAGGCACAGATACAGTTGGCCGCTACTGGATACCCGAAGCCGGTTGCAATCAGCGCAAAAATCTTTGCTATAGGGCATGATCAGGCCAATTTTTCCTTGATAGTCGCTGTGAGAATACTCAAGCGCCGGGCCATCAGTACGGGCTTTGGGGTTTAACTGCCAACCGTCGGCTAACAATTGCTGCTGAATACTGGCACCGCTTAAGTGTTGGTGTTGATAAAAATTAGCATTGTCACCGGTGCGCATTAATTCGATAAAGCGCAGTGCAATGTCCTGTTGCTTTACAAAATTTAAGAAGTCCGGTAACGCCAGTGCGTTGTGTTGCTTTAACAGTACGGTGTTTATTTTGACTTGTTTTATGCCAATGGCTTTTGCGTAATGTATACCAGCTAAAATATCGGCAAGTTTGTCCTGGCCAGTAACCAGGTGAAAGGTATCGGCATCTAAACTATCGACACTGACATTCACGGCGTCTAAACCGGCTTCCTGCCACGCCTGTGCATCGCGTTTTAAGCGATAGCCGTTGGTAGTGAGTGCGACCTTTTCAATACCCGGTACCGCTTTGCAGGTGGCAATAATTTCCGTTAAGTCTTTGCGTAGAGAAGGTTCGCCACCGGTAATGCGTACCTTTTTTGTGCCCAGTTTGGCAAAGGCAGTAATCAAACGGCGAATCTCTGTCAGAGTAAGCTCGCCGCTGCGGGAGTGACAGTCAGTGCCATCTGGCAGACAGTAGGTACAACGGAAATTACAGCTTTCCGTGACTGAGAGCCGCACGTAATTAAATCGGCGCGAATAGGCGTCAGTTAACATCATTCACCTTTCCAGGTCGGGAGGTAAGACCGTTTCCAGGCTTACCCGGTGGCGTTATTGCCACGGCATACCGTTCCTAGCCTGGTTAAAGCCTTAGAGCCGGTAGCTCGGTGTTATGTCTGTAAGCTTAAGCAGTTTGCTGGCGTATTGTTATTGCCAAGAAGGGGCGTTTTACTACTACCTAGTGGGTAGATTGTTTTCATACGTAACATAGCTATTATTTCAATTGCCGAAGAGGTACCTGCACTACATCACTTGATTGGAAAATAATTGGATTAGTTCAAGTTGATTGGTCACGATAAATAGTTTAATTCAAAGTTTATTATTTCCAATTAGGTATACGAATTCGTCGTTAAATAACCACCATAGCTCTCCTCTATGATACTGAATATCTTGAAAAACTTTTATGGTCGTGTTGCTCTTTGATAAGGTAACTTCTAATTTCATACCTTTTCTCTGAATTCTTTTTAAACCCTCAGCAGCGGAGCTCTTTTCAATTTTGAAAAATTTCGAAATAGTAGAGCTTGAAAGAAATCCATCGATAATCAGCCCTGTCATTTTGACTGCTTTTCGCAATGATAAAAAACTGGTAGAGGCAATGATGAAATTGATTAAGTTAATGTCTCGGGCAGAAAGCTGAGGTTCCCACCAAGCAGAAATCAAGTCAGAATGCTTGGATATGCGAGTGCCAATGGCTCCATCAATCTCCGCATAATCGATCAAAGTGTCGATCACGTGAATTGCTTCATTAAGTGATATATCGAAAAACTCTTTATTTGCATTTACTCGGTGTCCATACAACACCGCATGGGCTCTTCTTTCGACAAGCTTCGCATATTCTGAGAAACGTGAATATTCAAGCTTAAAGTTGTATGGAATGCTTGTACTTTTACTTAATGAATCAACTCTAATAGATGGTGTGTTGCTTGTGGACCCGATTTTTAGGATTCCGTTTGTAAACGCTTGATTAGAAGCTATATAAATGTGCGTCATCTGGTAATTATTAAGGTATAAATCATTACCTCACTATATCAACCAACTATTACAACGACAAAAAGTAAACTAATAAAGCCTAAACAGTTATCAGCGTCAGCTTCACTTGTTGCTACCTATGTGTTACCTAGAAAAATTAATTGAGATGTGAAAATAAAAACGCCACCCGTAAGGTGGCGTTTTTATTGGAATTTTTGGTGCGTCCTAGTGGACTCGAACCACCGACCCCCACCATGTCAAGGTGGTGCTCTAACCAGCTGAGCTAAGGACGCACACTTTATGTTATAGCGCATAGCGAACAACGGCGGCTATGTTATTGTGCTGTTGTCGCCTTGGCAAGTATTTTTATATCCAGGGGGCGAGTTTGCTGTATTTTTCACCGCTTTAGCTTAACCGCCTGCGGTAAGTTGCAGCGGACAGGTGGCGTTAACAGCTTGCCACCATTTAACATGCTGACTGAGTGCAGTGCGCATATTCTGATGATTACCGTTAAAGCGTTGTTCTAACGCAGGGTACAGCGGGGTATCACGATACAGTTCTGCCAGCAGTGGCCAGATTTGCTGTTGGTATTTGTCCAGATCTACCGTGTATTGCTGCACCTGGGCAATAAAATATTTTGCAAAGATATTACCTAAAACCTCCAGTTGCTGGTTATCCGGTCTGGGCTGGCAAAGTTTCGTTGGTGTTACGTTGGCGAGGGTAAGATTAAGCTGATTTAACCGGTGGCTACTTAAGCGTAAACTGTGCTGTAAGCGGCCGATAAAGTTGTACTGATACAGCTGCTGCAGTTGCTGCTCAATGTTAACCCGGGCTGCCTGCTGCCAGTTTTGCTCGCTGATAAACTGCTGTAACCGCGTTAGTTCAGTAAGCGCTTGCCAGGTTTCACTATGGCCTGCCACATCATGCAGCGGCAGACTCTGGCGTGCACCTAATAACTCTTTACGTAAGGTGTCATCGGTTAGCAGCATATTATGCCAAGCGATATGGACACTGTTTTGCTTTTGCTGATATACCGCCTGTAACTCGCTGAGCAATGCGGTGTTGTCCCAGCTTAAACTGATGCATTGTTGTAGCTGTTTGAGAAAACGCAGCTCATAGCTTAGTTGTTTACTGGCACTGTACACCCTTCCCAGGCTGGAGTTGCGTTCACCTATTAAGGTATCCAGGCTGCAGCGGCGGGTGGCGTAGGCATCGGTAATGTCCAGCCGCAAATCGGGCAGGGGTTGTTTTAAATCGCGTTGTTCGGCTAATTTTGCTGCGGCTGGCAAGCTGCTGTCTGGCGCAGTGGTATCCAGCACCCGGGCTAATCGCTGCTGATAATTGGTCAGTGCTTTATCGCCGTTATAACCGCTGCAAGCTGTTAAACCCAGCAGCAGCGGTAGCAGCCAGAGTTTCATATGTTACGCCGCCTTATGTTCCAGTTTATGTAAAGTACCTTTTAAGATAATAGCCAGCATCAATGCAGCAACACTTAAGCCGGCAATAATACCAATCCAGAAGCCATGGGGGCCCATGGGTTCTACCAACCAGTCTGTTAAACCCAATACGGCACCTAGGCCAAAGCCGATTGGCCAGTAAGCAATAAAGGTGATAAAAAATACCGGTTTAGTCACTTTCATACCGCGCAGTGCGCAAGCAGAAACCACCTGAATCGCGTCCGATACCTGATAAAAACAGGCCAGAATGAGCAGGGACGCAGCAAGCGCAATAACGCTGGCATCGGCAGAATACAGTGATGCTATAGTGCCACGCAGTAAGAACGTCAGGCTGGCAATGATAAATGACATCATCACTGCAAGCACTATTGCTGTCGATATGGCTTTTTTCAGTTCAGTTAGGCTTTGCTGGCCCACTAAATGGCCAACGCGGATAGTTGTCGCCATACCGAGGCTAAGCGGCAGCATAAAGACGATACCACTGTAGTTTTGTGCAATTTGGTGCCCAGCAACCATGATAGGGCCAAGATGCACTATGGCCAGCGGAATGCAGGCAAATAAGGTCACTTCAAAAAAGATTGAGAAGGCGATAGGGGTGCCGATGCTGACAATTTGCCAGCAGTCTTTCAGGTTTAGCCGGTAACTGTCGGGGTGGGTTTTGTAGCGCTGTGTGGTGCGGCTAAACCAGCCGTATACCAGGATGGCAATAAACATGGCAACAAACACCAGGCTGGTCGCTATACCACAGCCCGCGCCGCCAAGGGCAGGCATGCCCAGTTTGCCGTAAATAAACACATAGTTAGCCGGGATATTAACCAATATACCGACAAAGCTTATCCACATACTGGCTTTGGTGTTGCCAATGCCTTCAAACATACTGCGGACAACCATATAGCCAGCTGCGGGAAACAGGCCGAAGCTGACATAATACAGGTAATCCAGAGTTTTTTGCCTGAGCTCACTTTCCATCTGCAACAGATCAATTGGGGCCTGCACGTATAACATCAGAATAAACAAGGCCGCGGCCAGCGCCATCGCCAGATACATTGCCTGCACGGTAAAGTGGGTTACAGGCTTGACCTGTTTGCCACCATAGTACTGGGCCACTATAGGCGTCAGGGCCAGCAGCAAACCCTGCATTGTCATCACCACCGGAAACCACAGGCCGGATGCAACAGCAATGGCCGCCATATCAACAGCACTGTAGCGGCCGGCCATCACAGTGTCGACAAAGTACATCAGCGTCTGGGTAAGTTGTGCCAGCACTATGGGGCCAGAAAGTTTCAGTATGGTTCTGGCTTCGAAGCGGGAAAAAGGTAACATAGCGGGTCTGTTGTATCAGCAGCGTGCAATGACGCGCAATGTAGCACAATTGGGGGCTTATGTTTACCGGAATAGTTCAGACCAAAGCTGTGATAACACAAATTCGTGACGAAGTGGCGCTGCGGCGTTTGACCATAAAACCCGGTGCTGAATTTTTGCGCGATTTAAATCGTGGCGCCAGTATTGCCATTAACGGTGTGTGTTTAACGGTTACTGATTTTGATAGCGCAGCAGGTTGGGTTAACTTTGATGTGATTACCGAGACATTAGCTAAAACCAACTTAGGCAAGCTTATCGTTGGAGATGACGTTAATTTTGAGCGCTCGCTTACATTTGGCAGTGAACTTGGAGGCCATATTG
>NZ_DATCSY010000064.1:0-6130 GCF_036568245.1 Rheinheimera sp. | reverse complement strand
TAGGGCAAACATGCATACATCCAATAACCGCCGCCGGTTTTGCCATTTAATTAATCCTGTCTGCTCTGTCCGTTAATTGATACTGACCTTGCTGCCTTTAATGGTGATATTCGCGCCTTTAATATCAATAGAACCGTCACTCTTCATCGAAATAGAGGCTGCACCGGTTTTAATCGTGATGGCATCTCCCGCGTCAATCAGCAACTTTTTGCCCACCTTAAGCGTATCGCTGCCATCAATGGTGTTTTTGCGGTCTTTGTTCACTGTTTCAGTATCGTTACCTTTTACAGTGGTAAGGCGATCATTTGCGACCATATCAGTCTGATTATTTTCTACCTGCAACTCGAAATCTTTTTCAGCATGCAGATACAGCAGCTCTTCGCCTTTTTTATCTTCAAACCTCAGTTCGTTAAAATTGGCTGCGCCACCGCCTTTACTGGATCGACTTTTAATACCGCTTTGCGTCTTATCATCGGGTAGCGTGTAAGGCGGCATATGATCAGAGTTATATACAGCGCCGATAATTATTGGCTGATCCGGGTCGCCATTTAGAAACTCGACCAACACTTCCTGATCGCGCCTCGGAAAGAAAAAAGCCCCCCAGTTTTTGCCAGCCCAATTCTGGCTGACCCGGATGGGGCAAGAACTTTCATTATCTTTTATGTCTGAGCGATCCCAATGAAACTTAACCGTAACCCGCCCAAGCTCATCGACAGAAATCTCTTCGCTGCCCTTACAGGTTACAGTAGCGCTTTGTACACCCGTGATCACTGGCTTGGCAATTGTCAGCTGCGGCCGGTAAGCAACCTCTTTCGGTACGCAGTAAAAGCTGTTACTAATTTCTTGTTTAGTGGTTTTGTTTGCACCGGTCTGGCTGGCTATTGCTGCAGTAAGCACTACTTCGGTTAGGACGTACTGTTTACCCGCTTCAGCTTTGTCCTCGTGTTCGGTAAGCGTAAAGGTTTTACCTATGCTAAAGCTGCGGCAATTACTTGCACCTTTGCGCCTTTCGATATCCCGTTGTAGCGCTTCCAACCGGATATCCGCAATTACTTTAGATCGCGGATGAAATTCAGATTCAGCGTCATAACTAAATACTTCGTAGTTGGCATGCCCACTCACTAAACTACCTTTATTCGCTTCGCCAGTTGGCAAAGCAGTAGGTTTTTTCAAATCAAAACCGCGCTGTACAAATTTACCCGGTGCCATCACCAGTGCTTTTTGCCAATGATGAATATGAGACTCAGACAAGCTGCCGGCAAAAAATTTTACCTTAGCTTCGATACCCGGTTCATAAGCAGTTGCCTTATCGGCCAGAACCAACTTGTGGCCACTTTGTGTATGCTCAAAGTAATAGAAAATGCCTTCTTGTTGCAGCAAGCGTTGAACAAAATCCAAATCACTTTCTTCATACTGCACTTTAAAATCGTAATCAGGGTAACTGCCCTGGATCTTAGCCGAAACGTCGACTTTAACACTGTGTTCACCGGCTACCTGCTCAACAATTTTTAAGACGTTTTTGGCCCGGAAAATCCGGCTGTTTACCCTGTGCTGCATATACCAGGCAGCGGCAACCAGATGCAGGCTGTAATCGCGATAATCCGCGCCGGCAGCATCTTTACTCACCCGGGCGCCCAGCGCGGCTACATCTGCTACCACAGCATGGATGTAGCGCTGTTTATTGCCGCCTAATTCCAACGTAATAGTGACTTCTTTACCGATCAACTCATCAGGTTTGATTTCGCGGCCGTTGCCATACACTTCAGCTTTAACACTAAATAACTGAGACAATGCCTCTTTGAACACAAACCGGGTTAAAATCAACGCATCTTTGCCAAGCGGCGTATCAATTCTGATGCTGTTCTCGTCCTGGGTTGCCTGTTGCATCCATTCGCCTCAACTGGTTACTAATATAAGATGATCGGTAAAAAAGCAGATAGGAAGCTGGTGTGGTAAACCACACCAGCGGGTTCAGCTTACAGCTTAGAACCCTTAACACCACTGTAACCGTATACCAACGGTGCAGTAACGTTGTTTTTGTCGTCTGTAGGTGTAACTGTCATCATTAGCTCGGTATAGCTGATAACAATAGTTTCAACCGGACGGTCGCCAGACACTGACATCTGGTAGCTGCTGATCATGGCGTCAGTCAGTTCGATCTTCATGATCTCTTCCACTTTATCGCCTTGCTTCGTGATGTGGAAAACCGCTTTTTGACCCTTACCGATAGTCGCTTCTTTGAACAGATCCGGAGACGCTTTATCCTGCAGCTTAGTAATAACGATGTCATTTAAGCGAGTGGCGCTGGCTTCACGGTCCATTGCGGTACCAGTGAAAGAGCTCAGTTCACGCTGAGTGCCCCAGTCCATAGATAATACAGTAATCATATCCTTGAACTCTTCAGCGGTCGTTTCACCTTTGATCGCGCCATATTGCAGGTAGGTATTTGCTTGCATGCTATGCTCCTTTTGCATATTTAAACAGGTGCCCGATATCGGACATCAAGGTTAGTCCGGATAACTCATTAATCCGGAAATGTTAAAAACCACCAGCTGCTTTATATAATAAACACATCAAATTAATTATGCATTATCAATAAAATTACATAACTGATTAGCAGTTTTTAAACTTCACAAATTATATCTTCAAAACCAATATTAACAACAGAAAATTAACTATTAATTTAGCTATTTTTTAACTTTTAAATGTCAGGCAGATCTTGCCCGACATTTACACAATGATAATCAGCTCACGCTATAGTCAAATTTGCCATCCACTACCTGCAGCAGAATATGACTTACCGGCTGTTGCTGAGCGACCCGCTGCAAAATGCGCACGGATAGTTCAGGTAACAACTGATTCTGTAGAATATTGTGAATAGTTCTGGCCCCGGAACCAGCATCCTGGCATTGGCTGACAATCAGATCGGTCACATCTTTACCGTAATTGAAATCAGCTTTGTAATGCTGACGTAAACGTTTATTAATGCGGGCTAATTGCAAAGTCGTGATCAGCGCCAGCTTGTCATTATCAAGCGGCAGGTATGGAATAAGATTCAACCTGCCGAGAAATGCCGGCTTGAATACGGTTAACAAATCGTCTTTAAGCGCTTTGGCCAGTCCTTCCACAGAGGGGGCAGTATCAGGATCTTCAAATAAACGCATCGTCGTATCAGTGCCGACGTTAGACGTCATAATGATAATGGTGTTTTTAAAATCAATATCACGGCCTTCACCGTCTTTTATCGTGCCCTTATCAAACACCTGATAAAAAATATCCTGTACGCCAGGGTGAGCTTTCTCCATTTCATCCAGCAGAATCACGCTATAGGGTTTACGCCGCACTGCTTCTGTCAGCACACCGCCTTCACCATAACCGACATATCCCGGAGGGGAGCCAAGCAGCAGAGAGACTTTATGCTCTTCTTTAAACTCTGACATATTAATAACAGTCAGTTGCTCTTCACTGCCGTAAACCTGTTCAGCCAGTGCCAACGCGGTTTCCGTTTTTCCTACCCCGCTGGGCCCGGTTAATAGAAAAATGCCATTCGGCTTATTCTCGTCAGCAAGCTGTGCCCTGGAAGTTTGCACGGTGCGGGCGATCAATTCCAGCGCATGGTCCTGGCCTACAACCCGCTGTTGCAAGAACGTATTCAGTGCTAAAACGGTATTAATTTCATCTGCCTGCATTTTGCCCAGCGGAATGCCAGTCCAGTCTGACACGACTTCAGCTACCAGCTCTTCACTTACCTGCCAGTGCACCATCGGCTCGGCAATGGCGGCGAACTCCGCTTTAATCTGTTTTAAGCGCTGAAGTAAAGGCGAATCTTCCGTCTGGGGTTCTGCGGTAAGTTGCTGCGCCAGTTGGCGGGCTTCAGCAACCAATGCTTTTTGTTGCTGCCAGTGTTGCTGCAACTGTGCCAGCTCTGCAGCGACCTGCTCCGCCTTCAGTTCAAGTGCCTTTAATGTATCAAGATGATCAACACCGAGGTACTGCTCGCGCTTCAGAACATCAATTTCCTGCTGTAACTGTGCAGCCAGCCGCTGATGATCTTCCACAGCACCAGGAATGGCATCCTGACTCATTGCTACCCTTGCACAGGCAGTATCAAGCAATCCCACCGCTTTATCGGGTAACTGTCTGCCATTAATATAGCGGTGCGACAACTTAACAGCCGCCTGTAGCGCCTGATCAGTAATAGATACCCGATGGTGTTGCTCCATTACCGGCAGCAGTCCCCGCATCATCACAGTGGCTAGTTCAGGCGTGGGTTCTTCTACTTTGACTACCTGAAAACGCCGGGCCAGAGCAGCGTCTTTTTCGAAATACTTTTTATATTCCGCCCAGGTTGTGGCGGCGATAGTGCGCAGCTCGCCACGGGCAAGTGCGGGTTTAAGTAAATTTGCAGCGTCATTCTGGCCAGCCTGGCCACCGCTACCAATCATTGTATGTGCTTCGTCAATAAACAGAATAACCGGCGATACTGAGCGGTTAACTTCGTTGATAACGTTTTTCAGCCGGTTTTCAAATTCGCCTTTCATACCTGCACCCGCTTGCAGCAGAGCAAGGTCTAACACCCGCAGGCTGATATTTTTTAATTTGTCCGGCACGTCGCCTGAGGCAATTTTTAACGCCAGTCCTTCGACAACCGCCGTTTTGCCAACGCCTGCTTCACCGGTCAGTATCGGATTGTTTTGCCGCCGCCGCGTTAAAATGTCTATCATCTGGCGAATTTCATAGTCGCGCCCGATAATAGGATCAATTTTGCCGGCTCGGGCCTGTGTCGTCAGATCAGTGGTGAACTGGTCAAGTGCCGGTGTCTTACCGCCACTGACGGAGTTATTGGTCGCTTGCTGGCTTTGCTGCTCTGAGCTCTGCTTTGCCAGCTCTGGCCACAGCCGCAGTAGTTCAGCTGCATCCAACTTATCAAGCGCAGGCACTCTGCGGCTTAACAGCGCGGCGAGACTATCGTCTTTGAGCAATGTATATAAAATGTATGCTGAACGGATCTGCTGATCAGCAAATTCGATAGTCGTACTTAACCAACTGGTACGCAGCAAGTTAATCAGCTGTACTGAAATGGTCGGCAACGCATTGTTACCGGTTTTCATCTGCTCCAGTGCTTGCTGCAACTGCTGCTTGACAGTATCAGGGTTAATATCAAAGTTGCGTAACAGCATCGGAATATCACCATCACCCAGCTCTAGCATGGCGTCTAACCAATGCTCAATTTCAACACTGTAGTGGCTGCGGGACTGGCATCGTGCCGTTGCCGCTTCCAGAGACTGGCGACTAGCCGGGTTTAGTTTCTCAACCAGACTTTTTAATGTGGTAGTAGACATAATTGCTTCCTGTGCATTAACTAAGCCCGGGCCAGCTGGTAGCTAAGCCGGGTATCTTGATGTTCGATTACTTTTCTGACTGCCAGACTGCCGCTCTGGCCAAGACAGGATTTACCCACTTGAGCCCGAGGGAAATCACAGTGTCTGCCCAACAAGGTGATACGTACTCTAAGTGCTGAAGGCAGAAAATCTGCCAGTACATGGCTGATTAAATGGTGCTGATAACTTCCGGGCAGCAAGGGCTCTGCCCGACCGGCGGGTACCTTAATCAGCAGTTCAATCGCGCCGCTGACATCCCACACTTTACTGCCAAGCATCGCAGAGCGTCCGAGTGTTGCATGCTGGCCCTGAGGTAGAAATTTCATCGCCAGTCTGCTTTGTTCAGTTGCATCTAAAGTTAGCCAGCGCCCCTGCAACGGATTGAGCTCGACAGTGGTGCCAAGTAGCTCAGTGAGAATTTGGCTCAGCTGCTGGGCACTGCGGTTGTGCTGAGCAAAAGCCCCGGCGTAATACAGACCCAGTGTACTCTGTGCGCCTGACAGGTTTTTCAGTACCGCACTGAAGCTGTCATGCTCTGAGCCTGCCATTTCGTATTGACAGGCAAAGCGATATTTCTCCCATGCCCGGTAATACAGGGAAATAAGCCGGTGATTAAAGATGTCGAAGAAATCACGCATGGTCTTATCGCGCTGCTTCAAACGCTGTAACACCATTTCGGTATAATGCTGCGGCATCACACCACTTGGGCCGGTAAGCCCCATAAAACTGACTTGCATATCTACCGCTTC
>NZ_DATCSY010000063.1:0-9830 GCF_036568245.1 Rheinheimera sp. | reverse complement strand
CGGTGGCACCGGGTTAAACCTGACCGCTGCGGATACCGTTATTCACTACGATCCGTGGTGGAACCCGGCGGCAGAAGCACAGGCAACAGACCGCGCCCACCGTATCGGCCAGCAAAAAGCCGTGTTTGTTTATAAACTGATTGCCAGCAATACGGTAGAGCAAAAAGTACAGCTGTTGCAGCAACATAAGCGCCAGCTTGCCGACCAGCTATTCGCCGGTGGCAAGGGCCAACCGTGGCAAGGCCAGGCTGACGATCTACTGGCGCTGTTCAGTGCCGACTAACGCCGTTTAATCGGCGTACCACATTCTGGCCTGCCGCGCCGGCAGGCTGAAGTTAAAACTGCCACCGCTGATATACACCAGATTATTGCCGCTCAGTACATCGCGATAATTGCGGTACCAGTAAAAACGGTTGTGAGTATTAATATTAAAACTTTGCGTGCTGCCGCATTTATTAATACCCACTATACCTTCCTCGCCACGGCGGAATAATATTGCACAGTCATTCCAAGCCAGCATTTCCATGCCTTGCCCCTGCATACGGTTATGAAAATTCAGCATCTTACTGATATGGTCAGCTTTATAGGCATTGACCCAGCGATTGCTGTCAGTGCCAGTGCTGTCGCTGAAGACCAGCGGCTTACCACCATCGCGCCCCATAACGTAGGCATAGGCCAGATACTCATCAGTTGGGTCCATGATCAGGTAACGAAAACCATCATTAGTCGGAATGTCGTGAGTAATGGTGAAGGTGACGGCCCGGCTATTCTGCAGCGCCTGGCCGTAAGATGCCGGGCTCACTAACTGGCTTAAACTGCCACCAAAGCCAAAAGCCGTCCGAACTGCGTTAAATAATGGGAAATCGTAGGCTTTATGGTCAGTGTATTGCAGGTACGGCGCTAAAAAGCTGTCGTACTCATTGTTGCCGGCACCGCCGCTGGTAATAATCTCGCCAAACAGGTACATGCCGCTTTTAATGTCGCTGGTGAAAATTTCATTGATATGCCAAATCGTCATATGCTTGGCCGCGTCGACCCGGAACCCTTTAACACCGAGGCTTTTTAATGCCGTCAGGTAACTACGCTGCTGCTGCACCACCCAGCTGTTCGGGTTTAAATCCGGCAGACCGGTATCGCCACTACCGCCACATAAGCGGTAATTCTGCACCTGCCAGACGTCATTGTAATTGCTGATACAGTTTGCCGGGTTAAAGTCAGCGCTGCCAAACAGGCCCTGGGTTAAATTGCCGAATAAACGCTGGTTATTCCAGTAACTGCTGTTGCTACCATAACTGTTTACCGTGGCCTGACCGGGAAAGTCGGTTGCACCATTACGCTCATTAGCCATATGGTTTAATACAATATCGGCGTATACATCCACTTTCCGCGCCGGATCAGTATCATTTAACGCATTGATCATATTTACAAAAGCCTGCTTATTACCTTTGCAGTGATCAATCACCCTCAGGTCCTGCGGCTGATAACGTTGCCACCAGGCGCAGTTAGCCGCATTAGATTTCAGCGGTGGCGCTACCAACACGGCTTTATAACCGAGGTTTTTAATCTCAGTTGCTTTGGCGGCGACATCGTCATAATGCCAGTCAAACGCATGTAAAATGGCATCGGCACTGACGTTATTGCCAAATAACAGCGGGGCAGCCGTAAGCACCAGCCAGCACAGCTGGCGTTTTAGTACAGAACTGATTACTTGCATTGGTCTATCCTTTATTTTCATTAGTTTATGCAAGCCATCCGTGAACCGACGCGCCGCTGCAGTGACGCAGCAACACGGTGTTATTGACTACAAGCTCCGTTAACACCTGCCCAGCCTACGCCTTACTGGCATTAATTTATTGCCTATATACGCCAAATTTACATTTTAGCTACAACAGGAACAAAGTATCTCATTGACCCTGCGTTATAGTGGATTTAGGCTTAGTGATTACTCACTTAATTCCGTACATTGCAGGTACACAACGATGAAAAACCTGACCGAGCATTTAAGCCAGTACGCGCAGTACCACCGGGATGAACGCAACATACTGACCCATTACGCCGGTATTCCACTTATTATGGTGGCGGTATTTGCTTTGCTGTATTGGCCGCTGTTTAGCCTGGCCGGTGTTGTTATTACCCCAGCGTTACTGTTGTTTATTGGCGGTATGGCGTTTTACCTACGACTGGATCTGCGTTTTGCGTTAGTCATGTTTATCTTCAGCGGCGTGAGTCTTCTGCTGGCAGCGCAATTAGCCAGCCTGCCGTTTGGTGTCTGGCTGGCCAGCTCTGTTGGCTTGTTCGTGGTGGGTTGGGTACTGCAGTTTATCGGTCATTACTATGAAGGTAAAAAACCAGCCTTTGTCGATGATTTAGTCGGCTTGCTGGTTGGGCCCTTGTTTATTATGGCAGAGCTCGGTTTTAAACTTGGCCTGCGCAAACCGCTACAACATGATATCGAGCAAATTGCCGGGAAACCGCATTAAGTCAGCTAAAGTTCTGCCCAGTTTATTAAGCAGGTATATGCTCAGGAACAGGTTTACCCACGCTAACACGCCGTGAACCCATCCTTGGGGGCTCGTTTCCGCCCGTCCAGGGCTTCAACGGTCAGCGTAGGGCAACCCTGTTCCTTTTTAACGTCTCACTGAAATAAGTAGTAGTGAATGAAATTTGTCGCGTTATGTAGCAGCTATTTGCTGCTGTTATGTTCTGTCTTTACCTTAGCCGCCCCCACAAACTTTGATCAGGCCAAACGCTTAGCCCAACGTATTCATGCGCCCGAAGCGACGAGCTTTTATTGCGATTGCGCTATTCGCTGGCAAGGCAAGAAAGGCATACCCGATTTAGCCAGCTGTGGTTATCAGGTGCGAAAAAACGGCCCGCGCGCTAACCGGATTGAATGGGAGCACGTGATGCCGGCGCATCATTTTGGCCATCAGCGTCAGTGCTGGCAAAACGGTGGCCGCAAAAATTGCGTAAAAACCGATAGCACCTTTCGCGCTATGGAAGCCGATTTATACAATCTGGTACCAGCCATAGGTGAGGTAAATGGCGACCGCAGTAATTACCGCTTTGGTGTTTTACCATCAGCCCCTGCCCAACATGGTGCCTGTCCGGTTAAGGTTGATTTTAAACAACAAGTGTTTGAACCTGCTGCCGCTGTACGCGGTGATATTGCCCGGATTTATTTTTATATGGCCGATAAATATAACCTTAGCCTGTCGCGCGCTCAGCAACAGCTGTTTATCGCCTGGCACAAACAAGACCCGGTAACCGCGCAGGAACGCGACTTGAACACGCGCATCAGTCAGCATATGGGCCACGATAACCCTTTCGTCAGCGGCAAGCGCGAATGGCAGTTAGGTTATAAAGCGACGGGATATGGTGTGGTTGTCAGCCAGTAAGCTGGCTGACACTTCTACCACACTACCGGTTTTACTTCGCAGTACCGAATTTTTCATGCTCGCCAAGTTCAGGTTGCTCGCCGGTAAGCCTCGCCCTCATGGTTTTAATGCTGTTTACCATCTTACTACTGCTGCTATCCCAGTGTTCGCCACGCTTAATTTTAATCTCAAGCATACCGACATTAGGAGATTCTTTGCCTTGCGGAAACCAGGCGGCGACAAAACTGTTCCAGTATTTATCAATCAGCTTTTTATCCCGAGTGGCCCTGCCTGTGCCGGTCAGTGAGACATAAGTCTGGCCGTCAGGGTCTGCAAAACTCAAGCAAATGTCATGATCTTGCTCCAGTTCGAGTACCTTTTCTGACTCAAGGTCAGTGTAAAACCACAGCGTGCCGTCGTATTCGTCCTGCACCAGTACCATAGGGCGGGCGCGCAGTTCGCCGCCGTGATGCGTGGTTAACATACCGGTGTTGATTTTCTTGATCAGCTGCCAAATTTTTTGCTTATGCTCCGGGCTGGACATAGTTCCTCCTCGTTGCCTGAGATCGCATTAGTTGGTCAAAACCATAGCAAGTAAAAATGCTGCCTATAAAGCATAGAGACCGAGGCCTAAGTACAAGTTCAGCTTAATTTTCAACAAATTTAAAATGCTTGATTTACAAACAGCAGCACGTCTGGACTGGATGTGATTTTAAAATTAAACGGGCGGCCTGAGGGCACTTTGCAATCAGTACTAACAAGAGTAAAGATACATGCGTAGCATTTGCCAATTAGCAACCCGGTTTAAGCCATTGTGTGTTATAACGGTTGTATTACAGCCCTGCCATAAGCGATAAAAGCGCAGACTGCTGCTACCACCAGCCAGTAGATAAGCGGGCTATAACTGCTGCCAACAGCATTAAGGTGCACGGCTGAGAGCATTAGCATCTCTAAGGCGATACACACCGCAGCTACAGGAATCAATATCGCCAGCGGTTTGTAAAACACCGGTAATATCAGACATAGGCTGCACAGCAGCTCTACACCGCTCATTGTCAGCCACAGGCTATTCGGGATCGCGGCTAACGACGGCATAGTGTGCTGGGCAGAATGTGAGAATTTCCACACTGCGCCGGCGGCAGTGTGCAGTGCAAGCAAGATTTGCATCAGCCATAGCAGGATATTCATGCTGTTACTCCGTTTTTGGTATTAATCAGCTGGATGTCAAGACTATCCAGCGCAGCTCTGTCCATCACTATATTCACGGTGGCAATTTTGCCGTCTGCAACGGTAAAGCAAAATGCCACCATCGCCTTACCGTTGACGCCCCAGGTACCACCCGCAAGGCCATTTATCATCGCCAATTGAGCACCAGCCGCCCGACCTTTAAAGGTTGCCGCCACCTTGTCAGCGCCCCGAATTTCAGACGCAAACTCTGGTGCGCCTTTGGCTTTATTGGCGGTACTGATTTTAATCGCAGTAGCATCAGCGCGTAGCACTACGTCAGGATGCAGTAGCCGGAGCAGCGCATCAAAGTTACCTTCACGCGCAGCCAGCAAGAACGCAGCAACAATGCTTTGCTGCCGCGCTGTGTCTTGCTCTGCAGTGGTTGCTCCGCGAATACGACGACGGGCCCTGCTGGCGTGTTGCCTGGCCGACGCTTCCGGCAGTTCCAGAATGGCGGCAATCTCAGCAAATGACAGCTCAAACACATCATGTAGTACAAAGGCAACCCGTTCAGCTGGCGTCAGCATATCCAGCAGTAACAGCAGCGCGGGCCCGATTAAATCCAATTGCAGCAACTCCGCTTCAATGTTGTCTGCTGCGTCATTGGCAATTTCTGCAACATTATCATCAATGGTGTCATGATTAGATTTTCGCGCGCGTAACATATCAAGACACACCCGCGCTACAACAGTAGTCAGCCAAGCGGTAAGGTTTTCAATGCTGGCCGCTTCTACCCGATTAAGCCTGATCCAGGCTTCCTGTACCGCATCTTCAGCTTCGCTGCCCGAGCCAAGCATACGGTATGCGACCTTATGCAGATGCTGTCTTGATGCTTCAAACTGCTGTGTTAAATAATGTTGTTCTGTCATGCAAAGTCATATCCTGTCGGTTTACTCAGTGTCATTTTTTTACTTATCTATTGCTATGACGTAGCACAATGCAAAAACGTGACAACATTTACTTTTTCAACAGCTAAATGGGCTTAACAATATGAATTATAAAAATAATTATTCTTCTGAAACTTTACCCGCAGCCTGTTGCGTTTTCACATGTTGCATAATGTTAATAAAAGTATCTGTCCAGTAAATATCACGGTTCGCCGCCAGATAGGCCAACAATTCTTCATGTGCCTGGGCAGATACACTCAGATGATCGCCCCCTATGCCATGAAAGGTAAAATTGACCATAGTACCGCGCTGTGCCGCTTGTTTAACCAGGCTGATTAGCTCTGCACCACTATTGCCCACCGGGGCGATAACCGGTACGGAATGCACATCAAACTGCGCCATATCGGCGACGATGCCACCTATTTTTGCTTTTATACCAACAAAATCATCAGCCAGCAGCGGCAAGTAAGGCTGGCCTCCTGCCAGCGCATCACCACACGGAGCGGTAAAAGTACGCTCGGTTTCACCGTCAACAGCGAACAGCATGCTGTTACCCAAGCGAATTTGCTGAACCAACTGCTGCGCACTGAGTTTATCCAGATCGTTTTCTGCCGCTACCCAGTCCCGGCCCGGTTTGCTGGCAGAGCATTGATGGAACAGCGTATGGTTACCCAACTCATGCCCCTGCTTGGCGGCAGTACGCCAGTCACTTAAACGCGACCTTAACAACGGACTGTACAACGGCAGGTAAAAACTGGCTTTCAGTCCATGCGCATTCAGCGCAGGAATAGCGCTATCGAGCTGCGACGCTAAAGCGTCGTCGTACGCCAGGCTAACGGCAGCTTTAGCGCCATTTGGCCAGGCAAAGCCGGCCTGCGCATGACTTCCGACACTGGCGATAGCACTGTACAGCAGGGCGTAAATAATCCATTTAAACATAGGGTTCTCCGGTTAGCTGTTTACACCCTAAACCACTGAACGTCTGCAGTAAATACGGGCAGCAAGCTGACAAGCCAGCTGCAATCCTCTACCATAGCCATCAAGACTGCTAGAACCGGATATATCATGCAAATCACCTCTGAATGGCTGACCCTGGATACCGCCACCGGCAGCATGCGCTGCCAGTTATTCCGCCCGCAAAACAGTAACAAACGCTACCCGGCAATACTGTTCTATTCCGAGATTTTTCAGATCACCGCCCCAATAGCCAGAACGGCGGCAATGATGGCCGGCCAGGGCTTTCTGGTAATGGTGCCGGAAGTGTTTCATGAATTAAACGCCGCAGGCACCGTGCTGGCTTACGATGATGCAGGCAAAGACAAGGGCAACGCGGATAAATGGGCTAAACCTTTAAGTAGCTACGATAGCGACAATGCGGCCATGCTCAGTTACCTGCAAAAACGTAGTGACTTTAACGGCAAAACCGGCGCGATGGGTGTCTGTATTGGCGGCCATCTGGCATTTCGGGCGGCATTAAACCCGGCGGTAAATGCCGCATGTTGCCTGTACGCCACAGATCTGCACAGCGACACGCTGCCTGTTGGCAGCGGCAAACAAACGCTGGACTGCGCCAATCAGATACAGGCAGAACTGCTGATGATCTGGGGTAAACAGGACCCTCATATCCCTGCAGAAGGCCGGGCAAAAGTGTATCAGGCGCTAACGCAGGCCGGTTGTAACTTTAGCTGGCACGAAGTCAACGGCCAGCATGCGTTTATGCGTGATGAGGGAGAGCGCTACGACCCGGCACTGGCACTGTGGGTGTACCAGCAAGCCCGCGAGTTATTTCAGCGCATGTAAGCATCCATATAAGATGCTGTAAAACCGTTAAAATAACGTTATGCTAACGCCCGTGATGAACCACGGGCTTTTTAATTAAGGAACCCAGCAATGACTACTGCTTTATATGCTGCACTACTTGCTTTGTTTTATATCGCGATGAGTTTTAAAGTGGTCGGCAAACGCCGCAAATATCAGGTCGGAATTGGCAGCAACGGTGAAATGGAACTGGAGCGGGCCATACGGGTGCATGGCAATTTTGCCGAATACGTGCCCTTTGCCCTGCTATTGCTGTTTCTGGCCGAATACAGTGGTTTGGCGCCGTTTTATATTCACATTATGGGTGTCGCCTTAATCATAGGCCGCCTAAGCCACGCCTGGGGTGTACGCCAGATGAAAGAGCCGCTGGGCTTTCGCGTATTTGGCATGATACTTACATTCAGCGTAATGCTGCTGTCCGCCATCGCTATTATTGTGCTGTACTGTTCACGCTTGCTCCTGTGGTAAGTACAGCTTGTTGTCGCAGCGGTTCTAGTTCGCGCAGCTGCTGCTGGTATAGCGCATAATCCGGTACAACACTGTTCAGCAGCTTACCAACGGGGTTATACAAGCTGTTATACCATGGCCTTGCCGGCACCGTTTCAGCATTTATTTGTGCCAGTAACAAACTGGCGCGGTCGTTACTGCTGGCCTGCGGCAACAATAGTGGCTGCAGTAAAAGTGATACTGTTGCATCCGTCAGGCTTTGCTCAGTTTTCACCGCCTCTGGCTGCAGCATATTAGCAATGACCATATTGCCAAAAGCCCACTCACCGACGAGCGCTTGTTGCAGACTGAGCTCTTTATCGTCAAAAGGCTGTGACCAGTTATTTGGCAAGGTGGCGCTGCGCTCAGCTACAGGCAGCTGTTGCAGTATCATGCTGGCAACACTGAAGTGTTGTTTGATTGCGCTGGTGCTGACCATTTTACCAAGCAACAGCTGGCTACCAGCCATAGTGCGACGCCAGAATTGTAGGTCCTGTTGTAGCAGCGACTTCACTGCTGCAGTGTCTTGCTGCAGGGCTGCCTGCCAGGCCTTTAACAACCACAACTGTTGTGCCTGTAACATTGGCTGGTAAGACGGTATGGCATCCATGGTGGCAGGCACCGGTTCATACCAATACTCAAACTGTTGTAACCGCCGGTAAAAATCGGCAAGCTGCTGATGCTCAGTAATCACAGTGTCCAGCTGAGGTTGCAGTGTAAGCAAGGCGCTCTGACAGTCTTGGCCGCCGCATTGCCGGGTAAGATCGGCCAGTAGCGCAGATACGCTTAGCGCATTATCAGCGCTATGGGAAGAAAAGTACCGGTAGCCGTTGTTATCCTGGCTCAACTGCGGCGGCGCCTGCAGGTGCTGCTGTAACGCCAGCGCCGCAGCGGAAGGTTGTTCATCCTGCCAGTTAATGGCCAGTAACACCAGATAACATGTGGCTACAGCGCCAAGCAGTATCACCAGCGTTTTTAGCAAATACCCAACCACTTTCGCCAATTGCATGCTTGATCCTTTTATGCAAAACCAGGTTTGTTACACAGTGCTAACAGTTAACATACTTTCGCTGCACCTGTACAGCATAGATCAACGCAACCGTTAGCTATTGCTCTGTAAGGTAATAATGTTTAGCTTAGGTACAGCATGCATAGCAAAGCGCAGGATTCTCAGTGCAACAGGCCAGATACCTTAGTGACAACCGCTTAATCAGCACAGCCGAATATAAAACAGCGGCTGAGCAGTATCGCGGCTTATTACTCTGTCCGCTCTGTGGAGAAAAAGCCTGGTTTATCAAGGAAGTCAGTAGCGAAAACATCAACCGTGCGGCCTGTTTTGGTGCCCACCATCAGCAAGGTTGTGAAGCCGCTACACTGCGGCTGAATGCAGAAGATGATGCGACTGACAGCAACAAAGCAGACAAAGTACGCGAGCCGTCTGCCCGCTATGCGCCTGCAGGTTTGTGGCAAAGCATAAAAGCACCGCAGCTTGGTGGTATCGACGGTTACGATGTGAATACCGCTTTGCGCCAGTTATTAAGCCACCTGTGCCGTAACCGCGATTTTGCCAACCAAGGGCAGAAAATTCAGGTGCTGACAGCTGCCGGGCGGGAGCTGATAGCCGGCAAGCTGGCCGATTATCTGGTGCATATCAACGACATCAGCGATAAACATTTACAGGCACTGTATATATTTTGGGGCCAGATAAACAATGTGAATGAGCGCGAATGTGAAAACCCGGCAGACGATGAGCTGTGGCTAAACACCGGCGACTACCGCAAAGAACCGAGTATTTTTATCGATGCTGATTTACGTTACAGCTTAATGCGCCGGTTTAAGCTTACAGATCTTGATGCGTTAAGTGGCGCGGACTTTATTTTGCTCGGGCATGCCGGTAAATCGCCACACGGCAAGTTTACGCTGCATATCGCGATGAGCAAGTATATTGCTTTTCGCCGTTACAATGCTAACTGATTCAATAATAGCAACAGCCTGTTATTAGCGTTTTCCACTATTTAGTAGTGAAAAACACAAC
>NZ_DATCSY010000062.1:0-5378 GCF_036568245.1 Rheinheimera sp. | reverse complement strand
AGCGTTCAACCAGCTCAGGAAAGGCCGCAGCAAGTGCTGTTGCCACCATTCCGCCCATCGAATGGCCGACAATGGTGAGTTGTTGCCAGTTTTGCTGACGGCACAATGCAACCAAGTCCTGTACCCAGTCAAAAAAATAATAGTATGCATCCGCGCCACGGTGCGAAGAATGACCATGACCGGGAAACTCCAGTGCCAATATTGGCAGGTCCGGTAACTTTGCCGCCAGAGGGATAAAGCTTGCTGCATTATCCAGCCAGCCATGCAGGCACAATATTGGTTTAACAGTCAGCGGCAAAGGCTGCAGACTTAATGCCGCTAATTGTAATTGGGCAACGGGAAAGCTAACGGGATAATGCATGGCACAACTTGGCTAACTGAGCATACCGGTACGTTAACACACAGTAGCCAGCCCAGGCATTACCAATGTTCAACCTTTGTATAACTATGCGTCGTTATAAGGTGTTTTAATTAGAATAACTAACCAAAAATCTTCATGGCTTGTTAGCTTGACCGAGCTGTAAATAGCTCGATTTTTATGTTTATTTCTTACGTATTGTGAATAAAATCTTATTTTAGCTGCATAATTAGAGAGTTTTTCTATCTGGGTCATGCTGGTTACTATGACAGCGCAGTGAATGTTAAATGAATGAATAGCGATTTATTGATAAGAAAAACTAATGCTTGTGTTGTAATTAATCTCGCTCGTGGGTTGTGCAAAAAATCGGCATAATGTGCAACATATCAGCACAGTTAGTTACAGAGGTGAAGCATGACAACATTAAATACTGCAGCAGAGAAACACCACGTTACCGCGAAACGCAGCAATGCTCTTGCCCGGGTGTTACTGGCGCGCAAAGTGAATCTTTTGTTGGCGAAAATGGGCCAGGCACTGAATATGAGTGCAATGGCGCTTACTAAGTAAATCGTTTCTGCGTTTCAGCTAAAAGCCACGCGCTTCAATGCGCGTGGCTTTTCTTTTTTCTGCCGCTTGTTCCTGTCAGACGCTTGTTTTACAGTAGTTAATGTTAACCGCTACGGGAGCTGAAATAATGAGTGGGCATGAAAAGATAAATTATGTTGAGCTTCCTGCAGCTGATCTGGCCGCGACTAAGCAGTTTTACAGCCAAGTGTTTGGCTGGGTGTTTGCAGACTACGGACCGGACTATGTTGCGTTTGCGAACTCAGGGCTGGATGGTGGCTTTTATCGCGCCAAAACACATTCTACCGTTGCTGGCGGCGCTGCACTGGTGGTGCTTTACAGCAAAGATCTTACTCAGACTGAAAAGAAGATAGTGACGGCTGGTGGCAAAGTGGTTAAGCCGGTATTTTCATTTCCGGGTGGGCGGCGTTTTCACTTTACAGACCCCAATGGTAATGAACTGGCGGTGTGGTCAGAGCAATAAGCAGAATGCGCTTACGTACTGCAGCTGGCGTAAGCGCTTGCCGAATAACCACATAAGACCTCTGTTACTCTTTGTTGCTGTCAGTTGTCTTAACTGCCGGTGTAATTGACTGTTCAGCCTGTTTGCTGCCGGTCGAGAAAAACAGCTCAGCAGCAGTTTGCTCTAACGCCGTTTTAGCTTGTTGCTTAATGTTGGCGCTTAACTCGGTCAATTGTGTGCTAACGGCGTCACTGATGGTGTCAGTGATGCTATTGGCACTGGCTGAAGCAGTAAAGCCGGTTGCAATAACAGTCGTCAGGATAAGTGCAGTTACAGTTTTCATTTTTTAAGTCCTTGGTATTAAGTTAGTGATAACAACGCTTTTACTATTACAAGGGCTGTGCCACTTTTAATATTATTTTAAATTACTGTTTTTAATGGGTTTTTCATATTTTTGATTGATGCCGTGATTGATGGTGTTGCTTATTTTAATGAGCAAAATAACGAATTTGACTAATAATTAGTGAAATTATTCTTGCCACAGAATCGATGGTGGGAAGTAAAACTGCGCTATCATTCAGCACAGTAGCAGGTAGTAACGGGGCCTTATGCTAAGAACTTTGTTATTAGTCGGATGTTTTTTCTGCAGCAGTGCGTGGGCGCAGGAACCATTGCGTGTTGTCACTGAGTTGTCGCCACCACATCAAACCCTGGTTAACGGTGAGGTATCGGGAATAAGCACTGAACTGGTCCGGGCTGTATTGGCTGAAGCGGGTGTCAGTGCCCAGATAGAGTTGTACCCCTGGGCCCGGGCATTTCGTATCGCCCGCAGCCGGCCAAATATACTGATTTATAATATGGCCCGTACTGCAGAGCGCGAGCAGGAATTTCGATGGATAGGTACAGTAGCTGCTTATCAGCTGGGCTTTGTTAGCCTGAGCCACCGTAGTGATATCAAAATCAGCTCTGTTGCGGATGCCAAGCAATATACGGTAGCGGTGCAAAGAGATGATTTATCAGCTAATTTTTTGATAAATAATGGTTTCGTGCCAGATGAGCAACTGGTGCAGGTTGCCGATATTGCTGAGTCCTGGCAGTTACTGCTGAACGGCAAAGTCGATTTAGTGATAGATGATCCGGTAGCACTGAATGGCATGGTTGCAACGTTGGGGCTGCGCCGGCGTGATGTGAATTTTATTTATGCAATTCCAGAGCTGGAACAACAAACATGGCTGGCGGCCAGTATTGCTACGCCAGAGCTGCTGGTAAAGCAATTACAGGCGGCGCATAGTAAGGTAGCGCAAACAGTGCGCTATCAGCAGGTGATGTCCTCATCTTATCAATAACTGCCAACACAAAAGAAAACGCCCGTCGAAACGGGCGTTTTGGCATCAGATTTTCTTGTACTTAATCCGGTGTGGTTCCAGTGCATCTGCACCGTAAGTCGCTTTAAGCCAGGCTTCGTAGTCAGAATAGTTACCCTCAAAGAAGTTAACCTTGCCTTCATCACGATAATCCAGAATATGGGTTGCGATACGGTCGAGGAACCAGCGGTCATGCGAGATCACCATAGCGCAGCCGGGGAAATCTAATAGCGCATTTTCCAGCGCGCGCAGGGTTTCAACGTCCAGATCGTTGGTCGGTTCGTCCAGTAACAGCATATTGCCGCCAGCTTTTAGCAGCGCAGCTAAATGCACGCGGTTGCGTTCACCGCCTGACAGCTCACCGATAAACTTCTGTTGGTCATTGCCTTTGAAGTTAAAGCGGCCAACATAAGCCCGGCTTGGGATTTGGAAGTTACCGATTTGCAGCATGTCCTGGCCGTTAGAAATCTCCTGCCAGACGGTATTTTTCGGGTTCATATTGTCACGGAACTGGTCAACACTGGCCAGTTGCACTGTTTCACCGACGCTGATGTCACCTGAGTCTGGTTTTTCTGTACCACTGATCATTTTGAACAGCGTTGATTTACCGGCACCGTTAGGGCCGATAATGCCCACAATTGCCCCCTTAGGAATACTGAAGCTTAGATCTTCAATCAGCAGGCGATCACCGAACGATTTGCGTAAGTGATTAACTTCCAGAACTTTGTCGCCAAGGCGTGGCCCTGGTGGAATAAACAGCTCGTTGGTTTCATTACGCTTTTGAAATTCCTGGCTTTGCAGCTCTTCAAACCTGGCCATACGTGCCTTACTCTTGGCATGGCGGCCTTTCGGGTTTGTACGCACCCACTCAAGCTCCTGCTTGATTGAGCGCTGGCGGGCATTCTCTGCTTTTTCTTCCTGTTGCAGACGGGCATCTTTTTGCTCCAGCCAACTGGAGTAGTTGCCTTCCCAGGGAATACCGTAACCACGGTCCAGTTCCAGGATCCAGCCGGCGACGTTATCAAGGAAATACCGGTCGTGGGTAATCGCCACAACTGTGCCCGGGTAGTCGTGCAGGAAACGCTCTAACCAGGCAACTGATTCAGCATCCAGGTGGTTGGTTGGTTCATCCAGTAACAGCATATCTGGCCGTTCAAGCAGCAAGCGGCAGATAGCGACACGGCGGCGTTCACCACCTGACAGGTGTTCAATCTTGGCATCCCAGGGCGGTAAGCGTAATGCATCAGCTGCACGCTCCAGCGTATTATCCAGGTTGTGGCCTTCTTTTGCCTGAATTAATGCTTCAAGCTCACCCTGTTCACGGGCCAGAGCGTCGAAATCAGCATTTTCGTCGGCATAGGCGGCATAAACTTCGTCCAGTCGCGTCAGCGCATTTTTTACGTCACTGACGGCTTCTTCGACAATTTCCCGTACTGTTTTATTGGCATCCAGCACCGGTTCCTGTGGCAGGTAACCGATTTTAGTACCAGCCAACGGGCGTGCTTCACCTTCAAACTCAGTATCAACGCCGGCCATAATGCGCAGCAGCGTAGATTTACCGGCACCATTTAGACCCAGCACACCGATTTTGGCGCCGGGAAAGAAAGATAAAGAAATGTCTTTTAATATCGTGCGTTTGGAAGCAGAGATTACTTTTGATACTCTATGCATAGAGTAAATATATTTATTAGGCAAAGCCACGGGAAAACCTTCTAATTATGGATAAGATTATATTGTCGTATTGTAGGGTTTCGACGACAGAACAGTCAACGGACGGGGCTGGTTTAGAGAACCAACAGTATGCCAACAATCAGGCGATAGAAAGGCTTCAAAAGCTTGAACGCTATAAGCGGCTCGACGATATTGTGGAGATAGGTTCTGCATTCAAAGGCAATAACCTTACATCTATTATCGAGAATGCTAAAGCTGGTACTTATCCTAAAGGTTCTATGATTGTAATGTTCGACCAAACTCGCTTTAGTCGAACCAACTTTTTAGACTCTGCAAACCGTATGAAGGAATTACTGGATACAGGGGTTAACATACACTTCAGCACCAGTAACGAAACAATCACTAGTGAAAAGTTAGTGGATTTCGGTGGCTTTGTATCAATGTTGGCAAAAGCAGAGGCTGCCAATAAAGAGTCAAAATCAAGATCCGATCGTACATTAACAAGTTATGCCAATAAAATAGCGAAAGGTGAGATTGTCGCAGTTGGGAAATTGCCGAACTGGATAAGGAAAAATTACGACACATCCGGTAGTAAACCTAGAATTGTCGGCTTTGAAATAATTCCTGACCGAAAAGAAGTGCTTGAAGCAATATTTGATAAGTATATCAATGGCGAAGGCGCGACATCGATTACAGCATGGCTAAACAAAAATGTTGAACCATGGCCTGAGTTTGACCACAAACGTAAAGATAAAGCCAATCGGGTGTGGAGAGAGTCTTACGTCACAAAAATTTTAGTTAACCCAGCAGCCATAGGTGTGGACTTCCCCTAAAACAGTAGACACTCCTTAGGTTAGAATACAACTTTAGGAGGGCACCATGTCCAAGCAACGTTTTACACCAGAATTCAAAGCTGAAGCAATCAAACAAATCACCGAACGTGGTTATTCCGTTAAGG
>NZ_DATCSY010000061.1:0-10664 GCF_036568245.1 Rheinheimera sp. | reverse complement strand
GCTATCGGTATTGTGGTTGATGACGCCATCGTGGTGGTGGAGAACGTTGAACGTAATATCAGTGAAGGCTTATCGCCGATAGCAGCAACGCAAAAAGCGATGAAAGAAGTAACAGGCCCGATTGTCGCTACTACGCTGGTGCTGGCTGCGGTGTTTATTCCTACCGCCTTTATGTCGGGCTTAACCGGGCAGTTTTATAAGCAGTTTGCTTTAACCATTACGATTTCAACCTTGATCTCGGCCATTAACTCGTTAACGCTAAGCCCGGCGCTGTCGGCGCTGTTGTTAAAAGGCCATGGCGAGAAAAAAGATGCCCTGACACGCGGTATGGATAAGCTGTTTGGCGGCTGGTTATTTGGCCCCTTTAACCGCTTCTTTGCCCGTTTATCAGAAGGCTATGGCTATCTGGTGAAAAAAGTCATTCGCTACGGCGCCATTGTCGGTGTGATGTATGTCGCGCTGGTGGGGTTAACCGGGCTGCAGTTTGCCACTACGCCAACCGGTTATGTACCGGGGCAGGATAAGCAGTACTTAGTAGCATTTGCCCAGTTACCGGATGCGTCATCACTGGAGCGCACTGATGCGGTAATCAAAGAAATGTCGGCCATTGCGCTGGCGCACCCTGGCGTGGCGAACTCTATTGCCTTCCCGGGCCTGAGCATTAACGGTTTTACCAACAGCCCGAACAGCGGCATTGTGTTTGTCGGCTTAGACGGTTTTGACCAGCGTGGCTCGGCCGAGTTATCCGGTAATGCCATTGCTGCGGCGCTGAACCAGAAGTTTGCCGGTATTGAAGATGCCTTTATCGCTATCTTCCCGCCGCCACCGGTACAGGGCCTGGGCACCATTGGTGGTTTCAGGCTGCAAATTCAGGACCGCGGTAACCACGGTTATGAAGAGCTGTACAAAGTGACGATGGAAGTGATGATGAAAGCCTGGCAAACGCCTGAGCTGGCTGGCATTTTCTCCAGCTATCAGGTGAACGTACCGCAGCTGGATCTGGACTTTGACCGCACCAAAGCCAAGCAACAGGGCGTGGCGATGGATGAAGTATTTCAAACACTGCAGGCGTATATGGGCTCGGTGTATGTCAATGACTTCAACCAGTTTGGCCGTACTTATCAGGTTAATATGCAGGCCGATGAGCAGTTCCGCCAGACGCCAGAGCAAATTGGCCAGTTAAAAGTACGTAATGCCGCCGGCGAGATGATCCCACTGGGTTCGTTTATTAACGTAACCAATACCGCAGGGCCGGACCGGGTAATGCACTACAACGGCTTTACCACCGCTGAGATTAACGGTGGCCCGGCACCAGGTTACAGCACGGGTGAAGCTCAGGCCGCGATTGAGAAAATTCTGGCTGAAACCCTGCCAAACGGCATGACTTATGAGTGGACAGAACTGACCTATCAGCAAATTCTGGCTGGTAACGCTGGCATGTTTATCTACCCGCTGGTGATCCTGCTGGTGTTTATGGTGCTGGCCGCACAGTACGAAAGCTTAAGCTTACCGCTGGCGATCATTCTGATCATCCCGATGACGCTGTTATCTGCGCTGAGTGGCGTGCTGATTTACGGTGGTGACAATAACATTTTCACCCAGATTGGTCTGATAGTGCTGGTGGGCCTGGCAACGAAGAACGCCATTCTGATTGTCGAGTTTGCCAAAGAACTGCAAGACCATGGCATGACCGCGATGGAAGCGATACTGGAAGCCGGCCGCTTACGGTTACGGCCAATCCTGATGACGTCTATCGCCTTTATCATGGGGGTGGTGCCAATGGTGTTCTCCAGCGGTGCCGGTGCCGAAATGCGTCAGGCGATGGGCGTGGCCGTGTTCGCCGGCATGATTGGCGTAACGGTATTTGGTTTAATTTTAACACCGCTGTTTTACTACATGCTGGCTAAGCGAGGCGATGCCAAAGTGCAGCAACAAATTAGCGCACCGGCAGCAGATAAAGCAGCAATAAACAGCGCGGAGGGCTCTCATGCGTAAGCCAATGAAAATATCGGCCATCGCCATACTGGTAGCGTCATTAAGCGCCTGTGCCGTTGGCCCTGATTATCAGACACCGGTGAAGGTAGCCGATATCAGTATCGAGGCGCCCTATCAGCAGGCCGAACTGGCGCAAAGCTGGTGGCAGGCGTTTGATGATGTAGCGTTAAACAAGCTGATTGAACGCGCATTGCAGGAAAACCGCACCCTGGCACAGGCCCGTGCCAACGTTGACCGGGCTTATGCGGTGTTTCGCGATGCTAACAACGACTTTCTGCCCAAAGGCACGCTGGACGCTGGCTACCAGGCCAGCGAGAACGGCACAGTGTCACCGGCAGATGATGGCGTGATCACCCGCGGTTACAGTACCGGCGCCACACTAAGCTGGGACCTGGATCTGTTTGGTAAAATCCGCCGCGCGACAGAGGCAGCCCAAGCTCAGGCTGAGCAGGCTGATATTCTGTGGCACGACGCCCAGGTACAGCTAATCAGCCAGGTTGCCACCAATTATGGTGAATACCGTGGTGCCCAGCTTCGGCTGGTGGTAGCAGAGCAAAACCTGCAAAACCTGCAGCAAAGCCGTGCCATCGTACTGGCAAGGCTGGATGCAGGCATGGCCTCTGAGCTGGAGCTGGCGCAAATTGATGCCCAGTTACACCAGGTACATGCCGCAGTGCCGGCGTACCGGGTGGCGCTGTTAACCGCCGATGCGACGTTATCAGCACTGCTGGCGCAAAAGCCCGGCCAGTTAAAGCTGGGGGCAGTACCGCATTTGCCCGAGCTGAAACAACCGGTGGCGATAGCCGAAGGTGAAAACTACCTGCGTTACCGCGCCGATGTCGCAGCCAGCGAACGCCTGCTGGCAGCCCGCACCGCTGAAATTGGTGTGGCTACAGCCGATTTGTATCCAAACCTGTCGGTACGTGGTTTCCTGGGCTTTATGTCCGGCCCGGGCTTAACGCTTGGCAGCGATACGCAAAGCTGGTCAGTGGCGCCGGCACTTAGCTGGCAGGCTGCCGATTTAGGCTCTGTTAAAGCCCGTATCCGCCAGGCCGAAGCCAGCAGCCAAATGGCACTGGCCAATTTCGAGCAGCAGGTGTTTAACGCGCTGAACGAAATGCAGCTATCGCTTAGCAGCTATAACCTCAGCCGCGAGCAGCAACTGAGTACAGAATTGCAATGGCAGGCCAGTAACAAAGCGGTGCAAATTGCCCGCGAGCGTTACAACGCAGGCAGCGGTGAGTTTTTAGACTTACTCGACGCCGAGCGCGAGCTACTGCGCGCCCGTGATCAACTGGCGCAGCTGCAACAGCAAAGCTTTACCCGGCTAGTCAGCATCTACCGCAGTTTTGGTGGTGGGATACAGTTGATTTAGGGTTGGTTTGAATGAACAAAGCCGGGCATGCCCGGCTTTGTTCTTTTCGCTCTAAACTATTTCATCCAGCGGTATGCCAATATCGGCTTCAATACGTTTGTACTGTGCTTTAACTTCAGCATAAAGCTGGCTCACTTCAACCAGATACTCTTCGTAATCAGCACGATCACGTAAAGTCTCACTGGTAAGCAGTTGCTCGTTATGCCTTACCGCATCACGCAGTGCTTGTACTAGCAAAGGTGCTGC
Source organism: Rheinheimera sp. (assembly GCF_036568245.1). Lineage (GTDB taxonomy): Bacteria > Pseudomonadota > Gammaproteobacteria > Enterobacterales > Alteromonadaceae > Alishewanella. The sequence goes on along the minus strand of NZ_DATCSY010000061.1, from coordinate 7,048 downwards.
GGCATTTGAAATTTCAATCATTTCGCGATCCTTTCAATTTGAGCTGCGAAAGACCTTAGCAGATTTCTGAATGTTGCTATAGGCATATCGTAAGCTGGAGCAATAGTGTAGTGCGTGGCCATAAAGGTTTCGTTGTAAGAGTCTTTAACAATTGCCAGTCCATGTGGCAAAGGGGTTCCCGCAGGTATCACGTAATGCACCCAATCTTTACCTTTTGGCACACCCGGTTTGTCAAAAGTGGAGATGCCGCGCGGCCAGTGTTTAACTTTGACCCAGCCGTTTTCAATAGTGATATCCGGTTTACGCACTCTGCCGTTCGACATTTTAAAGGGGGATTCGATCAGGTCAAATAGGGCGGTATTTTTCTTAATGTTAAGACCACGCCACAGATTCACTGGCACCGCACCATCGAAATAGCGTTCCAGTTCACCCATTGAGATAAAAACATCTTTTAAAACAGATTGTTGTTCCATGGCCCTGACTCCTTGTTCTCGATGTGATTTAAAGGTTAAATTAAAGTAATTAATTTATGTTTTTTAATCGGCGAAAGCAAGAATTGGTGTGATAATCCAAGTTAAAGGTGATAGGAAAGACTAATGGGGCAGCGTGAAATATGAGGTATCAACCTATGAAGCAAACCGTAAAATGCAAACTCTTAGAGTTAATCCGTAATTGAGCAAGTACTTATTTTGTTGTTGCCATGGGATCAGAGGTTATTAATGTCTCCGATAGTTGCGCAGAGAGTTTTTCTGCTATTTAACCTGATTGCTGTGTTGGCAGTGGCTTATGTTGTCAATGACATTATAGCTGTAACTTCTGGGCTGGCTGAGCAGTGGTCAGTCATCCCAGTAGATACCGGTATCAGCTATTTGCTGCTGATGTCGGTATTCTGGCTATTGAGTTTGATACAGTTTGTCGGGCGTAGAAACAAACAGCATTTTGTTATCAGGTGGAGCAACCAACTGGTTATTGGCTGGTTTATAGCAACTCTGTTATTGGCTTATGTGATCCCCTTGATATTACAACAACAATTACGGCAAGCAGGTTATATTGCTTGCGATGATCCGCAGGTGGTATCGAGAGTATCCAGAGGGGCAAGCCTGATTTTTGTGCATAGCCAAGCAACTACGACAGAACAGGTATGCGAGCTTATTGCATCTGGGCGATCAGTACGTGGAGGCGGAGCCGCTTTCCTGTAAATTTAACGGTCTTTTATTTATTCCTGTCAAATTGCTCGCGAACGTTATAACGTAGGAAGCGCTGAGTTTTTAGACTTACTCGACGCCGAGCGCGAACTGCTACGCGCCCGCGACCAGCTGGCGCAACTGTAACAGCAAAGCTTTACCCGACTAGTCAGCATCTACCGCAGTTTTGGTGGAGGGATACAGTTGATTTAGGGTTCGTTAGAAGTAAAAAACCACCTCCTTAGGAGGTGGTTTTGCGTTGCAACCCCCGCAGCCAAAAGTGATTACCCCATAGCTTTTTCTTACGAAGATACGGAATTTGTTGAATAGTCTAATTGCTGTTCTTCCTTTTAACACTCCTATCAACTCTGACACGCAAACATTTGTCGGGGCTCTAATGTAAGTAGCCAGCTGAAGAGTTGGAATGCGCAGTCTTCTGGATGTCTGACGCTCTGCTCTTCGTGCAACCGTAGCTAAAAGCATGTGATTTATTTAAGATGGAACAGGCCAGAAATGGCCGGTTACAAAAACAATCGCTAATTCGACTTAATTGAGCTGGATACTACATTGAAATTCTCACAACGGATTGGGATCACTCCTCCAAAAAAATTGCTTCAGAAAGACTCCATTGATCAGGAGTTAACTAATTCTCTATGGAACGCGTTGACCTCTTTCATCTGGACAACTTTCAAGAGAACAGACAGTGGTATTTACGGTGAGCGCACCGATTTTGTATTAGGTAGCAACCTGCAAGATCTAATCCTCGCAATATGGATACTATTTTTCAAAAAGCCAACCGACGAAATGCCACGATACTATTCTGACGTAAATGGTGTACTTTCGGAAATTAGGGAGTTCTTCTTCAAAGCTCATTGGTATGAAGTGTATGATTTTATAGAGTTTGTTTCGGGGTATCTCGCTGGCCGACAAAAAGAATTATTCATTAAAGCAAGTAACTCTTTCTTAGAAAGAGAGAATGCAGCTTACCGCTTTGTTGATGGTGTCATTACGGAGATTAGTTCGAAAGACGAAATACAAGAAATTGAAGATGCTATCAGCAATTCAACACCTTACTACGGTGTGAAAAAGCATTTAACGACTGCATTGGACTTGCTTTCAGACCGAGTAAACCCAGATTATAGAAATTCAATAAAAGAGTCTATTTCAGCAGTAGAAAGCTTATGTAGAAAAATAAGTGGACATGATAAATCTACATTAGGTGATGCTTTAAAGGTACTTGAGAAACGGGGAGCAATTCATCCTGCATTGAAAACAGCATACAATGCAATCTATGGCTATACAAACGATGCAGATGGAATACGCCACGCTCTTCTAGAAGAAAGTAATTTATCCAGTGCTGATGCTAGATTTATGCTTATATCCTGCTCGGCATTTATCAACTATATAATTGCTGTGAACGCTGATTAAAAGTCGCGATAGAGGCAGTCACAGAGTCGGTCTACAGTCATTGTTTAGAGCGGGTTAACATGAGCTGTTTAATATAGTGATGGCTGAAAATAACCCGCTCTTGAAAATGTGATAATGGGGCCGGAGCATTTTTCGAGAAAATAAACTCTGGCTCTGTTTTATGCTGTCAGACACCATCATAACTGACAGCCGGAACGCTACCCAGGCTGCCAATTACTGATAAACGCTAAGTTAACTGCGTTATCAGGCATCTTTGTTAAAGTTAACCGGTTCTTTATCCAGTTGACGAATAACGACAGTACCAGCCAACTTGTCGTGAAACCCTTGCTTGCGCTTGTCTATACCTATCCAGATATAGCCCAACAATAGCGGAATGGCCGCAACAATATAGGCGAAGTATCTGCCAACAGCCTGACCTAAAGACAGCTTGTTGCCGGTGTTTGCATCGACTATTTTCAGCCGCAATGCCATTTTCCCAGGAGTGCCGAAAAACCGCAGCCAGAACCAAATCGTGGCAGCAAAAGGCAGAATATAGCTAAAAAACAAGTCCCAGAAGCCATGATACATCTGATCTGCAGTCCAGTATGTCTCGCCATAAATTAGCGTTAGCGGAAGCCCGAACACAATTAACATTACAACCATATCAATCAGGACTGCGCCAACACGGATCCAAAAACCTGCGTATTCTTGATTTTCCATTAATCTGATACTCCATTACTGATTTTACAGGGACTTAACGGCACAAATTTAGTGCGCGACGGCGCTCATTGCTTGAGGTTTAGGTCGCAAAAGGCCGTCTTTGTAAATTTGATGTGTATGACATTACATCGGTTTTATCATACGTACAATGGGTTATGGGGACAGAGTGGTTTTATCGTCGCACAAGACACCAAAAAATCCGTTTAAACAGATTTTTTGGTATGTTTTGCTGCTGAATCAATAGGGTCAGTGTCATTGATTTTTGCTCTCTGAATCACGAGCATTTATCAGCTAAGCTGGGCATAATCGCTGCAATTTTGAAGTATCAATTTTCTGCCTGGCATGCCACAGATCATAAGTATCCTGCATACCCATCCAGACACGCTCTGAACTACCGATAACCGCTGCCAGACGAATCGCCATTTCTGGTGAAATGTCAGATTTACCGCTTATCAGCCGTTGTACGGTAGAGGGCGCGACATCTAAAGCCAAAGCCAATTTACGGGCGCTGACATCCAGTGCTTCCATGGTTTCTTTAATCAGCTCGCCCGGATGTGGTGGGTTATGCATAGTGGCCATTAGTGATAATCCTCGTAATTTACGATGTACACATCGCCGTTGTTCAGCTCAAACGTAATACGCCAATTGCCTGTTACCGTTATTGACCATTGGCCTTTACGATCTCCGGTTAGCGGGTGCAGAAAAAAGCCTGGCAGATCGATATCGTTAATCTCCTTGGCTAAGTCCAGCACGACAAGCCGGTTGCTCAACTTTTTGGCCTGCTTTGGGTCAATACCGGCAGTAGAGCCAGTTTCAAAGTATTTCTTTAACCCTTTGTGCTTAAAGCTTTTAATCATAAAGTCTCTAGCTTTATCGGGTGTTGCGTTATACGCAGCATAGCAGGATGGTGCGCATGCCGCAACACGGCTGCCGGCCGGCGCTGAAGTCGACCGGTAAATTGCTAATATGCGCCCAGTAGTGGGTGGCGACCAGGGCGTTGATGCTAATCACACCAGTTACTGTGCCATTGGCCTGACGACATTAACCAGTTCTACCACAAACCGGCCCGGCTCTTCCCACAGTAACATATGAGCAGAGTGTTCAAACCAAATGCCGTGTTTCTGTGGTGCCTTTACCTGCTGCAACCAGGCCGCCGTTGGTGCAGAGGGCGTGGTGTAGTCATGCCGGCCCATCAGCATTACTACAGGTATTGGGAACTGTTTTACACCGCTGTAATCGACGGCCAGAAATTCTTCCAGTAACAGTTCCAGGCTGAACATACTGCCTTTATTGATGGAACAAACCTGCTCGGCGTTATATTCCGGCGATAGCCTGGCGGCGCGGTAAAAGTAGCCAGACTCTGTGCGGTAGGCGCTAAGACCGCCATAGTATTGTGCCCACTTGCGCGCCCCCACTATCCGATCACGGGTGAGTGGTTGGTCACCGGGGTAAGGTGCCAGTTCGGCCAGCTCAGCAATTGCTTCGGTGTTGTTGTGCTGTTTGGCCTGTTGCTGCGCGTAATCGAAACTTAAGCGCTCGTTTTCGCGGGTATTAATCACCTGGCCGACACCGACATAAGCATAAAATAACTGCGGCCGTTTCAGCGCTGCCTGCATGCCGACTATAGTGCCCCAGCTATGCCCCATCAGAATGACTTTTTCTTTGCCGTAGCGCTGCGTTACCTGCTGAGCAATGGCAATGGTATCTGCGACAAAGTCGTCGATAGTCATATGTTGTTTCAGCGTATCTAAATCATTTAGCAAGTAGGTTTTGCCGGCGCCGCGCTGATCCCAGTTTACAACGGTGAAATAGTCTTCCAGCGGCCGCTGGAACTGCCACATGCCGGGTGTCAGCGGGCTTGCCGGGCCGCCATGCACAAACAGCAGGATCGGATTATTTCGGTCTTTACCTCTGACATTTACCGCTTGCACGGTACCGTTGACTTCAAGCGTAAAAGCGTCCTGCACGCCATTGGGCGTAGTAATTTTGCCAAGATCTGCAATGACTTCGCGCGCTTTATCGTACGCTGAGGTATCCGGGCAGGTAGTGGCATTTACGCTGGCGCAAGACAGTGTCAAACAGATTAATATCAGGTATTTCATTTGAACCCCCCGCTGATTAGTTAGCCTGAAGCTTATTGATAAAGGTTTGATGCAGGGCATCGTTTTTATCTAAAAACTTCTTATCCAGTAAGTGGCCTAAACCTTTGTAATATAAATGCGCGCACTGGTTTTCGTGCTTGGCGTTTATCTTTTCGCAAACCTCTTTGGCCATTTGCGGTGCTGGCCATATTTCATCGTTTTCGCCTGACAGTAACACCACTTTGCCTTTGATATTGGTCACGGCGATATCGGCTTTACCGCCATCTACCCGGTTGGCGAGTGACTGGCTGTATAAATCGCGTAAACCCTCTACCGGGCCGGATGGGTTAAATGGCACATGGGTTAGCTGCTGGCCTTGCTCGGTCCAGCTTGAAGCCGGCACTTTGGTCCAGTCTTTTAAAATGCCGGCCCACACGACTGAGCTTGGCGCTATCGCGACGACTTTAGAAACCTGCTCGTCCTTTGACGCTAACAGTAGCGCCAGCTCCGCCCCCTTAGACCAGCCGACAATCATTAGCTGATCTTGCTTAACATTCGGCTGGCTTTGCAGCCAGGTTTTGGCCTTAGCAAAGTACTCCAGCGGAATGTTCTCCAGCTCGGCTGGTAAGCCATCGGCATTAAAGTACGCCAGTGCCAGTGTCGGGTAGCCCGCATCGATAACAGGTTGTGCCAACTGCTTTGGTAAGCCACCTTCAGCGCCACCGAGTACCAGCACTGCCACCTGCGGCTCAGTTGATGTGGCAGGGTGATAATGGCCGACAAAACCGTGTTGTTCGGCGTTTAATGGTGTCGTGCTGGCGTTTACGCCGGCGCTGATTAGCAGGGCGCTTACTAAGGTGGCTTTAAGAATATTTTTTAGCATGCTTTTTCTTACCTCGGTAAAGGGTTGATAACTGCTTAGCGTTATCAGGCAGTTTTATTACGGATTAGTCCATATTAATCAGGCAATTATTGCGCCAACAAGCCAACCCCCGAAAACACGGGGGCTGTGGCGCTGTTGAAAAAAATACCCGTTTTGGCTTTGACCAAAAAGTGGCGAAAGTGCCGGTTTTTTGGTTTGTCCCGCTGCTTGCAACAACACCATGTCTGATAAGTGGTCTGAGATATGCAGTGTTCTGCTTTCAGAGTGAAGAACTGACCAACGGAGCACTTATGTTTACTCAGCTTAACCCGCCTTTGCCGCTATTTATTCCTGCTAAAAATGAGTCTGCCCTGGCGCATGGGGTGATAGATTATGGTCCGGAGCAGCATCTAATGTGGGTATGTTTCTTAAATTCCACCGGTGAATGCTGGACGCTGGCGAATCCGGATGTTCGGATGGAATGGAACCATACGCTGGGGCGCAAACCCGAGCGGCCGCGGGATAATCTGGTGAATGTCAGTGCAAAAGCCTGAGTTGTTGGTATAGAAATTTTACATTTTTGCAGAAGTTTTTTCGCAGCTCTGGGTGTAGCAGATCAAGCCCGTTCGCCTTATTGTGCTGTACGCGGTTGGCTAGCCGGTTAGTGTAACGTTATTTGCTGCAGCGGAGTAGTTGCATTCAGCTGCAGCGGCACGCTGGGCACAGCATCGGCAGTAAGCAGGGTTTTATGCCACACCCTGAGTATATATCTGCCTGTTGGTATATTGTCTAAG
>NZ_DATCSY010000060.1:0-2809 GCF_036568245.1 Rheinheimera sp. | reverse complement strand
AGATGAAGCACCATCTTCCAGTACTTCAATTCGTTCAACAATTGCCAGCGGTATAGTGTTTAAATCTACTACGCCACCAACACCAGACGCGGAGCTTTCATTTACCCAGCGAATGCCGTCTACCAAAACCAACACACGTTTAGCGCCCAAATGGCGTAAATCTACGGTGGTAGCCCCGGCTCCAACGCCACCGCCATCTGGTGGAAAGCCGAAGTTGCCACTGGAATTAAATTTAGTATTAAGTGCTGAGCCCGAGGCCGTTATATTCTGAATAATGTCACCGATAGAAGACAATCCAGAGCGGTCTATCGCATCACGATCTAGTATTTGCACTGGGCTGCGACCTTCAAGCTCTGTTTGCTTAATCCGGCTGCCAGTAACTTCAATGCGTTCAACACTTTTATCCGCAGTATTGTCCTGCGCCAGGACGTGGGTTGTTGTCAAAGCCAGTGCACTGAGCGATATTATCGAGTAATGGGTGCGCATGCAGTATTCCTTATTGTTATTGTCTGAATAACTGCTGACAGCATGTCTGACAGGTTCTGTTAGCCAGACAACAAGCAGTAACATGGGCTTATTGCAGATAAGCTCAGGCAGTAGCTTAGCTAAGAGTTTGTATTTTGTAAAAAAAGTTTAATGTAAATGTATCATATTGCGCTTGAGGCGCGCTGCGAAAGCTGCCACTGTTGATATCTTCGTCTACGAAAGGCTTGAGTAAACCAGAGCTGGAATTACCTTCAAAGAGTCATCCCAGCTTTTATATATCCGGTCTAATCAGTAACAAAAATCAACGATTACGGCACGACTGCGTACGGCATTCATCGTTCAATTCCAGTAGTGATCTGCTGAATGTGTTTTTATATCCGTGATTATCTGTCACTTCCAGTGACACCTCATATCGAGAATACGACCTGCCATTTATGTATTCAGATTGCACATGAGGCAGTGTTAAACTCGCAGAGCTACTTGCCACACTGCCGTTTACAATCCAACGATAACTTACGATTGAACCATCATAATCGCTCGAAGTGCTTGTCAGTAGAAATGAAGAAACTCGTGGAGAAACTGAGAAGCCAGCAACGGGTTTGTAATCGCTACTAGAAGAAAAACAGCGCCTTCAGGCGCTGTCTTTTATGTCTTTTAGAGTGTGGGCTCTTTACTCTACGATCGGCTCGATATGGATTTCTACCCGGCGGTTTTGCGCCCGGTTGGCTTCCGACGTATTAGGCACTATCGGATAGTTAGGGCCATAACCTTTAGTTTCCAATCGGATAGCCTGTACATTCTGTGCGATCAGGTATTGTTTCACACTGTCAGCGCGCGCTTGTGACAAATTCATATTGTATTGATACGGGCCGGTATCATCCGTATGTCCGGCGATAACCAACATAGTTTTTTCGTAGTCACGCAGTACCTTGGCAATATCATTAAATACCGGATACAGGCTGGAACGGATGTCTGAGCGGTTAATTTCAAAGGTTAACTGCGCCGGGATATCCAGCCTCAGCTTATCGCCGTCACGCACCACTTTAACACCGCTGCCGCTAAGCTCCTGATTCAGCGCTTTTTCCTGTTTATCCATATAGCTGCCTACAGCCGCACCCGCAAGCGCGCCCACAGCTGCGCCAATGACTAAGCGTTTATCTTTATGGTTACCTGTAGCCTTACCTGCCACGGCACCCACTACTGCACCGATGGCTGCACCTTTACCAGTGTTAGAGTATTCGTTTGACGCACAACCCGCAACGGCAAGGCTGGCTGAGATTAAAGAAACAATTAGGACAGAACGGCGCATAAATAAAGCTCCTTAAAACATAATGGGCAAAGCTTAGTAAGAAACAACTGAATTGCTGCTGAACTATATCAGTGGCGTATTTACAATTTTGTTGAGTTTTTGTTTATTTTATCGCCTTTGTTCACTTCGGGTTATTTTTTCAGTATTGTAGACGGGTTTCGTTGCCAAGTCGTGTTGCTGTGGCACAGGGAAAGGAAGACATAATGAATAAAATATTGCGCTTTTGGTTAGTGCTCTGCTGCGCATGCATACTGCAACCTGCACTGGCCGATGTGTATAAATGTACTGATGCCGCCGGGGAAGTAGTGTTTCAGGGAGAGCCTTGCCGTATCGGCGAACAGGTCAAGCTGGATATCCGTTTTTCAGAGCAGCAGCAACAGGCAGTGGAACAGCTGATATCTGGCAGCTGGTGCGAGGTGGGTACATCCAATATACCGGATGGTACGGTGCAGCAGGACAATGCGTTGCGTAAAACCTGGATTTTCAGTGAACGGCAGATGGTACAGCATATAAGTCAGGGCAAACGGCTGGACACATTTAAATACCCTATACGACAATCCCCCGGCTCTTTTGTTATCGATCACCCGGCTTTTGGCAGCGGCCAGGTAAGTTGGCAGGTGAAAAAGCTGACTGAAGAACAGCTTGTTATTGCAGCTTATGGTGGCTTTACCCATTTAACGGCTGGTAATTGTGAAATTGCCATGGCCAGCACTCAGAATTAATTAGACATATAGATGCCTAAACTTTAAGCTGCTGGCAGTACTCAGTTTAAAGGTGTGTCTATGTTGAATTCTGTTTGGCGGCGCATTGTAATTAAAGTTGGCAGTGCGCTGATCTCCCCTGATGCCAAAGGCTGCTCCACCCGTTACCTGCTGGCAATCGCCCGTTTTATCAACGAATGCCGTCAACAGGGTGTTGAGGTGGTGCTGGTTTCTTCTGGCAGTGTTGCTGCCGGGCGCAATGCTATCGCTTTTACACATCAACCGTTGCCAATCAACGTTAAACAAGCCATGG
>NZ_DATCSY010000059.1:0-11869 GCF_036568245.1 Rheinheimera sp. | reverse complement strand
CCCGCCAATATTGACGACGAACACAATTCCAGAGCACTGTTCAGCGATGAGTGGCCAAAAGCTGAGCGTGCTTTGGTACAAACGCAAAAAGTGCAGCGCCAGATGCTCGATGCAGTGCGTCATAACAATATGATTGACCTGACACTGGTGCATGAAGTCAGCGCCGGCCTGGCTGATTCTATTTCGCGCAATCAGGATGTACTGCTGTGTTTAAACCGCATTGCCGAGCAAAGTGACAGCCTGTTGCAACATAGTATCAGCTGCGCTGTCTATATGGCGGCGTTTGCCCGTCATCTGAATATGCCGGCGCATAAAGTGCAGTCACTGATCACAGCTGCACTGCTGCATGATATCGGCAAAGCGCTGAACCCAGACTACCTGCATGCAGAAGACTATATGGCTATTCCCTCCAGCCTGAATGCGCTGCAGAAAACAGCTAATCTGGCCGGTGAAATCTCACTGTGGATTAGCCAGCACTGTGCTCACCTTGACGGCAGCGGCTCACCAAAGATCAGCGCCAGCCAGATTGAAAAAGGCAGCCGGATGCTGGCCATTGTCAATAATTACGAAAAACTGACCTCACCACAAAACAGTAAGCTGGGGCCGCTGGCGGCTTCCCGCTTACTGCTTGAACGCACACCACACAAACTTGATGCTGAGTTATTACAGCTGTTTATTAAATGTATTGGTATTTATCCGCCAGGCTCAGTGGTCAAACTGACCAGCGGGAAGCTGGCTTTGGTGCTGGAGAACAGTGCGAAAAAGCCCTTGTTACCGAAAGTGAAGGTGTTTTACCACAGTGTGCATCAACATCACCTGCCAGCCAGAGTAATGGATCTTTCCCGTCAGCAGGAAGAGCAAATCGACAGCTGTGTCGATTTGAAAAAATACGGCCTGGATGTGCGCAACTACATCTAAATTTTACCGTTAGCTAATATAAGCTGCTTGAATAAGCACGATGGCACCACTAAGATGTTAACAATTGCCTGAGTGAAATGAGCAGTAGTTGAAAACAATTAGTATCGAGCAGTTAGCCAGCGGCATGTATGTGGTAAATGCACAAACATCCTCAGGTAAGGCGCTAAAAATACAGGGATTAATTTCCAACCCAGCCCAGATTGAATTGTTGCGCAGTAAAGGCGTAGCGCTGCTTAATGTCGATCCTGCAAGGCAACAGGCTACTGAACTGGCTGACGATGACAGCAGCCCGTTTAATATGTCAGCTACAGCGGCAAATGCCCCGTCGCTCTCTGCCCGTCAGAGCATGAAGAAGCTCAGCATGGCGCAGGAAATCAAGAAAGCAAAAGCTCTGTACTCAGAAGCCAAATCACTGCAAAAACGCGCTTTTGCGGATATCACCAATGGTAAAGCGATTAACGTCGCCGATTTTCGCCGTTGTGCCGATGGTTTTATTGATTCGGTGTTCCGTAATCAGGATGCCTTGCTTTGTATTAGCAGGATGCGGGACAAGGATGCTTACCTGCTCGAGCACTCGGTCAATGTATCCATTCTGATGACTATTTTTGCCAAGTACCTGAAACTGGACGAGTCCACGATTGAAGAGCTGGCCACAGGTGCCTTACTGCACGATATCGGCAAAATCAAAGTACCGGATGCGATTCTGAACAAACCTGGCCGTTTAACGGATGACGAGTTTGTCGTTATGCGTAAGCACGTTGAGTTTAGCCGCGATATTCTGCAGCAGTCTGAAGGCATTTCGCCAATCAGCCTGGACGTGGCGGCCAACCATCACGAGCGGATGGATGGCAGAGGCTATCCGGCAGGCCTGCAGCAAGAGCAAATATCGTTGCATGCCCGTATGATAGCAATAGTCGATACCTATGATGCTATTACCGCCCAGCGGGTTTATAAAAGCGGCCAAAGCTGCTTCAGGGCACTGAAGATACTGCGCAGTGACAGCCCGGCACATTTTGATCTGGAGCTGGTCAAGCAATTTATTGCTGCTATTGGCATGTATCCACCTGGCACGCTGGTACTGATGGACAGTGAAAAACTGGCCTTGGTGCTGGAAAATAACCCCAACAGCCTGACCTGCCCGGTCGTTAAGCTGTTTTACCATACCAAACGGCGATGTTATCTGCCGCCAATCACAGTAGATTTAGCCAACCCCAAATGCGATGATGCGATAAAGTCTGTAGTCGATGCTACAGACTATGGCATTGATCTGAAAAAGTTTTTTAATGAATTTATTATGCAGGTTTAGTCAGGCCAGGCAGACAATGCTGCCATACTGAATAACTGATTACCCTGTTGCAGTAGCACAAACTGCGGCGTAATTTCTTTAATGCGGATATCGGCCGTCACCCACTGCCCCTCCTGCAGCGTTTTGCCGTTTACTTTTACCCAGCGCTGACTGGGCGTGGTGGCATAAACATGGGCATCAAACCGTAATGCTGGTATTTGCTGGCGTAAGCTTATATCCAACTCACTGATATCAACCGCAGGGGCATCATTGGTGCGCCTGGCCGGGTTGCGGCTGCTTTGCTCTGTCGCTTTTAACGCTGAAGCGAATTTGTCGCGCAGTTCAGATGACACTTCAACCGGTTCAGCAGCGACGTCTCGGGCGACATCTTTGTTTACCTCTATCGGCTTCGGCTCTGCCGCGCTGGTGCCCGCTGTCATGGTTTTTACCGGAGGCGGTGAGCTAAATGGTTCACTGACAGGTTGTTGCGGTGGCGACACAACCTGGCTTAAGGCGTTGCCTATATCCGCCGGGCTGGTGCTCGCAGTGACAGTATCAGCCGCTGGTGCGCTGGCGTTGTCAGCAACATTTTTTGTCTGCAGCGCCTGCAAAATAACATCAGCAGCAGCCGGTGTTGCCGGGGTCTGCTCGCTGGTTGGCGCCGACACAGGGTGTAGCAAGGGGCTTAGCAAATAAGCAGCAACAGCTCCGGTTAGCAACGCCAGCAATAAGGCCAGTACCAGTGCCAGTTTGCGCCAGTAGCTGCTGGTTTTGTCAGGTGCAGGATCTGAATGATGCTGCTGCTTTAATGCAGCCATTAAAATAGACATAACCTTTTTACACTACCTTTATACATAAATTGCCGCCGGTCAGCCGTGTTGAAGCAGCGGCATCAGCACCAGTGCCAGACTAAAGCCCAGCACTATAGCGCAAACCCCCAATACAGGCCAGAACCAGGCAGGTAAAGCCCATTGATTTACCTGTTCTGACAGCGGCAGTATTTCACTGGCAGCTTGTTTGACCATTTTCTCGCTGACAATCGCCTGCTGCTGACCATAAGCACCAAGCAAAGCACGGTCGGCCATCAGGTTAAGCAGCCTTGGAATACCGCCACTTAGCTGGAATAAACGTTTGACTGCACCGTCGCTGAATACCGGCCGGCTGCAACCTGCTACCTGTAAGCGGAATTTAAGGTATTGCTTTACCTCATCCAGATTGAGTGGCAATAAGTGGTAACGGGCGGTGATACGCTGCGCCAGTTGTCGTAAGTCGTTGCGTTTTAGCAATTGCTGCAGTTCAGGCTGGCCAATCAGAATCACCTGCAACAGCTTACGGGTATTGGTTTCCAGGTTAGTCAGCAGGCGCAATTGCTCCAGCACAGCGGGCTGCAGGTGCTGGGCCTCGTCAATAATCAGTAAGGTATGCTTACCGGCGTCATGGTTTTTCAGTAAACGGGTTTTGATTTTATCGCCGAGTAATTTCAGGCTGGCATCGCTTTTTTTATAGCGGATTTTCAACTCGTCGCAGATAGCAGCCAGCAATTCCAGCTCAGATAAGGTTGGATTCAGAATGAACGCCACCTCGGCCCGATCATCAAGCTCCTGCAGCAAACAGCGCGATACGGTGGTTTTACCGGTCCCTACCTCGCCGGTCAGCAACACAAAGCCGCCCGCCTCACCCAAGCCAAAACGCAAATGCGCCAGTGCCTCAGCATGACGCGGACTCAGATACATAAACTCCGGGTTGGGGGCTATCGAAAACGGGGCACTGTTCAGGCCAAAAAATCCGGTATACATACTGCATCCTGCTACTAAGGGCGCTGCAACTTGTTGCGACCGTGCATTTTGAAAGACGATGGGTATAATGGCAAAAAATCCAGCAACAGGAAAGCCGGTGCAACGATATCTGGTCGGTGGTGCAGTACGTGACAGTCTTTTAGGGTATCCGTTTCATGAACGGGACTGGGTCGTGGTAGGTGCCACCCCCGAACAAATGCTGGCTTTGGGCTATCAGCAGGTCGGCAAAGACTTTCCGGTGTTTTTACATCCCGATACCAAGGAAGAGCATGCGTTGGCCCGTACCGAGCGCAAAAGTGGCAAGGGCTACACCGGTTTCAGCGTTTATGCCGCACCGGACGTTACGCTGGAGCAGGATCTGCTGCGCCGTGACCTTACGATAAACGCCATTGCACAGGCAGATGACGGCAGTCTGGTTGACCCTTTTCACGGTGCGGATGATCTGAAACAGAAAATACTGCGCCATGTCTCTGATGCATTTGCCGAAGACCCACTGCGCGTGCTGCGTGTTGCACGATTTTACGCCCGCTATGCCCACCTGGGGTTTACCGTTGCGCCGCAAACCAAACAGTTGATGCAGCAGTTAAGTTCAGAGCTTGATACGCTGGCGGCAGAGCGCGTCTGGCAGGAAACCGCCAAAGCGCTGTGCGAGAAAACACCTCAAGCCTATTTTGATTTGCTCCAGCAAACCGGCGCTTTACAGGTACTCATGCCCGAACTGGCCGCACTGTGGGGTGTGCCTCAGCCACCACAGTGGCATCCGGAAATTGATACCGGCGTACATACGATGATGGTAGTGCAACAAGCCGCACTGTTATCTGACCGGCTCGACATCCGCTTTGCAGCATTAGTGCACGACTTAGGCAAAGGTGTCACCAAACCTGAGCTGTGGCCGGCCCATCACGGCCACGAACATACCGGTTTACCCCTTATTAAGCTGCTATGCGAAAGGTTACGGGTGCCTAACGATTGCCGCGATCTGGCGCTGCTGGTATGTGAGTACCATCAGATAATCCACCGCGCCCGCGAACTGAAAAGCAGCACTGTGCTAAAGCTATTCAATGCAATAGATTTATGGCGCAAGCCACAACGGCTGGAGGCAATACTATTGTGCTGCGAGGCCGATTTGCGTGGCCGCACCGGCTTTGAGCAGGCGGCCTACCCGCAGGCAGAGTATTTACGCCAGTTAGCCAGTGCGGCTTTGCAGGTCAATGCCAAGACGTTACTGGCACAGGGGTTACAGGGTGAGCAAATCAAGCAAGGGCTGGAACGCGCCAGGCTGGATGCGATCAGTACGGCCAAAGCCCGTGATAAAACGGATACAGCACCTTAAACGGTGCTGCTTAACACCACCAGTAAGGTTATACCTAAAATCAGCCGGTAAATCACAAACGGCAGCATACCCATGCGCTCAATCACTTTTAAAAACAGGTGTATACAGATAAAAGCACTGATAAATGACAAGCCCGTACCGAGCGCTATCGCATTGATATCATAGTGCGTAGGTTCAGACAGTAGCTTGGACGCCTGATAGCCGCCGCTCAGCACTATGATCGGAATAGATAATAAGAACGAAAAACGCGCTGCACTTACCCTGTCCAGTCCCAGCATTAACGCTGCGGTCATGGTGATGCCTGAACGCGAGGTGCCCGGAATAAGCGCTATCGCCTGGGCAATGCCAATCAGCAGTGCCTGTTTCCAGCTTAACTGCTCCATTGTTTGCTGCTGTTTAGCCGTAGCGTCTGCCAGCCATAGCGCCAGGCCAAACACGATAGTCGTCACTGCAATCACATAAGGCGAGCGCAGAAAGGTTTCTATCAAATCAGCGGCCAATAAACCGGCCAAGCCTGCCGGTATCGTCGCCAGTATCACCCACCATGCCTGTTTACTTTCGGTACTGTGTTTCCCGGCCAGCGACTGCACCCAGCCGACCGTTAACTGGCCGATATCGCGACGAAAATACAGCATCACCGCCAGTAAAGTACCAACATGTACCGCTACATCAAACACCAGCCCCTGATCCTGCCAGCCCAGAATGGCCGAAGGTAAAATCAGATGAGCGGAAGACGATATCGGTAAAAACTCTGTAAGCCCCTGGATAATAGCCAGAATAATAACTTCCACTGTACTCACTGCTGCGCACTCCATTCAAATGGCACTGGCCATAATTTTTGTTTTTTCTCGTATTGCTGCCATAACTCGGCGTAAGACACACCGATCTTCGGGTGCAACCTGTCAGGCGCTAACTCTGCCAAAGGCCAAAGCACAAACGCATTTTCAGTAATTTCGGCCCGTGGCAACTCTACCGGTTGCTGGCATACCACATCGTCATAAGTCAGCAAGTCTAAATCCAGCGTCCGGCCACTGAACTTTTGAGCACTGCGGTCTCTGCCATAGCTGTCTTCGATTTGCTTAAACAAGGCAACACAGTCCGATATTGGCAAACGGGTATCGGCACAGGCCACCAGGTTATAAAAGGCATCGCCGCTAAAGCCAACGGCTTCGCTCTCATATACTGACGATAACTGCACAGCGCCAAAGTGTTGCTGCAACGCGCTGACTGCAGCCTGAATATGAAACTGACGATCAATATTGCTGCCAATGCTGATATAGATACGGGCCATCAGTTACGGCTCCGCACTATGTGTACACCGACCGTCTGTGCTTGCGCTACTGCACCTGGCTTACTGACGGTTACTTCAACTTTGCTGGTAGCAAACTGCTGCAACAACATAGCGGCTACACGCTCTGCGACGGTTTCAATCAACTCTATCGGCTGGGCGGTGATAAGTGCCGTTACCTTGTCAGCAATAATGGCATAATCCAGTGTCAGTTTAATGTCATCGCCTGCAGCCGCTGCTTTGGTGTCGGTTGTCAGGGCTAAATCAAGAAAAAGCCGTTGCTGAATGGTCTTTTCCCAGTCGTAAACGCCGATAACGGTGTCTACTTGTAGCTGTTTTATAAAAACTATGTCCATTCAGTTACATCCGCATTGCGTTATTTCTCGTTTCAGGTAGGCTGGTCGGATAGGTAAAACCGCTGAAAACCTATATTCTGCAGGCCTTGAATCAGGCTGCAATCTTAACGTAAAAACTGGTGCTGAGGAACCGCCTTAATGACCCCGCTGATTGGAATTATGATGCTGGCAGCCTATCTTTGTGGCTCCATTTCGTCGGCAGTGCTGGTCAGCAAACTGTTCCGCCTACCCGATCCTCGTTTACATGGCTCCGGCAATCCCGGAGCAACCAACGTGCTGCGTTTGGGCGGCAAAGTTCCTGCTGTGCTGGTATTAGTGTTTGATATTTTAAAAGGCACTATCCCGGTGTGGGGCTCCTATTTTCTGAAAATAGAACCGCTGTATTTAGGCTTAATCGCAATCTGCGCCTGTGTTGGGCATATCTTTCCGCTATTTTTTGGCTTTAAAGGCGGTAAAGCAGTGGCAACAGCTTTTGGTGCTATGATGCCCATTGGTCTGGATCTGGCGGGCCTACTGATAGGCAGTTGGCTGGTGATTGTCGCGCTCAGTGGTTACTCATCACTGGCAGCCATTTTGACGGTGAGCCTGGCACCGGTGTTTACCTGGTTTATCAAGCCTTTGTATACGATACCGGTGTCTATGCTCAGCGTGCTGATTATTCTGCGCCACCGCGAAAACATAGTACGCTTGTGGCAGGGTAAAGAGAGCAAAGTGTGGGATAAGACCAAACGCATTCGCGAGTAAAAAAGCGATAGAACCTGAAAGCGAGGTTGGAATCCCGGCGTGGGCGCCACAGAGTGTCTGAGTGAACGCGCAAGCGTGAGCGAGTTGCTGTGGCGAGCCAGGGCGGGAGTTGCAACCGAAGCCACACACAACCCGCTCTGACAATAATCAAATCGCTGGCAAATCCTGCATTGGCCAGCGTGGCGTAACGCCAATCGTTAAATCCTGCTGCTGCCCTGCGGCTAAACGAAAATACCCAGCCAGCGCAATCATAGCGCCGTTATCCGTACAAAACTCTTTGCGTGGATAAAACACCTCACCACCATAGCGCTTTAATAACACTGCCAGTTGCTCACGTAATGATGTATTCGCACTAACGCCACCTGCAATCACCAGACGCTTATAGCCGGTTTGCTGCAATGCGCGTTCACATTTAATTACCAACGTATCCACCACCGCTTGCTGAAACGATGCTGCGATATCCGCTTGCACCTGAGTACTGTTACCTTCTTTAGCAATCATGTTAGCAGCTGACGTTTTCAGGCCGCTAAAGCTAAAATCCAGCCCTGGCCGGTCGGTCATCGGCCGGGGGAATTTATATTTTTTCGCATCGCCCTGAGTCGCCAGTTTGGCCAGCAACGGGCCGCCCGGGTAGTCTAACCCCATCAACTTGGCTGTTTTATCAAAGGCTTCACCGGCGGCATCGTCAATTGACTCACCCAGCAGCTCGTAGCGGCCAATACCTTCAACGGCCACTAACTGGGTGTGCCCTCCCGACACTAAAAGCGCAAGAAAAGGAAACTCTGGCGAGCGCTCTTCCAGCATCGGTGCCAGTAAGTGGCCTTCCATATGGTGCACGGCCAGTGCCGGTTTATTCCACGCCATCGCCAGCGACCTGCCAATAGCCGCGCCAACGAGCAGCGCACCGGCAAGACCAGGGCCGGCGGTATAAGCCACGCCATCGATATCGGCGGCTTGGCAACCGGCTTCTTTTAAAGCCTGTTTAATTAATGGAATGGTTTTACGGATATGGTCACGCGACGCCAGCTCAGGTACCACACCACCGTAATCGGCATGCAATGGGATCTGACTATACAGTACATGACTGAGTAACCCTTGCTGGTCATCATAGATCGCTATACCGGTTTCGTCGCAGGACGTTTCTATACCTAAAACTCGCATCTGTGTCTCAAATCCGCTAAAATAGCGCGCATTGTACCGGCTCAGCCCACGCAGAGCCAGAGGATCGGATTTAGATCGCAGAACTGCTTTACATCACCCTGTCTTTTTGCGTAAAATGCCGCACCATTTTTAATCGTATTGGTTCAGAGATAACCAATTTGGCCCTGAGGTGAGAATTTAATGCCTGTTGTTAAAGTAAAAGAGAACGAACCGTTTGACGTAGCATTACGTCGTTTCAAGCGCTCATGTGAAAAAGCTGGTGTATTAGCTGACGTTCGCGCAAAAGAATTCTACGAGAAGCCAACCTGGATCCGTAAGCGTAAAAAAGCTGCAGCTGTTAAGCGTCACGCTAAGAAGCTGTCTCGCGAAAACGCACGTCGTATCAAGCTGTACTAAGCGTCGCTTAGTTTACCCGCTTTACGACCACGGTGCTGTCTGCTGATAAATATCAGCATTGAAAAGCCCGTCGTGATATTGCAAAGTTGATATCTGCATACCGTGCCCGCAAGGCACGGTTTGTCTTTTTCTGAATAACGCCGAAGGAAAAAGGTGGCAGGACAAATCCCAAGACAGTTTATCGACGAATTACTGGCCCGCACCGATATCGTCGAACTGATTGACCAGCGCGTACCGCTTAAAAAAGCCGGTAGAAATTACGCCGCCTGTTGCCCGTTTCATAGCGAAAAATCACCTTCTTTTACTGTCAGCCCCGATA
This sequence comes from Rheinheimera sp., assembly GCF_036568245.1. Classification (GTDB taxonomy): domain Bacteria; phylum Pseudomonadota; class Gammaproteobacteria; order Enterobacterales; family Alteromonadaceae; genus Alishewanella. The sequence continues at coordinate 2,273 of NZ_DATCSY010000059.1, read as the reverse complement.
AACAGTTTTATCATTGTTTCGGTTGTGGTGCGCACGGTAACGCCATCAGCTTTATGATGGAGTTTGAACAGCTGGAATTTGTTGAGGCGATTGAAGAGCTGGCACAGCTGCACCATCTGGACGTGCCACGTGAGCAAGGGGCAGCTAAAGCGCGGCCTGCAGCACATGCAGATGACTACACCTTAATGCAGCAAGCCGCCGCGTTTTATCAGCAGCAGCTAACTCAGCACCCCGATGCACAGAAGGTACGGCAATATATTGCCAAACGCGGTTTAAGCGAGAAAACAGTCGCCGACTTTGCGATTGGATATGCACCGGATGGTTGGGATAATCTGCTAAAACAGCTAAGCCCGGTCAATAACAGAACGCTACGCGATCAGCTGGTTGAACTGAGGCTGATTAACCGCAACGACAATGGCCGCGAGTACGATTTTTTCCGCGACCGCTTAATGTTTCCTATTCGCGATAAACGCGGCCGTGTTATTGCGTTTGGTGGTCGCGTACTGGGAGACGGTACCCCCAAATACCTGAACTCGCCGGAAAGCCGGTTGTTTCATAAAGGTCGCGAGCTGTATGGTTTATACGAAGCACGCCAGCAGCCGGGGCACTTAGAACAGGTACTGGTAGTAGAAGGCTACATGGACGTTGTCGCACTGGCCGAACATGATATCCGTTTTGCCGTCGCATGCTTAGGCACTGCCACGACGTCAGATCATATGCATACGCTGTTTCGTTATACGCCTAAAGTGGTGTGCTGCTATGACGGCGACCGTGCCGGACGTGATGCAGCCTGGCGAGCCCTGCAAAATGCGCTGCCGCAGCTAAAAGACGGCGTGGAACTTAACTTTGTGTTTTTACCCGATGGTGAAGACCCGGACACCCTGGTACAAAAAGAAGGCAAAGACGCCTTTTTGCAGCGTATTGCGGCAGCAACACCGCTGAACCAGTATTTTTTTGAGCATCTGATCCAGGAATTTGATCCGGCAACAGATGCAGGAAAATCGGCATTGTCAGTTAAAGCAGCCGAACTGATTAAACAAATTCCCAGTGAATTTTATCGCGACAGCTTAAGCGACAAACTGGCTAACCTGCTGGGTAAACCACGGGAACGGACAAAAGCAGCAGTAAAACGGGCGCCAAACCGGATAAAACCGGCAACCATGAAAATTACGCCAATGCGCAGGGCTATTGGTTTATTGTTGCAGTATCCCCATTTAGTCAAGGTAATGCCTGATGCACCGGAGCTGGCGGACGCTGATATTCCTGGCATTAACTTATTACTGGCAATACAGCAGCGGTTGCAACAAGAGCCCGGTTTGACCACAGCCCAGTTGCTTGAGCAATGGCGTGATTTACCCGAACACAGCATCCTGATGACACTGGCCGCCTGGGAGCACCAGATCGAGCCTGAACAGTTGTCGCAGGAGTTTATCGACACATTTTATTTTATTGAAGATCAGTACTTGCAGAAGCAGTTGGATGAACTGGCGCTACGGGCCAAGCTTAACCAATTAAGCAAAGCCGAATGGCATAAATACAACCTGTTACTGCAGGCACTGAAAAGCAAAAAACCAAAGCTTGCGACCTAATGCAGCTGGCTAGAAAAGCTGCGCTTTGTTATAATCGCTAGTTCGCAATTTTACATTAATCAACATTGGTGGAAGATAAGTCTCTATGGAGCAAAATCCTCAGTCGCAGTTAAAACTCCTGATCATCAAAGGTAAAGAGCAAGGTTATCTGACCTTTGCTGAGGTGAATGACCACCTGCCGCAAGACATTATCGATTCTGATCAGATAGAAGACATTATCCGCATGATCAATGACATGGGGATCCAGGTGTTTGAAAGCGCCCCGGATGCCGATGATCTGATCATGGCTGATGCCACCACAGACGAAGACGCTGTAGAAGAGGCTGCCCAGGCGCTGGTAAGCGTTGATAAAGAATTGGGCCGTACCACCGATCCGGTGCGGATGTACATGCGTGAAATGGGTACTGTTGAGCTGTTAACCCGTGAAGGCGAGATTGATATTGCCAAGCGGATTGAAGACGGTATTAACACGGTACAAAGCTCTGTTGCTGAATACCCTGAAGCTATTACCTACCTGCTGGAACAGTGGGACAAATACGAAGCGGAAGAAATCCGCTTAAGTGACATCGTTACTGCTTTTATCGACCCGAATGATATTGATGAGGCGCCAATCTCTGGCAGCCACATCGGTTCTGACGTGCCGGAAGATCAGATGGACGATGACGACGATTCTGACGACGACGA
>NZ_DATCSY010000058.1:0-7545 GCF_036568245.1 Rheinheimera sp. | reverse complement strand
CATAGCCTCAGTGGTCAGGCGCTTAGCTTTGAGCAGGCTGAGCAGTTTTTCTCTGCCGTGGTTACCGGCGATGTCGACCCTGTACTGCTGACGGCTTTACTGGTCGCGCTGAAAATGCGCGGCGAAACCGCTGATGAAATTGCCGGTGCCGCCAGTGCCTTACGTGCTGCAGCGGCACCTTTTCCTGCGCGGATCAGTGGCAGTATCGACTGCTGTGGCACAGGTGGTGATGGCAGCAATACCATTAATATCTCCAGCACTGCCGCTATAGTGGGCGCGGCCATGGGGTTAAAAGTCGTTAAACATGGTAACCGCAGTGTGTCATCCCGTTCCGGCTCTGCCGATTTACTGGAACATCTGGGGGTTAATATTCAGCTGTCTGCACAGCAGGCGGCGGATACCTTGCAACAAACTAACTGCAGTTTTCTGTTTGCGCCTTTGTACCATACCGGCATAAAGCATGCGATGCCGGTGCGTAATGCGCTAAAAAGCCGGACGCTGTTTAACCTGCTGGGGCCACTGGTTAACCCTGCAGCACCTGACTATCAGTTACTCGGCGTATACGATCCTAAGTTGTGCCGTGTTATGGCACAGGCATTAAAGCAGCTTGGCCTGACTCGTGCGTGGGTGGTGCATGGCAGTGGTTGTGATGAAGTAGCGCTGCATGGCACCACCTATGTCTGTGAGCTAAAAGATGGCGTAATTACCGAGTTCAGCCTGACTCCGGACGACTTCGGCGTAAGCTTAATGCCTTTAAGTGCACTGGCCGGTGGTGAGCCGGGCGAAAATGCCGCAGCAACCAGGGCGATATTACAAGGCCAAGGCCAGGCCGCGCACAATACGGCGGTGGCAATCAATGTCGCAGCCATGCTGAAAATTGCCGGCTTGGGTGATGATCTAAAAGTGAATACCCGCGCCGTACTTGAGCTGCTGCAATCCGGCGGGGCTTACAATACCCTTAGCCAGTTTATTGCGCTGAGTCAGTCACAAGCCAAGGAGCAGCAACATGGCTGAACAAATGCCAAACGTGTTGGCAAAAATCGTTGCCCATAAACGTGATGAAGTCGCAAAGTTAAAACAGCAGTTACCGCTTAAGAGCTTCGCGGGCGAAGTGCTGCCAAGCCGGCGTGATTTTCTGGCCGCGCTGAAACAAAGTGGGCCACGCTTTATATTAGAGTGTAAAAAAGCCTCGCCATCCAAAGGGCTTATCCGCGCTGATTTTAATCTGCAAGAACTGGCGCAGGTATATAACCGCTATGCTGACTGCATTTCGGTACTGACCGATGAGCAATTCTTTCAGGGCAGTTATGACTACCTGCGCACTGTGCGTGCCCTGACTGACAAGCCTTTACTGCATAAAGACTTTATCATTGACAGCTACCAGATATACGCTGGCCGCCACTGTGGCGCAGATGCGGTGTTACTAATGTTGTCGGTGTTAGATGACGCGCAGTACCGTGAGCTGGCTGCTGTTGCACGAGAGCTGAATATGACAGTGCTGACCGAAGTCAGTAACGAAGAAGAAACGCGGCGGGCAGTGGCGTTGAATGCCGAACTTATTGGTATTAATAATCGCGATCTGCGCGATCTGAGCACCAACTTAGACACCAGCTTCAGGCTGGCAAAGCTTATTCCTGCTGACAGAACTGTGGTATCAGAGTCTGGCATTTACACTAACCAGCAAGTGCGGCATTTAGCCCAGGTAGCCGATGCCTTTTTAGTCGGCAGCTCACTGATGGCTGAAGCCAACTTAGCCCTTGCTACCCGTAAACTGGTGCAGGGCGAGCACAAAGTATGCGGCTTAACACGACCACAGGACGCTGAAGCCGCATACTCGGCCGGTGCTTATTACGGCGGCTTGATTTTTCACCCGGCATCACCGCGTTATATTACGCCAGAGCAAGCCGGAATAGTGCAGCAAGGCGCGCCACTGCAATATGTCGGTGTCTTTGTTAATGCCGATATCGAACTGGTAGCCCGGCAGGCGAAGCAGCTGAAACTAAGCGCGGTGCAGCTGCATGGCGAAGAAGATGATCGCTACCTGCAAAAGCTGCGCGCGCTGCTCGATGCCAGCTGTCAGATTTGGAAAGCCTACCGTGTCAAAGATGCCTTACCGGCTTTTACCACACTGGCAGATCGCATTTTGCTGGATGCGTTTCATCCGCAGCAACATGGTGGCAGCGGTATCAGCTTTGACTGGCAATTACTAACACAACAATCCTCCGCCGTGCCGCTGATGCTGGCAGGCGGCCTAAGCCCAGACAACTGCAGCAAAGCACTGACGCTGCCGGTGGCCGGGCTAGATTTTAATTCAGGGCTGGAAAGCGCACCAGGCTGCAAAGATGCAGCGAAAATCCAGTCAGCATTTACCAAAATCCGGGAATTTCATTATGAGTGAGCTAAAACTTAACCCTTACTTTGGCCAGTACGGCGGAATGTTTGTACCGCAATTACTGGTACCGGCACTGAAACAGCTGGAACAAGCTTACGTTGATGCGCTGGCCGATCCGGCTTTTCATGCCGAGTTTCAGCAACTGCTGACAGAATACGCCGGCAGGCCAACGCCTTTAACGCTGTGCCGCAATATTTCGCCTAACCCGAAAGTTAAAATTTACTTAAAACGCGAAGATTTACTGCATGGTGGTGCACATAAAACCAATCAGGTGCTCGGCCAGGCACTGCTGACTAAACGTATGGGCAAGCAGGAAGTGATAGCCGAAACCGGTGCCGGCCAGCATGGTGTTGCAACCGCCTTAGCCTGTGCTTTACTCGGGTTAAAGTGCCGAATTTACATGGGGGCTAAAGACATTGAACGCCAGCAACCGAATGTGTTTCGGATGAAGCTGATGGGCGCTACCGTTATACCTGTTACCAGTGGCAGCGGCACGCTGAAAGATGCGGTAAATGAAGCGATGCGTGATTGGTCTGCCAGTTACGACACCACGCACTATATGCTAGGCACTGCAGCCGGCCCTCACCCCTTCCCGACCATAGTACGTGACTTTCAGAAAATGATCGGCGAAGAAGCCAAGCAACAGCTGTTAAAAGCCGAAGGCAAACTGCCCGACGCCGTCATTGCCTGCGTTGGCGGTGGCTCAAATGCTATCGGCATGTTCGCCGACTTTATCGACGAGCCGGGTGTAAAACTGATTGGCGTAGAACCCGGCGGTAAAGGTATCGATACCCATCAGCATGGTGCAGCGCTGTCTACCGGTAGTTATGGTATTTTACATGGCGCCTATACCGCTATTATGCAAACCACTGATGGCCAGATTGAAGAGTCCTATTCTATCTCCGCCGGCCTCGATTATCCGGCCGTTGGCCCGCAGCATACCCATCTGCAACAAACCGGCCGCGCCAGTTACGTGGCCATCAACGATGATGAAGCTTTAGCGGCGTTTCAGCTACTGGCAAAAAGCGAAGGTATTATTCCGGCACTGGAGAGTTCCCATGCGCTGGCTCACGCATTGAAAATGGCAGAACAGGCAACCGAACCGACTGTACTGCTGGTGAATTTGTCCGGCCGTGGCGACAAAGATTTAGCCCATGTGCACAGTGTATTAGCAGGAGCGAAGTTATGAAGCGTTATCAACAGATGTTTACCCGCCTGCAGCAGCAAAACCGTGGTGCTTTTGTCCCTTTTGTCACTATCGGCGATCCGACAGCAGAGCTGTCATTTGAGATCATTAAAACGCTGATTGATGCCGGTGCCGATGCGCTGGAGCTGGGTATACCGTTTTCAGACCCCATTGCCGACGGCCCGACTATTCAGGGCGCCAATATCCGCGCCTTAGCCGCCGGTGTTACCCCGGCCATCAGCTTTGATATTATTGCCAGAATACGCTCTTACCATGCCACTATTCCTATTGGTTTATTGCTGTATTCAAATCTGGTGATGGCGCGTGGTATTGATAACTTTTATGCCCGGGCAGCCGCCGCCGGTGTTGATTCAGTATTGATTGCCGATGTGCCGCTGCATGAAAGCAAGCTATTCCGGCAAAGCGCTATCAAGCATGACATAGCGCCGATTTTTATCGTGCCACCTAATGTAGATGATGAAGACTTACGCCAGATAGCATCATATGGCCGCGGTTATACCTATCTGCTAAGCCGTGCCGGTGTAACGGGCACAGAAACGGCTGCGGCGATGCCCACTTCTGAGCTGATAAGCCGCATTCGCAGCTACAACCCGGCTCCGCCGCTACTGGGCTTTGGCATCTCGACACCGGCGCATGTTAAAGAGGCGTTAGCCAGTGGTGCCGCCGGGGCTATCTCGGGCTCAGCAATTGTTAAGCTTATCGAGCAACACCAGCATCAGCCGGAGCATTTACTGGCGCAGTTAACGCAATTTATCAGCAGTATGAAAGCAGCAACCTGATACCACTATCAGATTGCTATGCAGCAGAGCCCCAAACACGCCACTCATTTTGTGGCGTGTTTTTTCTTAAAGCTGTCGATTTTTACCGCCTCAGGCCCGATAATAACGGCTTTACGCCAACCGGACTCAAACTATTATGCAAATCAGTGACAACAGCGTTGTACAGTTTCATTACACCCTAAGTGACGCCAACAGCGGCGCGCAAATCGAAAGCTCACACGGCAGCCACCCATTACTGTATCTGCACGGTCATCAGCAAATGCTGCCGGCACTGGAGCAGCAACTAAGTGGTAAAGCTGCTGGCGACAAACTGGACGTCACGCTGACGCCAGCTGAGGCTTATGGCGAGCGCGACGAAAATGCGATTCAGAGTATTCAGGTAAAACACCTGCTGGGCGCTAAAAAATGGCAACCGGGTATGACAGCCGTAGTGCAAACCGAGCATGGCCAGCGTCAGGTAACTATCGTCAAAGTAGGTATGTTTAAAGCTGACGTTGACACCAACCACCCATTAGCCGGCAAAACCCTGCAGTTTGCTATCGACATTCTGTCGGTACGCGCGGCCACAGACGAAGAAATTGCTCACGGCCATGCCCATGGTGAAGGCGGCCATCACCATCACTAATGGTTATAGCGGGCCGTTTCGCAGCGGCCCTTTCCAATGCCGGTAACAAGATTAATTTTTCAACCCTCCTTACTTATCGGCGCTATAAACTGCTAAGATCGGCTCAGGCCTTAGATCAGCTAAACTGATATCGTTGTAATGCCGTACTGTCAGTTCCTTTTTAATAAAAGAGCAGCCGCCCTGTTATGCGCTATATCAATACGTCCGCCTTCGACCACAAACAAAATGACAAAATCGGTATCTTACTGACTAACCTCGGTACACCGGACGAGCCCACACCAAAAGCGTTAAAACGCTATTTAAAGCAGTTTTTATCAGATCCCCGTGTAGTTGAATTTCCGCGCCTGCTGTGGTGGTTTATTCTCAATGGTGTGATATTGCAGTTCAGACCCCGTCGCTCTGCTAAAGCCTATGCCACCGTATTTACCGAGCAGGGTTCACCACTGCTGTTTCATACTCAGGCACAGCGCGACGCTATCGCACAGCAGCTAAAGACAGATGGCCGAGACGATATCGTTGTTGAGTTTGCCATGCGTTATGGCAACCCCAGCTTCGATAGTGTACTGGACAAAATGTTCGCGCAAGGTGTGCGTAAACTGCTGGTTCTGCCGCTATATCCGCAATATTCAGCCTCAACGTCAGCATCCAGCTTTGATGAACTGTCACGCAACTTTATGCGCCGGCGCTGGCTACCTGACTTACGCTTCGTTTCGCACTACCCTGATTATCAGCCGTTTATCAGAGCCGCTGCCGATAAGATCCGCCGGCACTGGCACACTCATGGTCAGGCCGATAAACTGATATTGTCTTATCACGGCATCCCCAAACGCTACCTGTTAAACGGCGATCCCTATCACTGCGAGTGCTACAAAACTTCACGGTTAATAGCCACCGAACTTGGCCTGACAGAAGCGCAGTATCTGACAACGTTCCAGTCGCGCTTTGGCCGTGAAGAATGGTTAAAGCCATACACCGATGCCACTTTAAAATTGCTGCCGGCACAAGGCGTTACCAGTGTTCAGGTATTTTGCCCCGGCTTCTCTGCCGATTGCCTGGAAACCATTGAAGAAATCGGTGAAGAAAATAAAGAGTACTTCTTACATGCTGGCGGACAGCGTTATGAGTACATCAGCGCACTGAACGCAGAACCAGAGCACATTGCCGCGCTGTGCCAACTGATTTATGACAACCTGCACGGCTGGCAAAGCACCAACACAGATCACCGGGCGCTGCGTGCAGAGGCGTTACAACAGAAAATGCGGGAGCAAACCTAGCTTGTATGAGTGTATCGCAGAACCAAAAGCCCAGAACTGAACCTACGCTGCATGCCAAGCCCTTGCTGCAGCGCATGACGTTTGACAATGTCAGGGAAACACCTTACGTTGCACCTGAGCAACCACCGGTACGTTACTTACCCTGGCTGTTATTGATATTTCTCATCGTGCTGGTACTGGCCATTTATCAGGAAAGCCGCAATCATTTCTATCAGTCGGCATTCTGGCATTGGTATAGCAATAAACTCAGCTATCAGTTAAAAGACGGTGCGACAACGCAAATACACTACCCTGCTGCCGGCCCGTTTGATCAGCGTTTTGGTTACAGCCGTTTGCCAGTATGGATTGAAAAACTGCAGCAATCCGGCTTTCGCCTGACAGCTCAAAGCGAATTCTCGCCCGCTTTACAACAATACGCCGGGCTGGGTTTTTATCCCCCCTACACTGAGAAAAACAGTGCTGGCCTTTTGGTAAACAGCTGCCAGCAGCAAACCTTGTATAGTCATCAGGCGCCGGCAATGCAGTTTGATGATTTAACTAAAGTTGCGCCGCTGATTATCCAGAGCCTGCTGTTTGTTGAAGACAGAACCCTGCTGACACCCGAACATGTGCGGGCCAACCCGGTGCTAAATTTGCCACGTTTAGGCGCAGCTGTCTGGTCACAGCTGCAACGGGCTGCCGGTATTCCTGCCGCGCCGGCTGGCGGCAGCACACTGGCGACGCAACTGGAAAAGTATCGCCACAGTCCACAGGGGTTTACCTCTGATGTCGCAGACAAATTCCGCCAACTGGTTTCAGCCAGCGTCAGAGCTTATCAACATGGCCCTGATACCAGTATGACCAGACAGAGAATAGTGCTCGATTACATAAATACCGTGCCGCTTGCCGCTACGCCTGCCTACGGTGAAGTTAACGGTATGGCTGAAGGTTTATACGCCTGGTTCGGCGCGGATCCGGTAAAAGTAAGCCGGCTGTTGCAACAAGGCCCGCCATACACCGAACAGCAAGGCCAGGCCTTAAAGCAGATTATGGCGTTAATCATTGCACAGCGGCGACCGTCGTATTATCTGCTGCAGGGCAGAAATGAACTGGAGCAACTGAGTAACCGCCACCTGAACCTGATGCAGCAACAAGGCGTAGTGCCACCAGACCTGGCTGCTAAAGCTATGCAACAACCACTGCAATTTAATGGTAAAGCAGCACCTGCGGCGCCGTCTGGCGAGGATTTCAAAGCCAGTACCATGGTGCGAAACAGAGTCAGACAGTTA
>NZ_DATCSY010000057.1:0-3678 GCF_036568245.1 Rheinheimera sp. | reverse complement strand
TGAAGCATATTGCACGTCTCTCACCTGCGTCACTTTTTGTTGCGAACCGGCTGCCACAGCTGTGGCCTGATTTAGGTCGGCGGCATTTGCTGGCGCCTGCTGGCGCTCAGACTTTTTTGCCTGTACAGCTGCGGTTATCTGAACACCACGTCGGGCCATAATACGGGCAGTAACCGGGTCTATCCCCTCAACATCCTCTGGTTTCGTTGTCGCTTGCACTGACTGAGTGATAACAGGCGACGTTGAACTAACGACTTGGCTTTCGCTGGCCGGAACCTGCGTATTTTCAGAATCAACATGTTGTACTGTGGTATCAGCAGCAGACTTTAGCGCCACTTTTACCGCAGCGGCTGGCACCTGTGCATCTGAGTAGGGTACTTTATGCTGCGTCTCAGGAGCAAAAGCCATCGCCCGTAACAGAGCCATTTCCAGTCCGGTTAACGGATCTGGTGCATACGGCAGTTCTTTCTTACCGCTTATTAATAATTGATAGTAAAGTTGCACCTGTGCCGGAGCCAGTTTTTCTGCAAGCTGCATTACATAATCTTGCTGTGCAGAAAAAGCTGCAGCGCTTTGGCTAAACTGACTTAATGCCGTTAAATGCAGCAACGCCAGCATGTCGTCTAACACCTGGCTGAAATGGCTGTGCTGCTGAACCAGCGCTGCCAGCTGGATTTGTAGCTGTGTTGCATCCTGTGCGATAACCGCCTGCAGCAGCAGTTGTGCCCAGCTTTGATCCAAAAAGCCAAGCATGTTGCGTGTGGTGTCTACTGTGATATCTGCATTGCTTTGCGCAATAGCCTGATCGGTTAAACTCAGAGAGTCGCGCAAACTACCTTTAGCTGCGCGCGCCAGCATCGTTAATGCCGCCGCTTCAAAAGGAATATGCTCCTGCTCCAGCACATACGCCAGATGCTGTTCGATTTGCTGAGGGCTCAGCGCCAGTAAATTAAACTGCAAACAACGTGACAGTACCGTTATAGGCAATTTCTGTGGATCTGTTGTTGCCAGTAAAAACTTAACGTGCGGTGGCGGCTCTTCCAACGTTTTAAGCAAGGCATTAAAGCTATGCTTGGACAACATGTGCACTTCGTCAATCAGATACACTTTAAAGCGGCCACGGCTGGGGGCATATTGCACGTTATCCAGCAGATCCCGTGTGTCTTCCACTTTCGTGCGTGACGCCGCGTCGATTTCCATTAAATCGACAAAGTTGCCAGCATCAATCTCAACACAGGCACTGCACTGGCCACAAGGCGTTGCACTGATCCCCTGTTCACAATTTAAACTTTTAGCAAAAATACGCGCTATGGTGGTTTTACCAACACCGCGGGTGCCGGTAAACAGATAGGCGTGATGCAGCCGGTTATTGTTCAGGGCATTGCTAAGGGCATTTTTTACATGCTCCTGCCCAACTAACTGGGCAAAATGCTGTGGACGCCACTTGCGTGCTAAAACCTGATAACTCATAACGGCTGCTGATATCTTAGTAGTTGTATACGCAGACAGACTAAACTTATTCGCCGCTATACTCAACCAGACTAAGGATATTTAATCCGGCTTGCTCCAGCCGTTTAACGCCACCCAACTCAGGCAGAGCAATAACAAAAGCTGCATCATTTACCGTACCGCCTAATTGTCGTACCAGTTTAGCTGTCGCATCAATGGTACCGCCGGTTGCCAGTAAGTCATCAACTAACAATACTTTGTCGCCGCTGCTGATAGCATCTGCATGCAGTTCAAGCGCATCTTCACCGTATTCAAGCTGGTAGCTTTGCGAGATACGCTGACGCGGCAGTTTGCCGGGCTTACGTACCGGCACAAACGAAATACCCATCGCATAAGCCAGCGGAGCACCGAAGATAAAACCACGCGATTCTGTGCCAACAATCTTAGTAATGCCTGTATCAGCATAGAAGTGGCAGAATGCATCAATAACCTTTTTGAAACTTGGGCCATCCTGCATCAGGCTGGTAACGTCACGAAACACGATGCCCGGCTTGGGGTAGTCCACGACTGTCTTAATAACCTGTTTTAATTCAAGCTCTAATGCCTGCTTATCCATATCAGAAACCTTTTGTTTGAGCATCCCTTTTGGGACAAAAAAGCCGCCCTCAGGCGGCCTTCATATTCTTACCGTGTGCCTTATGCCAGGATCTGAAACCAGCGCACTATCGGTGCCAAACACAGTAAAGCCACAAACACTGCTACCAGGGCCAAAAACTGCCACAGGTTAAACGAGTCTTTAAAATTTTCGCCTGCCATTGCACTACTCTTCTGTTATCAGCGGGTTTAAGGGCGTTTATGGTAATGAATTTTGCTCCGCTTGAAAAGACATCAAAACGCCTTTTGCGGCAAAGCTCTGCATAACACTGACAGCTCCCTGCCATAACTGTTGCCGGTCAAACTGAGGCAATAATGGCTGAAGCTGCTGCACCAGTTGTTCCAGTGTAGCACCTGGCGCCTGATACAGCTGCTGTAACAGCGCAGCCGTGAGCTGATTAATCAAAACAAACTTTACGTCATCTTCGCCATCGCGGTACAACAGATAACATTGCACATCACCTGCCGACACGGGCTGAAAATCGATACTTATCTGGTGCACCGCAAAAGGGTAAGCTAACACTAACGCCAGGTCAGATAACTGCAGTGCGACCGAGGCAACTTGATCTGCCGGCACCGGTTGTTGTGACGCACAGATTTTTGTCGCTAAATACAACTCAGCCCACTCGTAATGCGCCAGTTCCAGCATAAATACCGGGTCATCGCCGCTAAGCGCATACTCCTGTTGCAAGTAATGCAAAAAGTGCTCGGCAATATGCAAAAAATAGGGGCTGGAACAAGAATACTGCATAAAAAACTGTCTTACCAACGCCTGCCAGGCCGTTGGTCGATACAACGACTGTAATACCGGAAATGCACTAGCAACAAAGCTTTGTACATTGTTAAATAACAATTCGCGGTATACCGCCATCCGCCGCTCGTCAATATCTGCCGGCACAGACAACTCAGGGTTTCTTACCGCCGCCACGAATGCCTGTTGTACCTGCTGAAACTGCATCAGATCACGCCCTTAATACCATGCTATCGGCAGCGCTATGCTGCAAATCTTTAATGTGTGTTAATTCCTCACATAACACATTAAGCTCTGGAATGTTAAAGTCCCGCTCCAGTAATGTTGGTTTAACACCATGCTGCTTGTAGGCCATTTGCAATAATCGCCAAACCGGGTCTGCCACAGCAGTACCGTGCGTATCAATCAGCAAGTCTTCGGCTTCTTTGAAGTGACCGGCAACATGATAGTAAGCAATACGTGACGATGGCATCGCCTGCAGAAACTGCTCCGCGCTATAACCATGGTTCACTGAATTGACATAAATATTATTTACATCGAGCAACAACTGGCAATCCGCTTCCTGCAACACTGCAAGGGTAAACTCCTGCTCTGACATTTGCTGTCCAGGGGCGGCATAATAGGACACATTTTCCAGTATCAATGGCTGCTCGAGAATATCCTGCACCTGACGTATGCGTTTAGCAACATAGTGAACAGCCTCCTGTGTGAACGGAATAGGCATCAAATCATATAAATGACCGTTACCTGAGCAATAACTTAAATGCTCGCTGTACAGGCTGATATTATGCTGTTTAAGGAACTGTTTAACCTGCCGGATAAAT
>NZ_DATCSY010000056.1:0-3768 GCF_036568245.1 Rheinheimera sp. | reverse complement strand
GGATAGAACTGGCTAAATCTTCCAGCGCTTCCTGGGACATATCTTTACGCGGCTGATATTTACCCGGGCTGAGAAATTCAACCGGCAACTGCTGCAGTTCGCTGCTGATCACAGTGGCAGTATCGCTGTTGCTGGTTCTGTTGGACGTAAGTAAGGCATCCAGACCCCGGCCCAGGCCGCGTTTCTTTACCGACATGCTAAATTGCTTCCCTAAATAATTAACGTTCAGACAGCGGCAGGGCTGTTAACCGTTTTTTTATCGGCCCGGCGTAACATTTCGCCAGCCAGCGCCAGATAAGCTTTAGCCCCGGTTGAACTTTTATCATAATACATTACCGGTGCACCAAAACTGGGTGCTTCGGCGAGGCGCACATTGCGTGGAATAACGGCGCGGTAGACCTTGTCACCAAAATGTTGTTTTAACTGCTCTGATACGTCGTTGGCCAAACGATTACGCGGATCGTACATCGTTCTTAATATACCTTCGATCTTTAACTCAGGATTAACCGCAGCAGCCAGCTGATTAATAGTTTCAACCAGCGCAGTTAACCCCTCGAGCGCGAAGTATTCACATTGCATAGGGACCAGCACAGTGTCCGCTGCGGCCATGGCATTAACCGTGAGCATATTTAACGATGGAGGGCAGTCGATAAAGATAAAATCGTAACTGTTGCGGTAATCTTTCAATGCGTTACGCAAACGCAGTTCGCGTGCAAAAACATTCATTAAACGCACTTCGGCTGCGGTAAGATCGGCGTTGGCGCCAACCAGATGATAGCCACCGCTGGTTTCTTTAACCAACACATCTACTAAAGGCTTGTCATCTACCAGCAACTCATAAGCTGTGGCAGGCAGCTCGTACTTATCAACCCCGCTGCCCATAGTAGCATTGCCCTGAGGATCCAAATCGATCAGAAGCACCTTGCGCTTGGTCGCAGCCAGCGAGGCAGCCAGATTCACTGCCGTAGTGGTTTTACCTACACCACCTTTCTGGTTAGCTATTGCGATCACTTTCGCCACAAGATGTCCTCGTTATCAGTTAGCAGGGGTCCAGTATTACCAAATGGCGTTGCGCTTGCAACTGTGGTACCAGCAATGGCTGAACGGACGCTACTTTAACAAAATCAGGCAAAGCTGCAATTTCTTCTTGTACTGCAGCACCTTTCATGGCGAAAAAGCGGCCAGTCGGAGCGGGTAAATGCCTGCACCAGTTCAGCATATCGTTCATTGAAGCAAAAGCGCGGCTGATCACACCATCATAGCCCTGTTTTGGCTGATGGTCTTCCACCCGGCTTTGTAACGGGAAAATATTGCTCAATTTCAGCTGTAATTTCACCTGATTGAGAAAACGAATACGTTTACCCAGACTGTCGAGCAGAGTAAATTGTTTATCCGGATAGTAGATCGCCAGTAATACACCGGGTAAGCCCGGGCCGGTCCCCACATCAATAAAGCGATCGCCGTTCAGGTGAGGTGCCACCACCAGACTATCCATTACATGTTTGATCAACATTTCTTGTGGATCGCGCACGGATGTCAGGTTATAGGCGCTGTTCCATTTATCCAGTAGTTTTACGTATTCAATACATTGGTGCAATTGTTGTTCTGTCAGCGTTAGGCTGGTTTGCGCAACCAGCAAGCGTAATTGTTCTAACATCAATAACCTTGTCTGAGTTAAGCCGTTTTACGCAACAAGCCCTGCTTTTTCAGGTACACCAGTAACAGTGAAATGGCCGCAGGTGTAATACCGGAAATACGCGATGCCTGGCCAACGGTTTGAGGCTGAGTCTGGTTCAGCTTAACAATAACTTCGTTTGACAAGCCTTTTACGGCTTTATAATCAAATTGCTGCGGCAGTAACGTTTGTTCATTACGTTGCTGCTTAGCAATTTCATCCTGCTGCCGATGGATATAGCCTTCGTACTTAATCTGAATTTCTACCTGCTCGGCGGCGGCAGGATCTGTCAGCGCCGGGCCAAGGTCAGCGATCTGCATCAGATCGATATAATTGACTTCTGGCCGGCGTACCAGCTCTTCTAAACTGGCTTCTTTACTCAAAGGTGTCTTTACCAGGGCATTTACCTGCCCCAGTGCAGCGTGTTGTGGATGGATCCAGCTTTGCTTTAAGCGTTGACGTTCCAGCGCAATTTGTTCCATCTTTTGGTTAAATGCAGCCCAGCGCACATCATCTACCAAGCCTAATTCACGGCCTTTTTCAGTCAGACGTGCATCAGCGTTATCTTCACGCAGCATCAAACGGTATTCGGCCCGGCTGGTAAACATACGGTAGGGCTCTTTTGTACCAAGCGTCGTCAGATCATCAACTAGTACCCCCAGGTACGCCTGATCGCGGCTTGGCGACCAACCGTGCTTGTCTTGGCAGAACAAAGCAGCATTTAAGCCGGCCAGTAAGCCCTGAGCACCGGCTTCTTCATAGCCTGTGGTGCCATTAATCTGGCCTGCGAAGAATAAACCGCTGATAAATTTGGTTTCCAGAGTACTTTTCAGATCACGCGGATCAAAGAAGTCATATTCAATAGCATAGCCTGGCCGGGTAATATGGGCGTTTTCCATACCTTTTATCGAGCGCACTATGGTTAGCTGCACGTCAAAAGGCAAACTGGTTGATATGCCGTTAGGGTACAGCTCATGCGTGGTTAAGCCTTCCGGTTCGATAAAAATCTGATGTTTATCTTTATCAGCAAAGCGCATGATTTTGTCTTCAATAGAAGGGCAATAACGTGGACCTATGCCTTCAATTACACCGGTATACATTGGCGAGCGGTCGAGGTTATTGCGAATCACATCATGAGTTTGCTCATTGGTATAAGTGATATAACACGGGATCTGCCGAGGGTGATCTGATTGCTTGCCAAGAAATGAAAATACTGGCGTTGGATTATCACCAGGCTGTGGCTGCATCTGTGAAAAATCTACAGAACGGGCGTCAATACGTGGTGGCGTACCGGTTTTTAACCGATCGACCCGAAACGGTAATTCACGCAAACGTTTTGCTAATGCGATAGACGGTGGATCACCCGCTCTACCGCCGGAATGGCTCTGTAAACCAATATGGATCTGGCCACCTAAAAAAGTACCAACGGTTAACACCACAGATTTAGCTTTGAATTTCAGTCCCATCTGAGTAACAACACCGGTAACCTGATCATTCTCTACAATCAGATCATCGCAGGATTGCTGGAAAATACTCAAATTAGGCTGATTTTCCAGAATTTGACGAATTGCAGCACGATACAATTGACGATCAGCCTGGGCCCGGGTAGCTCGAACCGCAGGGCCTTTGGAACTGTTGAGCGTACGGAACTGGATACCGCCTTTATCAGCAGCAATTGCCATAGCGCCGCCTAAAGCATCAATTTCTTTTACCAAATGACCTTTGCCGATACCGCCAATTGCAGGGTTACATGACATCTGTCCCAGTGTTTCAACATTATGGGTAAGCAATAGGGTATTACGACCCATGCGGGCTGCTGCCAAAGCGGCTTCAGTGCCTGCGTGGCCGCCACCTACAACGATGACATCGAATGTCTCCTGGTACAGCATAGTTGCCTCAGTATCTGGATTAATAGGATCGAGCTTTCAAAGAAGCATATTGTAGCCTGATCTGAGGTTAAGTGGAATGCTACAGGTGGCAGAGGATCTTCTAAATTAAATAAGATCTTTTTAGAGATCTTTTTATTATGTTTACTATTAAGCACGCTAATTTCAGTGCATAAATAGATCTTCACTCGAAGGATCATTAACTTA
>NZ_DATCSY010000055.1:0-6545 GCF_036568245.1 Rheinheimera sp. | reverse complement strand
GCTGCGACTTTTTTGCTGTTGTTACCGGCTTTAGCTCAGGGGCAATCACAGTCTGACAGCCGCGCCTTTCGGCAGTGGTTAAAGCGCCTTGTACTGGGCTGGTCGGCTGCAGGTGTTGTACTGGCGCTGCTGTATCTGCCGCTGCAGGCTGGCGCGCTAGCCGAGGCCGGTATAGCGGGCATGGCCGACAGGCTGATGCTGCAGATGGTTTGGCAATCGGCAATGCGAACCCAGCTGCTGTTACTGCTATGTGGTTTTGCCACGCTGTGGCTGTGGGCCTGGCGTGTTAAACATAGCAACAAAATGGTTAGTATTACGCTAGTGAGTATCGCTGCGTTATTGCTGGCCGCCAGCTTCAGTCAAACCGGCCACGTTGCCAGTTTGACTGGCCTGTGGCAGCTGCTGCTAACGCTACATGTGCTTGCGATTGCGGCTTGGGTTGGGTCCTTGCTGCCGCTGTGGCAAAGCTGTTACCGCTTAGCCCCGGACAGGTTACTGGCACTGATGCAGCAGTTTGGCCGCGTAGCGGTAATTGTGGTGTTAGTGCTTATCAGCTGTGGCGTGTTGATACTACTGCAGCTACTCGATTCGCCTGCAGCACTGTTTGTAACCGACTATGGTCGTTTAATGCTGTTAAAGCTGATGTTGGTCGCGGCTATGTTACTGCTGGCAGCCTGGCATAAATTTAACCTGGTGAAAGCGTTGGCGCAGCATCAGAACAGCCGGTTGCTGGCGCGATCTATTTTTATCGAAATGCTGTTGGCGTTATTGGTACTGGTAACCTGCAGCAGCTTTACCACTGTAGTTGGCTTAGCAAGATAAGTCAGCTTTATCCAAATAATGACAACAGGATACCTATGATATTAAGCAAAAAAATCCAAACCTTAGCTGTTATCACCTTAGGCATGGCGTTGTTGTCATCCGCTGGTGCGCTGGCACATGGCAATGAAAAGCCTAACACCCCTGCCTTGTTTGTCGGCGAAAATACAGCGCCAGCGCAAGCGGTAAAAGCATTTCATCAGGCGTTACGATCTGGCGATGCCGCTGCTGCTCGCGCCATGCTGGCCGATGACGTGCTGATTGTCGAAGGCAACGGTGTTGAGCGCTCGGCTGATGAGTATGCCAGCCATCATATGCTGGCCGATATGAAGTTTATGGCGGCAGTGCAATCTGAAACGTTAGAGCATAAGACCAAGGTGCTGGGCAATGTGGCTTATTCGGTAAGCCGCACTCAGCTGACAGGCGAGTATAAAGACAAGCCGGTTGACGTGGTCAGTAAAGAAACGCTGGTGCTGGTAGATAAGGGCGACGGTTGGAAAATCGTGCATGTACACTGGTCACACTAAAGCGCCACTAGCAGGAGACGAAAATGAAGTTAACTCTGGCAGCGATAGTGCTGGTAGCCGTCGCGCTACTGACAGGTTGTAAAGACACGGATCCGGTGATGCCGGATACGAGTGCATCATCCAGCAGCGAACATTCCAGTGGTACTGAGCATAGCAATACTATGCCCGGCAGCGCTGATAAAACGGCTGAATTAACACTTACCGTATATAAAACGCCAAGCTGCGGTTGCTGTAAAAAATGGGTGTCGCATCTTGAGCAGCAGGGTGTGGTTGCACAGACAAAAAACTATGATGATTTAAGCGGCATAAAAACCCGTTATGGCATTACGCCACAGTATTATTCCTGTCACACCGCAGTATCTGAGCAAGGCTATGTCTTTGAAGGTCATATACCGGCGAAATACATCCGGCAATTCCTCGCTGAGTCGCATCCGGACGCGATTGGCCTTAGCGTGCCGGCTATGCCGCTGGGCTCACCGGGTATGGAAGTGGAAGACCGCTTTATGCCGTACGACATTTTGCTGCTGCATAAAGATGGCAGCGCCAGAGTTTACGCTCACATCAGCAATGCGGCCATGCAGTAAGTAGGGTAGTTGCAATACTTGCCGCTACGTGGTGCTGCAATGGTAACTAAATCAACGTGTTAGATAAATAAGTGCGGTGAGCAGTGCGGTCAGGCGTGCAACCTGCCGCACTGCGTATCACCGCGAAACGTTAGTCTGCCACTTTTGCTGACTTGCAGCTCATCTGCACATTACAGCAAGACGCAACCGGTGTAGCCGGGTAGCCTATTTCATCCAGTGCAGCCAGAATGTCTTCCTGCGACTGTGAGCTGTTCACTGTCAAGCTGTGACTGGCGATGTCGGCTTCGACAACCGCATTTTTGTCCAGCGCGCTAATGGCACGGTTAATTAAACTAACGCAGTGGTTACAGGTCATTTCGTCAATTTTTAACTTCAACATTGCAAAGCTCCTTAAGTAATTGGGCCAAAGCAGTCTGCGGCTTACCATAGTGGTAAGGTCAACACTTTTACACTGTTGATTTTTTTGGTGTTAGCCGCAGTTCATAATACTTGGCTACAAGCTACTTCTTTCTATATCGATGTACTGACGTTGTCATTTGCCTGCATTATTGCTTCACCTGCTTTGCTAGCGCAAACAAAGGTACTGATGCTTCAATTTAATAATTTGGTATCAATATTGCGTGTTAACTGCCACATTCATTCGAATTGCTGAACAGCATGGCTTTTATTTGAATTTACCACTTTAAATTGTAAGGATTACACGATGCAATATGTAAAATTTACGGTGATGATCATCACGTCCACTCTTCTTATGTTTCTCATGATGTATCTCAATACATATGCGATGCAGCACCTGTGGTTTAGTGAGACACGTGGCTATATGGCGCTGTACATGGGAGCCGGCATGGCAATCGCTATGCTAATCTTTATGTGGAGTATGTATAAAAGAAAGTTACTTAATATTTTAATACTAGCCATTTCGACCTTGGTCTTTTGCGTCTCTTTGTATCTTGTAAGGTCTCAGACCACTATCGCAGATGATTCATGGATGAAGGCAATGATTCCACACCATTCAATTGCAATATTAACGAGTAGCCGCGCCGGTATTAAAGATGTACGTGTTAGATCTCTGGCAGCTGAGATAATTAAAGCTCAAGAACGTGAAATTAAGGAAATGACATGGTTGATTAATGATATTAAAAAAAATGGCATAGCTGAATCAGAGCAAGAAGCCGCATTAAGACCTGTTCCGGCTTTTAATTCGGAATAGTTCATCATTGTGTTTTGTTAACTTAGCGAACAATAATTCATGTGAGTAAAGAAATGCGAAAATCAGCAACCTTATATCGTATGCATACAAGTGAGCATATTTGTCCATACGGACTTCGTTCAAAAAACTTATTGGAAAAGCAAGGTTTTGCAGTGGAAGATCACAAGTTGACTTCTCGTGAAGAAACTGACGAGTTTAAGAAAAAGTATAATGTAGAGACAACCCCACAAACCTTTATTGAAGGGCAACGAATAGGTGGTTACGATGATTTAAGAAAGCACTTTAACATGAAACCAGCAGGCCAAACGGGTACAACTTATACGCCTGTTTTAGCTATTTTTGCAGTGGCATTTTTAATGGCATTAGCTGTTAGTTTTGCCTACACGGAAAGTCCAAGTTTAATTAAGATGAGTGAACTTTTTGTTGCATTTAGCATGACAATTTTGGCCATTCAGAAGTTCAGAGATTTGTATAGTTTTTCAAACTCATTTATTACTTATGACTTGCTGGCAATGCGCTATCTGACCTATGCATATATCTATCCCTTTGCTGAAGCCTTCGCGGGGCTGGGGATGCTGGGAGCGCTACCATGGTATACAGTCGGTCCTGTTTCACTGTTCATTGGGAGTGTAGGAGCAGTATCTGTATTTAAAGCAGTATATCTTGATAAGAGGGAATTAAAGTGCGCTTGTGTCGGCGGAGATAGCAATGTACCACTCGGATTTGTATCACTAACTGAAAATCTATTTATGATTGCAGCAGGTATTTGGATGTTGACAAAGCCACTTTGGCTAACTGTGCAATGAGGTCCTGGCAGACGAGTTTAATGAATTACATAGATCAACAGTACAAAATTGCTGCATAGTGCGATATTGCGACATTTAAATCCTTTGCTTTTCCAACTTGCTGCTTACCTCGCTTAGACGACTCAACTCGTATTACCTGCGGCTAACCCAGCTAAAATCGCGCACTGAGAATTATGATCATCGCTACAACAATCAGATAACTGCTGCAACACTTGCTGCATTTGCTGCAGCTGGCTTATTTTCTGGTTAATATCGGCCAGATGCTGCTCCGCCAGGCGCTTTACGGCCCGGCTTTCACGGGCCGGGTCACGCCACAGCTGCAGCAACGACAATATCTCGTTTAACGAAAACCCCAGCTTTCTGGCCCGGGCGATAAAGCCCAGCAGCTGGAGCTGCTGGTTATTGTACAGCCGGTAGCCAGCGTCGGTGCGTGGCGATTTAGCCAGCAAGCCACTTTGCTCGTAATGACGGATCATCTTCGCCGACAGCCCACTGGCTTTAGCCGCTTCGCCGATAGTTAACAGGGTGCGCATGGCTACTCCTTAATTTTCCAGCGTTGTAATAACAAGGCATTGCTGACTACCAGAAAGCTGCTGCTCGCCATGGCCGCGCCGGCTATTACCGGGTTTAAATAGCCCAGCGCCGCCAGCGGTATACCGATGATATTAAAAATAAACGCCCAGAACAGGTTTTGCTGAATTTTACGGTAGGTTTTACCGGCCAGTGTCAGGGCTGCGGCAACCAGTACCGGCTCACCGCGCATTAGGGTAATAGCTGCCGCGCTGACGGCGACCTCGGTGCCCGTTGCCATGGCAATGCCTAAATCAGCCTGCGCCAATGCCGGCGCGTCGTTAATGCCGTCGCCCACCATCGCCACCTGGTAACCTTCACGCTGGCACTGCTGAATAAAACTGGCTTTATCGGCAGGTAATACTTCTGCCTGATAGCTGTCCAGCTTCAACTCAGCGGCAACAACTTCGGCACTGGCTTTGCTGTCGCCGGTTAACATGGCAACCTTAACACCCTGCTGCTGTAACTGCGCTACCGCCGCTTTAGCATGCGGTTTTAGCATATCACTGAAACAAAATAGTCCCAGTAGTTCAATGTTTTGCTGCTGTTTTCTGGCCAGCCAGGAGATAGATGCACCTTTGGCTGTAATGCGGTCCAGCGGCAATTCCAGCCCTAGTTCACGCATCCAGTGGCTACTGCCAAGCATCAACTCAGCGCCTTCATGCTGTGCTTTTACACCCTTGCCGGCTACGACGGCAAAATCAGTGATGGCAAGTGGGGCAATGTTTTCCTGCTCTGCTCTGGCCAGTATCGCTTTAGCCAGCGGGTGTTCACTGTGTTGTTGCAATGAGACCGCCAGTTGCAAAAGGTCGGTGTCTGTACCACTCAGGGCCGTTAACTGGCTTAGCTGCGGCTTGCCCTCGGTAAGGGTGCCGGTTTTATCAAATACGACATAATCTATCCGGGTTGCCCGTTCCAGGGCTACGGCATCTTTGACCAGAATGCCATGACGTGCGGCTGTACCGGTGCCAGCCATAATGGCCGCCGGAGTCGCGAGACCCAATGCACAGGGACAGGCAATAACCAGCACCGCTACTGCGTTTAATATGCCCAGCGTCCAGTCGCCGCTGTTAAAGCCCCAACCGAGTAACGTAATCAGTGCGATCACCAGTACTACCGGTACAAATATGCTGCTGATCTTGTCGACTAATGCCTGTACCGGGGCTTTGGCGCCCTGAGCCTGTTCTACCAGACGGATAATTTTTGCCAGCGTTGATTCGGCGCCTACGCTGGTAGCACGTAGCTCCAGTACGCCGTCCAGATTCAGTGCGCCGCCAACGACCTTATCACCACTGCTTTTATGCAAGGGTAAACTTTCGCCACTGATCAGCGCTTCATCAACATGGCTGTCACCACTGAGTACTTCGCCGTCTACTGCAATGCGCTCGCCCGGTTTAACCTGCACTGTTTCACCGCTTTGCACCGTTGCCGCAGCAACGAGCTGCCAGCTGCCATCCCGCTTAACTCTGGCCTCGCTCGGTTTAAGGTTCTCCAGCGCTCGCAGTGCATTGGTAGTGCGCCGCTTAGCGCGGTGCTCAAGAAATTTGCCCAGCAGCACCAGAGTTAACACGGCAGCGCTGCTTTCAAAATACAGGTGCGGCATACCGTGGTGGCCATCGAAGCTATACCACAAATACAGTGACAAGCCATAAGCCGCGCTGGTACCAATAGCCACCAGCAAATCCATATTGCCGCTGCCGGCTTTTACCGCGCCCCAGCCGGCTTTATAAAACCGCGCGCCGAAATAGAACTGCACCGGCGTAGCCAGCAGCCACTGCCACAAAGCAGGTAGCATCCAATCTTCGCCAAATAGCATCCCCAGCATAGGTAACACCAGTGGCAATGTCAGTACGGCAGCACCCACCACCGGCCACCAGGCCTGACGGTAGAATGGCGTCGTGTCGCTGTCTGCGGCCGCGGTAGATAAAGGCTTTTCAGCCAGGCTATAACCCGAGCCGGCCAGTGCTTGTTGCAGCGTTGCCGCGTCAACCGACTCAAGCAGTGCCAGGTTAACCTGCTCTGTAGCAAG
>NZ_DATCSY010000054.1:0-9973 GCF_036568245.1 Rheinheimera sp. | reverse complement strand
CCAGAACCCGGTAAAGGCACAGTATGAGCTGGGCCAATCTTTCGGTATCAGCGGTACGCCGGCGATTATTCTGCCCAGTGGCCGGTTAATTCCGGGGTATCAACCGGCGAAAGCGTTATTGGAACAACTGAAAACAGATGTTTAACCCGCTATGTCTGCAGTAAACCGTTTTATTCAGCGCCGGGCTTTACCCGGCGTTTTACCACCCTTAGCCGGCGTGCAACACCCGGTGCTGCAACGCTTGTATATCAGCCGTGGTATCACTGACATCCGGGAGCTTGAGCGTGGCGCAGCGGCGTTATTGCCCTATAACAGTTTAAAGGGCATCAACTCAGCAGTAGAACTGCTGCTGCAGGCACTGGCTCAGCAGCAGCAACTGGTGATCGTTGGTGATTTTGATGCGGATGGCGCCACCAGTACCGCTGTATTGCTAACCGGCCTGAAAGAGCTGGGCTTTAAGTATGTAGAATATCTGGTACCAAACCGTTTCGAGTACGGCTACGGCCTGACGCCGCCAATGGCTGAGCTGGCAGTAGCGCAGGGAGCCGAGCTTATCATTACCGTTGATAACGGTATTTCTGCCATTGAAGGCGTGGCACTGGCGAAAAAAGCCGGTGTTAAAGTGCTTATTACCGACCACCACCTGGCGGGCAATGAATTGCCTGACGCCGATGCAATAGTGAACCCTAATCAGCCCGGTTGCAGTTTTGCCAGCAAAGCACTGGCTGGCGTTGGCGTAGCGTTTTATCTGCTATTGGCACTTAGGGCAGCGCTGCGTGAACGGCAGTATTTTAGTGCAACGCAAAGCGAGCCTAATTTAGCCGAGCTGCTGGATTTAGTAGCTCTGGGGACGGTAGCTGATGTGGTGCCACTGGATAGCAATAACCGTATTCTGGTGCACCAGGGGCTGATGCGAATTCGCAGCGGTAAATGCCGCCCCGGTATTCAGGCGCTGATTGATGTCGCAAACCGCAATGCGCAAAAGCTCACTGCCAGTGACTTTGGGTTTGCGCTGGCGCCGAGGTTAAACGCAGCCGGCCGGCTGGATGATATGTCACTGGGAATAAGCTGTTTACTGGCACCAGAGCTTGGGTTAGCACGGCAGTACGCTGCTGAACTGGACAGTTTAAATGTCGAGCGCCGTGCTATTGAGCAAAGCATGCAAACCGAAGCGCAGGCATTTTTAAGCCAGCTATCCTTTGATGGCAAAGATTTGCCAGAATGCCTGTGTCTTTACCGGCATGACTGGCATCAGGGCGTGATTGGCATTTTAGCCGGACGGATAAAAGAGCAGTTTCACCGGCCTACCATAGTGTTTGCGCAGGGCGATGACGGTGAGCTGAAAGGTTCAGCCCGTTCAATAAATGGCTTGCATATCCGTGATTTGCTTGAAGAAATTTCTACACAGTATCCCGGTTTAATCAAAAAGTTTGGCGGTCATGCGATGGCGGCCGGGTTAACTATCAGTGCTGAACGGCTTGATACCTTTAAGCTGGCGCTGTCATTGACGGCAAAAAAATATCTGACACCAGAGCAACTAACCGCTGTTATTTATACCGATGGTGAATTACCGGCGGATTGCTTTGAGCTGGATTTTGCCAGGTTGTTACAGCAAGCCGGGCCCTGGGGGCAGGCATTTCCGGAACCGGTATTTGATGGCGAGTTTACGCTTATCAGCCAAAAGATGCTGTCAGACAAGCATCTGAAGATGGTGCTACAAACGCCTGGCGGTAAGTTAGTGGATGCAATCTGGTTTAATGCCGACAATAAAGCCTGGCCCGATGTTAACGTGCAGAAAGTGCAGTTGGCGTACCAACTGGATATTAACGAGTTTCGCGACAAGCAAAACTTACAGCTGATAGTCCGGCATATGCTGGCATGCTAATGACTGTTATTCAGCAGGCAGGCTAAACCAAAACAGGCTGCCGCCATCTGGTGGTGTCTCGTAACCGGTTTCTCCACCTAAGCGCTGCACAATTCGGGCAACAATGGATAAACCCAGGCCGTGGCCGTCAGCTTTTTTGGTATCCAGACGGTTGAACTGCGCAAACAGCGCGGTTTGTTTCTCCAGCGCTATGCCCGGGCCACTGTCTTTTACCCAATAGCGGATCTGGCCATTTGGCAGCTCATTAGCCCCCAATACTACTGCAGGGGCCTCGCCACCATATTTAATGGCATTAGAGATATCGTTTACCCACACTTGCTCTAACCAGGGCGAGAATCCCATTGCTTTAGGCCAGCCTTCGGTAAAGCGGATATTGGCATTGTGTTCGCTGGCTAACATTAGCAAGGCATTGATAATATTATTCATCTTCTCTGCACTGCTATGAATGCTTTGCAGCAGGTCGCTGCGTTGCTGCTCGGACAATGCATTCGCTGCACCTTGTAATAAGGCGGTTTGCCCCAGTAATGCCGTTAACGGATGCTTTAAATCGTGCGCTACTGTATGCGCATAAGCATTTAACTCGGCATTCTGCTCAGACAGTTCTGCAGACTGCTGCTGTAATGTATGGTTGTTCTGTTCCAACTCTTTTGTTCGCTCCGATACAAGCTTTTCAAGATCCTGCCGATGGCGGATCAGCTCCAGCTCAATTTCAGTGCGTTTGTTTAAATCATCCAGAATGTTCTGCCGCATTTTGTTTATCGCTTCGACAACCATATCCAGCTCGTCAGGTTGCCTGGTCGCCGGGCGGTTCAGGCTAAGCGGCTGGTTCATGTTGTCACTGTCGAGTGTTGCCGCATAACGCGCCATGTTTTCCAGATGCCGGCTAATGGCATGACGGAATAAATACAACAGAATAAGAGCGGCAACCAGTAATGATAAACAGGTGGTGATACTGATAGCGACCGCTTTGGTTTTAGCGACTGGTAAATGGCATCATCCATCAGTGTCACTTGCAGCTCACCAAGCAGATACTGATCATTTCCAATATGATACTGCAGCGTAAAGCTGCGGCTGTCTGCTGCCTGGTTTCCAGAGGTGTTATTGCGTTGCCAGCGGGTACCAATATCATCCAGCAAGATAATACTGCCAATACCTGGCAACGCTGCTAAACCATCGAGCAGCACATTGATGCGCTGCTCATCGACAGCCCACATGGCCTCTTTCAGGCTTGGAATGTAGCTTTTTTCTATCTGGTCAAACCGGTCCCGCAAAGCGGTCATTTCGCTTTTATAAGTCAGGTAAATCTGCCAGCCGGTTACCATCACCGCCATCAGTGCAGTGAAACTGAGCGTGATAACAACGAAATAGACACTGAGCTTACGTCTATACCTGCGCACTGCGTAGATGTTTTAATTCATTTACGCTGAGTGTGTCGAAGCGCGCTTGGTCCTGCTTATTTATCAGCAATAATCGCCAACCTAATAAACCTCTGTCTATGGGAGTTCGGATGGCCAGCAGCTGTTGTTCGCGGGCGGTGCTGGTAAAAGTCCAGACTACATCTAAATCGCGGTTCAGCTGAACCTAGCGTAGGGTGCGGTATTGGCGTAACTCATGCTTACTGGGCAGGGCTATGTAATTTTCGCCAGAGCGGGCCAGTGCAAGTTTGAGCAGATCAATAGGGTAGTGGCCTCTGGGGTCATCAGCCATAGCTTCTGACCAGGCATAAATAACGGCGGTCTTTTCCGGGCTTGTTGCTTGCTCTGGAGCAGCAAAGGCTGCAGACACCATAAGCACAGCAACACAGTAGCCGAGAATATTAGCTTTGGTCGCCAGCAGGAGCATTGCGCTTAGTTTAAACATAACCTGAACAAAGCTTAAACGAAGTGAGTACAGCCAAATTATAGAAAAGCCTGCAGAATGTACATCGAATGGCAGAAGAAATTAGCTGAACTCATGTTTAATTAAGCAAATATTACTTCAGGACTGCTGCATCAACGGCAATAAATTTGCTACAATCGCCGCCTATTTTTTCTCTGGCATTTCAAGGTTACAGACAACAGCATGTTTGAAGTCAATCCGGTGTACAACAGCATTAAAGATTTAACTGAACGCACTAACGTGCTTCGGGGGTATCTTTGACTATGATGGCAAGAAAGAGCGTTTAGAAGAAGTTTCCCGCGAATTAGAAGATTCTGCGATTTGGAACACGCCGGATAAAGCCCAGGCACTGGGTAAAGAGCGCTCAGCGCTGGAGCAGGTTGTTGGCACCATTGATAAGCTGGATCAGGGCCTGGAAGACGTTGAAGGCTTAGTTGAGCTGGCGGTGGAAGCTGAAGACGAAGACACCTTTGAAGAGGCTAAAGCTGAACTGGCTGATTTAGATAAACAGCTTAGCCTGCTGGAATTTCGCCGGATGTTCTCCGGCAATCATGATGCAAACGACTGCTACCTCGACATTCAGGCTGGTTCTGGCGGTACTGAAGCCCAGGATTGGGCCAGTATGCTGATGCGGATGTATCTGCGCTGGGGTGAAGATAAAGGCTTTAAACCCGAGATCTATGAAGTTACCGACGGTGATGTGGCCGGTATTAAAGGCTGTACTATCAAATTTTCCGGCGAATATGCCTACGGCTGGCTGCGTACCGAAACCGGCGTGCACCGTTTAGTGCGTAAAAGCCCGTTCGACAGTGGTAACCGCCGTCATACCTCGTTTGCTTCAGTGTTTGTGTCGCCAGAAATTGATGACGACATCGAAATTGAAATTAACCCGGCAGATTTACGTATCGATACTTACCGCGCCTCGGGTGCCGGTGGTCAGCACGTAAACCGGACTGACTCAGCGGTACGTATTACCCACTTGCCGACCAATATCGTGGTGCAGTGTCAGAACGACCGTTCACAGCATAAAAACCGTGATAACGCTTATAAACAACTGCGCGCCAAACTTTACGAATTTGAATTGCAAAAGCAAAACGCGGAAAAACAAGCGCTGGAAGATACCAAGTCGGATATCGGCTGGGGCAGCCAGATCCGCTCTTATGTTTTGGATGACTCGCGCATCAAAGATTTACGCACCGGTATCGAAACCCGTAATACCCAGTCGGTATTAGACGGCGATCTGGACAAATTTATTGAAGCCAGCTTAAAAGCCGGCCTGTAATCTTTAAGTTCTCTCTCAATCAGGAAATACACTATGTCTGACCAACAGCAACAACACGACGAAATTCAGGACGTAAACAAACTGATTGCTGAGCGAAAACATAAGCTGGCGCAGCTACGCGAAGACGGCTTTATGTTCCCGAACGATTTCCGTCGTGAGCACATCTCAGATGAAGTGCTGGCCAAGTACAACGACTTAAGCAAAGAAGAGTTAGAAGCGCAGAAAATTGAAGTAAGCTTAGGCGGCCGTATGATGACGCGCCGTATTATGGGTAAAGCCAGCTTCACTACGCTGCAGGACATGGGCGGTAAGTTCCAGGTTTACGTCGCGCGCGACAGCCTGCCAGAAGGCCTGTACAACGAGCAGTTTAAAAAGTGGGACTTAGGCGACATCTTAGGGGTTAAAGGCCACTTATTTAAAACCCAAACTGGCGAGCTGACGGTATGGGCCACTGAAATCCGCTTATTAACCAAGGCGCTGCGCCCACTGCCGGATAAATTCCACGGTTTAACCGATAACGAAGCGCGTTACCGCCAGCGTTATTTAGACCTTATTTCAAACGAGCAATCACGCCACACCTTTTTAGTGCGCAGCAAAACCGTGGCTTACATCCGTAAGTTCTTCAACGAAGAAGGCTTTTTGGAAGTCGAAACGCCAATGCTGCAAGCTATTCCGGGCGGTGCTTCAGCGCGTCCGTTTGAAACCCACCACAATGCACTGGATATGCAGATGTTCCTGCGTATCGCGCCAGAGCTGTATTTAAAACGTTTAGTCGTTGGTGGCTTTGAAAAAGTATTCGAGTTAAACCGTAACTTCCGTAACGAAGGCGTATCAACCCGCCACAACCCGGAATTTACCATGCTGGAATTCTACTGGGCGTACGCCGATTACAACGACCTGATGGACTTAACGGAAAAGCTATTCCGCGGCTTAGCACAGCATGTACTGGGCTCAACAGAAGTGCCGTATCAGGGCGAAGTGTTCGACTTTGGCAAGCCGTTTGCACGTATGTCGGTAACGGAGTCGATTCTGCACCACAACCCACAGATCACTAAAGAGCAGCTGGCGACGCGCGAGTCGGTAGCCGCACTGGCGAAAACACTGGGTATTGAAGTAAAAGACAACTATGGCCACGGCCGTATTTTAATGGAAGTGTTTGACGAGCTGGTAGAAACCAAGCTGCGCCACCCAACTTTCATTACCGAGTACCCGGCTGAAGTGTCGCCGTTGGCACGCCGTAACGACCACAACCCGGAAATTACCGACCGCTTTGAATTCTTTATCGGTGGTCGCGAACTGGGTAATGGTTTTAGCGAGTTAAATGATGCTGAAGATCAGGCCGAGCGTTTCCGCGAGCAGGTCGCACAAAAAGACGCCGGTGACGATGAAGCCATGTTCTATGATGATGACTTTGTCACCGCACTGGAACACGGTTTACCGCCAACAGCAGGTCAGGGTATCGGTATCGACCGCCTGGTCATGTTACTGGCCGACGCCGCTTCCATCCGCGACGTTA
The DNA here is from genome assembly GCF_036568245.1 of Rheinheimera sp. Lineage (GTDB taxonomy): Bacteria > Pseudomonadota > Gammaproteobacteria > Enterobacterales > Alteromonadaceae > Alishewanella. The sequence continues at coordinate 3,412 of NZ_DATCSY010000054.1, read as the reverse complement.
TCCTGTTCCCGCATATGCGTTTACACCACGATAAGTAAGAATGTTTTTCTGCTTAAAAAGCCAGACCTCGTGTCTGGCTTTTACTTTTCTTACCCTGTAAAGATTACTAAGCGCGGGTAACTTCTACAGTCTATTATGTCTGTTTTTTACTACATATTTGTATAAAACATTGATTTTAATATATTTTATTGATGGCCTGACCATTGCAACAACTATTCTGCATCTGGCAGCACTTAGGCTGCCATAACGTTGTTAAAAAGGAGGCATCACATGGCCAGTTCACAACAAACAACCGCTAAAACCAGCACTATAGGTAATGGTTCTTTAAATGCGCCGGTTACCGAGCGGGCTTCAGAGGCTGCACATCATGCGGTAGACAGTATGGCGATGAAAGCATCTGCAGCAGAAGATACGCTGCGTAAAACTGCGGCGACATCGAAAGAGGCTATCTCGCACAAGCAGGAAGAGATTAAACAGCAGCTGCAAAGTAGTTACAGCAAAACCCGTTCTCTGGCAGAGCAAAACCCGCTGGCGACAGCTGGTATAGCCTTTGTCGCTGGTATGCTGGTAACCACTTTACTGCGTCGTCGCTAAGGCTTTTGCCATGCAATGCAAGGAAGCCGCTCAAGCAACAGCGCAGGCACCCGGAACTGCACCGGGTGCAGCTCAGCCTGATGCTGATAAAACGGTGTTGCAAAGTGCGGTAAACCAGATTTCAGAAATGGCTGCACTGAGTTGGTCGATGTCTGAGCGTTATGCTGAGCAAATCAAATTATCGGGTCAAACAGCAAAAGCTGAGTTGAAGTTAACAGGGCGAAGCCTGACTGTTGCTGCGGGTCTCATCGTCTGTCTTGGTGCAGGCATGGTACTGATGTGGTTCAGTCTGCTGCTGGCGTTAGGATATGTGATTTTTCACTTTTCCGGATCAGTGCTGTTAAGTTCTGCGGTATTGATGGTGTTGCAGCTCGCCGTGCTTTATTGGTGCTGGCGCAGCCTTGATTATGTGTTATCACAAGTTGGGTTTGGTGAAACCTGGCGCCAACTGAAACGCTTGCTGTTAAAAGCGGAAGGAGCATCTGATGCTGATTGATAAATTACTACGCCACCGCCGGTTGGAAGTAGAGCGGCTGGCTCAGGAAGGTCATCAGCGGCAAAAAGTGTTGCAGGCGGAAAGCTGGTTACTACAGCAGCGTGCTAAAAGCTTTATTGGCTCGGCGCCGGGACTGACGTTAAGTTTCAGTGCTGGTGTACTATTTCAGCTGCGGCACAACAGTGCCGTTAAAACCTTGCGCAGTGTTATTGGTCTGCGTTGGCTAAGGTCATTGTTTTAAGCCGGCAGGATCGAATGACAGCCTATTCCGCTCAGCAGCGCCGCTATGCTTCTACTGTTGCCATGAAACTGATGGCGCTACTGGCATTATGTTACACCTTTTACTTCTGCCGCGGGCTGATTCTGCCGCTGATGATCGCAGCATTTTTTGCGCTGTTTGCCGCACCAGCGGTCAGGCTGATGGGCAAATGCTATCTGCCAAAGCCTTTAGCTGCGGCGTTGATCATCATGGTAATGCTGGCTCTGGCAGGTGCTGGCATCAGTCTGCTGTATGAACCCGCAGCCCAGTGGCTGGAACGTTTACCCCTGCTGGGTTCACGCTTAGCTGAGCAGGTGGAAGATGTTACCGCTTCTATTGACGTGCTAAAAGACAGTGTGGCGCCGGGCAAGTCTGCTACCGAATCAATAAAGTCGGCGGTAAGCAGCGGTATTATGCCGTTACTGTCTGTGTTGGCACAAACCACAGCGATTATGCTGTTTCAGCTTGCTGCTGTGGTGATGTTTACCTACTTCTTTCTGGTATTTGGTGATGCGTTGTTACGCAATATGGTGCGGGCCTTGCCATCGCTTCATGCGAAGAAAAACCTGCTGTCTACCTTTCATGCGGTGCAGGATGACATGTCACATTATGTGCTGGTCGTCAGTACAATTAATGTGGGGCTGGGGTTAGCCACTGCGCTGGCGATGTTTCTGCTGGATGTGCCGGATCCGCTGCTATGGGGCACTTTGGCAACGTTGCTCAACTTTGCACCTTATGTTGGCCCTTTGGTACTGACGGTGCTGCTGACCGGAGTTGGCTATTTTGAGTATCAGCAAACGGGGCAGATCTTAATGTTGCCGGGCGTGTTCTTACTACTCAACGTGATTGAATCGCAGCTTATTACCCCTCTGGCGTTGGGCCGGCGTTTTAATATGAACCCGCTGGTGCTGGTGATCTGGATGTTTATCTGGGGCTGGATCTGGGGTGTTGTCGGCGTACTTATCGCGATTCCGCTGCTGGTTTGCCTGAAAATTATAGCGCTGCACTTGCCTGAAACGCCCAGCTGGCTGGTGGTGCTCGATGCCACAACAACCGATAAAACGACGCTACCGGATTTACGGGAATCGTAACCTTTTACAGGTATCACCTTGTTGTAACCTTGCAATTCTCTGTTTGTTTAATTGGCAAATGTTTATTCAGATAACTCGTGCAAAGCCAAAAAGCAAGGTCACGGCATTTCCGCCTCAAAAGCCAACTTTCGCCGCACAAGATATCAAGCCGCCGGCTCCTGACCAAGCTTTCACCTCTTAGCGACATTTTAGTCACAATAGCTTTGTTAACCTGCCTGCGTTTCATCAAAACATACAGCGGATTGTTGGAGGACAACATATGAGTAGGCAATTGGGGCAGGTATCGAGGTTAACTGTTGGAGGGGGCGTAATATGAGCCGGCAGTTAAGACAACTAATATGGCTGACGCTATCGGCGTTGCTGTTGAGCTGGCCACTTTTTAGCCAGGCAGCAGAGGCGCCCGGTGCGCTGACGATCATCGTCAAAGATCAAAATATTGACCGGCCACTATCAGACGTTCAAATCACGCTAACCGAGCGCGAAACGTCAGCCACGCAAACCTTAACCAGTGATACCCAGGGGCGTATCGTGGTAGAGCAGCTTGACCCGGGGCTTTATTCTATCAACCTGAGCAAAAGCGGTTTCGCGTCGGTGTATGAGCCAAGCGTGCGGGTGGTAACGCGCAAAAATATTAAGGTAGCTTTCGAGCTGAAACCCCAAGCTATTGAAGTAGTAGAAGTCAGAGCACAGCAAGCTGCTACCTTTGCTGCAGGCTCCAGCACCTATCTTGACCGGGAAGCGCTGCGCAGCGCCGTGGGCGGTGGCGCTGATCCGCTACTGTCTCTGGACGGACTGCCTGGGCTGGCATCGGCCAGCGAATTTGCCAGCTTTAGCGTGCGTGGCCGCGGCCCACGCGATAACCTGATATTCGTCGATGACTTTCCGTTTGATAAAGCGGTGCACTTTGATGCGACGCTCGGTGAGGAAGAAGATGTCGGCGGCGGTGGCCGGTTCTCGATTTTTGCACCTAAT
>NZ_DATCSY010000053.1:0-6563 GCF_036568245.1 Rheinheimera sp. | reverse complement strand
CATCAACTGCACGTCGAAGTGACGCATACCAAATACACGCTTACTGGCCTCACGCACTGTGGCAAATGCCTGTGGCAGAATGTCATCCAGCGTTTTGCCGCTGGCTAACAAACTTTTAAATTCGGAGGTTTTCTGTTTCAGCTGGTCGTCGGATAAGGCTTCAAATTCTGCCTCTAACGCATTGATCTGCTGTACTTGCTTTTCTAATTTTTTTAAGAAGCGGTCGTTGCGGCTACCAAATAATTTGGTAAAAAGTTTTCCAAACATTATCCAAATACCATGTTAAGTTAAAACTGCAGTGCAGCCCCGGCGGCGCTTGGCTCAGCCAGTAAAAATATTAAAACCCCAGCATATTACGCCAGATATGGTGCCCGATGCTAACGCTTTCAAGGTGCATCATTCTCGCCGCAGACATAAGCTGCTACACTGCGCTTATGTTACCAACGCAGCAGGTAGTAAACGCCAATGGCCCGCTATACGCAGAAGCCGCTCGATATCAGCAAAGTGCTGTCGCACAGTAGCCTGGCGTCGCAACAACAGCAGGTTGCCCTGGTGCAACAGTTGAATCAGGTATTGGCTGAGGTATTACAACTGGAGCAACTTAGTTTTTGCCAGGTTAGCTGTATCCGCGATGGCCGGGCCGTTATTTTATCTGCCTCTGCGCCCTGGCTAACCCGTTTAAAATTGCAGCGCGACGCCATTCTAGACAATTTTCGCCGAAAAATCTTGCCTGATTTGGCTGGAATTGACATTGAAGCCTCTCCCAATGGCCAGATTAACAAGCCGAATGTGCCGATACCTCAAAAAAACAGCCATCAATTATCAGATTCTGCCGCGACGGCCCTGCTGTCTGTAGCACAAAACACCGACGGTGCCTTAAAACAGGCGCTGCTGAAACTGGCCCAAAACGCAGAAGCTAAAAACAACAAAACCCGGTAATAACCGGGTTTTGTTGTTTTTAGCTTCAACTCTATGCCAGTTGCGGCGCCAGATAAGAAATAGGCATTTGCGCTTTATCTTCAAAGGTCACAAATTCCCAGTTTTCCTGGTTTGCTAATACCGCACACAGCAACTGATTATTCAGTGCATGCCCGGTTTTAAAGGCTTTGAATTCGCCCAGAATGCTATAACCGGCCATATATAAATCGCCGACGGCATCAAGGATCTTGTGCTTGATGAATTCGTCTTCGTAGCGCAGGCCGTCCTGGTTTAACACCCGGTACTCATCCAGCACGACGGCGTTATCAAAGCTGCCACCCAGTGCCAGATTGTTTGCCCGCAGGTACTCGACTTCATGCAAAAACCCGAAAGTACGGGCCCGGCTGATGTCTTTAATAAAGCCGGCGGCAGAAAAATCCATCAGCATATGCTGCGTGGTTTCGGCGATAACGGGGTGATTAAATTCGATGGCAAAATCAATTTTAAAACCGTGGTGAGGCTTAAATTCGGCCCATTTGTCACCGTCTTCAACCCGTACCGCTTTCTTAATACGGATAAATTTTTTCGCTAAGCGCTGCTCGGCAACACCTGCTTCCAGTAACAGGTAAACAAAGGGATTTGCGCTGCCATCCATAATGGGAATTTCAGCAGCGTCAACTTCTACAACCAAGTTATCAATACCCAGCCCGGCAATGGCCGCCATCAGATGTTCAGTGGTGGATAACCGCACGCCATTTTCATTGATTAAACAGGTACACATCACGGTATCGCCCACTAACTCAGGCGCTACTTTGAAGTCGACCACAGGATCCAGGTCCACACGACGGAACACGATACCCGTGTTGTCCGGCGCAGGTCGGAGAGTAAGCGTAACCTTTTCGCCTTTGTGCAATCCTACTCCAATGGAGCTGACTGTCTTGTCGATGGTACGTTGTTTAATCATAATTTCTTCCTGCTCAAATAATAAGCAATCACAAAATGGCGGCGAAGCATAGCATAATGTGGCAATTATGCCAAATTCCACTGAACAGCAGCTTAACTCTGCTGTCGGCCCTGCCGCTGATTTTAGCTATACCCAGTATAGCGTTAGTCAGCCTGTTTACGTAAAAATGCCGGAATATCAAAAATATCGATATTCGCTTTGCTCTCTGGCTGCGCCTTCGCTGTTACTGCCGGCGCTTCATCACGCATGGGCTGCTGGGCAGCTTTTTGCATAGTGTTACCTTGCTGCACGTATACAGGCATCGGCTCCGGACGGCTGTTTGGCACCAGGCTGATATCCGGACGGCGATCTGCGCCAATACCGGTCGCCACTACTGTTACGCGCAGCTCATCCTGCATATTGGGGTCAATCACCGCGCCCACAACCACTGTCGCGTTTTCAGAGGCAAAAGCTTTTACCGCGTTACCAACGGTTTCAAACTCTTCGATGCTGATATCCAGGCCGGCAGTGATATTAACCAGAATACCCTTAGCGCCAGATAAATCGATATCTTCCAGCAGCGGGCTTGAAATGGCCTGCTCTGCGGCTTCTTCTGCACGGTCCGGGCCTGATGCGCGGCCACTGCCCATCATCGCAGTACCCATTTCAGACATAACAGTGCGCACGTCAGCAAAGTCAACGTTGATTAAACCCGGACGGGTAATCAGCTCAGCAATACCCTGTACTGCGCCAAGCAGTACGTTATTCGCCGCTTTAAATGCATCCAGTAAGCTGGTGCCTTTTCCTAATACCTTTAACAGCTTGTCGTTAGGAATAGTGATTAACGAGTCAACATGCTTGCTCAGTTCCAGAATACCTTCATCGGCAAAAGCGGTACGCTTTTTACCTTCGAACGGGAACGGCTTGGTCACCACTGCCACGGTTAAAATACCCAGTTCACGCGCCACTTCGGCCACGATTGGCGCTGCACCGGTACCTGTACCACCGCCCATACCGGCAGCGATAAACACCATATCAGCACCCTGAATGGTTTTCTTGATGGTTTCGCGGTCTTCTTCTGCTGAACGACGACCAATCTCCGGGTTAGCGCCAGCGCCTAAACCTTTAGTCACATTAGCGCCTAACTGCAGCGTAATGTTGGCTGATGAATTACGCAGTGCCTGAGCGTCGGTATTCGCCGCAACAAACTCTACACCTTCAATATTGCTGGCAACCATATACTCAACAGCGTTACCGCCGCCGCCACCAACACCTATTACTTTAATTACAGCTTCTTCGCTGTGGTTTTCCATTAGTTCAAACATAGCTCTCTCTCCGTTTCTACGCTTAGTTTAAAATTCGCCTTTGAACCAGCTGCTGATCCGTTTGACGAAACTGCCTACTGAATCACGCACATCTGCCACTTTTTTCTGCTGAGTGCGCGCATCTTTGCCGTACAACAACAACCCAACCACACTGGCGTACGCTGGGTCCTGTACGTATTCTTTTAAGCCGGTAACATGCATAGGCTGACCTACGCGCACCGGCATCTGAAATATGTCTTCTGCAAACTCGACAGCACCTTCCATTTTGGCGGTACCGCCGGTCAATACCACGCCCGCCGCTATCTGCTCTTCCAGGCCAGAGCTGCGAATTTCTTCCAGCACCAGCTCAAATAGTTCCTGATAACGTGGCTCTACCACTTCTGCCAGCGTGTGACGCGACATCGACCGGGCCGGACGCCCGCCCACACTGGGTACTTCAATACTTTCTTCTTTACCTACCATGCTGCGCAGCGCGCAGGCGTACTGCACTTTAATCTCTTCAGCATGGCTGATTGGGGTGCGGAAAATTTTGGCGATATCGCTGGTAACCTGATTACCGGCGACTGGGATCACCGCGGTGTGACGCAGCGCGCCGTTGGTATAAATTGAGATATCGATAGTGCCGCCGCCCATATCGACCACGCAAACACCCAACTCTTTTTCATCATCCGTTAACACGGCAAAGCTTGATGCCAGCGAGGTAAAAATCAGCTGGTCAACCTGCAGACCACAGCGCTCGACACATTTCTCGATATTCTTCGCCATATCATTGGCGCAGGTAATAATATGTGCCCGTGCTTCCATCCGCACACCAGACATGCCGACCGGGCTTTTGATGCCTTCCTGCATATCGACTGAAAACTCTTGTGGCAGCACATGCAGCATGCGTCGCTCGGCAGAGATAGGCACCGATTTAGCGGCATGGATCACGTTTGAAACGTCTTCTGCCGTCACTTCGGTATCGTTAATCGGCACCATGCCGCTTTCGTTCTGGCAGCGGATATGCTTACCGGTGATGCCTAAATACACGGACGATACCCGACAATCGGCCATCAGTTCAGCTTCGTCTATCGCGCGCTGTACCGCCTGTACCACCAGGTTCAAATCGTTAACGCCGCCTTTATCCATACCACGGGAGACATGGGTGCCCACACCGACAATACTCAACTTGTCGTCGGCGGTAATTTCGCCCACCACCGCTTTGATTTGCGCGGTGCCAATGTCCAGGCCAACGATCAGATCTCTATCTAACGACTTAGTCATGCTTTTCTCTTTTGTTCAGTGCTGTAGCGCACCGCTACCCCGGTGTCATAGCGCAAGTCCACTTCGGCTACGGCTTCGGTTTTGTGTTTACTGATCACCGGATACAACTCAATAAAGCGCTGTAGCCGTTTTAATGTATCTTCCCGCCCCAGTTTCAGTGCTACACCGTTGCTGAGGTCTAACTGCCAGGAAAAACGCTCGGTCAGCCCAAGCGCCACGGCATTAAATTTATGCAGGGCCAGCAAGCCCTGCATATGGTGGAACATGGACAGTGCATCCTGCTGGCTGCCGTCGGGGCCGGTTAGCATCGGCAGTTCCGTTTTCAGCTGCTCTAAGGGCGCCACAAATACATCACCCTGTGTATTTAGAAGTTGCTGCTGATTCCAGATTGCTACCGGCTGTTGTTCTGTTACTACAACCACCAGAGCATCAGGCCATTGTTTGCGCACGGCTACCTGATATACCCAGGGTTGTTGCAACAGGAACTGCTGCACCTGATCCACGTTCACACTAAAAAAGTTACCCACATACTGCTTTTGCAATATCCGGTGCAGCTGCCTGGCGTCAATATGCTCAAAATCGCCATACAACTTTACCTGCCGTACTGGCGCACTTTGTTTACTTTGCACCCAGTCGCTGATTTTCAGCCCGGCCCAAACCAGCCCTGCCAGCGCAACAACAAAAAACAGCACACCGGCATAAAATGCCGGGCGTTGTTTCAGTTGTAAGGTGGGCAGTTGCCAGTTCATCGTTATCTTGCCTCTTGTGCCTGAGTCAGAATGGCCAGTACTAAGTCGTTAAAGCTGAGCCCTGCCGCTTTTGCCGCCATCGGCACCAGCGATTTTTCGGTCATGCCGGGCACAGTGTTAACCTCAAGCAAATAATGCTGGCCGCTTTGGTCCAGCATGATATCGACGCGGCCCCAGCCCGACGCACCAACGGCATTAAAGGCTTTAAGTGCAGTTTGCTGCATAGCGGCAGTTTGCTCAGCGCTAAGCGGTGCCGGGCATAAATACTCAGTGCTGTTGGCCTGATATTTCGCTTCATAATCATAAAACGCGCGCGGTGTGCGCATTTCCACTACCGGCAACACTTCGCCATTTAAAATGGCGACGGTAAACTCGCGGCCGTTAATCCAGCGTTCAACCAGAATTTCGCTGTCGTATTTCAGTGCGGCGTGGATCGCTTGCTCCAGCTCAGCTGCACTTGAGGCGGCACTCATACCTATGCTGGAACCTTCATTAGCCGGCTTAACCATTACCTTGCCACCCAGGCTCGCCAGCAAGCCGGCAAAATCGGTATCGTTGCTGTGCACCACAGCAAAAGCTGCCGTTGGCAACTGCTGGGCCTGAAACAGCCATTTACAACGAATTTTATCCATTGCCAGCGCCGAGCCCAGTACACCACTGCCGGTATAAGGCAGCTGCAATTGTTGCAACGCGCCCTGCATGGTGCCATCTTCACCACCGCGACCATGCAGTACAATAAACACGCGCTGGGCACCACTGGCAGCGAGTTCAGCCAGAGACTGGCTTTGTGGGTCAAATGCAAAAGCGTCAACACCCGCAGACTGCAGGGCTTTTAATACTGCATTGCCTGAACGCAATGACACCTCGCGCTCGGCCGAGGTGCCGCCCAACATTACCGCGACTTTGCCAAAAGCATTGGGTTTACTGCTCATGCTTTATCTCCTGCACTGGCTTTTAATAAATTGATATTAAGCTGCATTGCGGCCAGCTTTTTAACCAGACTGCCAATATTGCCCGCGCCCTGCGTCAGCACAACATCACCGTCTTGCAGTACATCTGCCAGACTGGGCGCCAATTCATCAGGCTCGGCAACATATACCGGGTCAAGCGTGCCACGGGCACGGATAGAGCGGCACAGACTGCGGCTGTCAGCACCGGCGATCGGCGCTTCACCTGCGCTGTAAACCTCCAGCAGCAGTAGTTTGTCTACCGTTGACAACACTTTGGCGAAGTCTTCATATAGATCACGGGTACGGGTAAAACGGTGTGGCTGATATGCCATCACTAAACGCCGTTCTGGCCACGCCGCGCGCACTGCAGCTATCGTTGCAGCCACCTCGGTCGGGTGATGGCCATAGTCATCCA
>NZ_DATCSY010000052.1:0-5246 GCF_036568245.1 Rheinheimera sp. | reverse complement strand
CTAGTGCACCCACGCCAGGATACACGCTCATCAATAAATCAAACCTTACTAAAGCCGCCATAATGGCTACGACCAGCACATCGACCATAGACCAGCGTCCGACCCAATCGACCAGGCGGTAAATCTGCGTTGAATAGCGCTGACGCCGGTGTGGTGGAATAGAGGTTAAATAACATAACCAGAACATCACCAGGATTTTTGCTACCGGTACAATTACACTGGCGACCAGGATAATAAGTGCTACCGGATAGGCGCCATCCTGCCACATCAGCACCAGACCGCTAATAATAGTTGAATCAATGGTTTCGCCAAATGATACAGTGCGCATTATCGGCAGCAAATTGGCCGGAATATAAAGCAAGGTTGCGGCAAGCAATAAAGCGATGGTGTTCTGGATACTACTGCGCTGGCGCAATCTGACCCGACTATGACAACGGCTGCAATGTGTCTGGGCAACGGGCACCATCGCAGTACACACTTTACACAGTTTTAATTGCTGTGCCAGACCGGTTCTGCCGGCGCGGGCCCTTACTTCAGGTGCAGGACAAGGTGCTATCTTCGACCATAGTTCACGCCGGTCTATTACCTGAAACGCTCTAAGGTGCAGCAGACAAAATAAACAGAACGCCCAGAAGCTTGGCCCCAATGAAATATCGGCATCAGCCACCAGCTTGACAAAACTGATGATCAGCCCCATCAGAAAAATATCAACCATGCTCCAGGGTTTAAGCATATACAGCACTCTGGCAACCCATGTTCTGGCTGGCAGTGCGTACAGCATACCAAGTTTCAGGTACAAAATCGCACTCATGCACACAGCCGGGATCAGCTGGATTAACAGCCAGATCAGAATCGCCAGCCACTGGTGATGTTCGCTGAACAGTACCGACGAGGTATCAAAAAAATGCATTTCATTACTGTTGCCGGCAGCAAACATACTGACAAAGGGAAACAAATTCGCCAGCAACAGCATAAAGAGTGCGGAACCGGCATACAGCACCGGACGAACTATAGGTTCAGGGTGGCGCGCGTCCAGATGATGCCCGCAACGAATGCAGCTGGACTCTTCACCTGGCTCCAGCTGCGGTACCTGCTGCACCAGATCACAGTGCGGACACAAGGTCAGCTCAGGCGTAGCATCCGTCTTGGTATGAATGGCAGCATCGCTGGTGATTGACGTCACGTTCTGGCTTGTCCGTGGTTATACCCTAAGCGGTTTTACCAGTACAAAGCTGAACCCTGCCTGAGTATAAACACCGCATTGAAGTGACAATTTATAGCATAATCACAACCACTTAGCGATGAAGAAAGCCGGCCGCGGCGCGCAATATATTATTCTGGTGCCAGCAGACAATTCGCATAAAACGTGGTAGTACCGGGCCAGTCAGAGAATACACCGATAACACCAACATCCTGCGCCAGCACATGTAACACCTGCAAGATAGCACCGTCATCCCTCGCCAGCAGCGGTAACGACTGATAGTACCAGTCAGCACCTTCAGCCAATGGCGCCGAACGCTCAAGGCTCCAGGCTATGATATCCAGCCCGGCCGCTCTGGCTGCTTTAGCATACTCAGTCGGTACTATAGTTCCGTCCTGCTCACGCAGTAATACCCATAATGGCGGCGCAATAATATTCAACCCGGCGGCTTTCAGTGCTGCCATAGATGGCTGCCAACTCTGTGGCTGCTGCGGGTCAAACCCCGGTTGTTCATAGCGCTCATCAAGCCATACGGCCTGACGGCCAAATTCCGGTTCATGTTCAAGCCAGTACAGAATATCCTGCCAGTTAAATGACTGCAGATAAACCTGAGATGGCGCGACACCAGCGGCTTTATATTCATCAATCAGTTGCTGAGCAAAGTGCTGTTGGGTGTATTGTTGCTGAAATGGCATTGATACCTCGGGCAGTTTCAGCTCCGGGATCATTTTTACGCCCTGTTGCTGAAACAACGCTATACTCTGCCGGTGCGTCAATGGCGCAGCACACTGGCTGTATAGCTCGCTGCGCCACGCCGGAGTGCCAGCGATGTAATCCTTTGCCAGCATGGCTGCCGGGTTAACACCGTCCATTTTTGCGCACAGCTGGCTGAACTCATCAGCCGTGATATCGCTGGTACAGCAACGGGCGTTTGCTGCGCGGCCTGTTGCCGGGTCGGCAGGCGTAAAAGGTATACTGCATTTTGCGGCCAGTTCAGGCCTCAGCAGGATATCAGTGGTTTGATGCAGATCGCACTGCGCATGGCGGCAAACCAGTTGCAAATCTGCGGTAAAAGTAACATCACATTCAGCGATACCTGCCCCCATATCAATAGCAGCCTGGTAAGACGCCCGGCTATGCTCGGGAAACATGAGCGGGGCACCGCGATGTGCCAGCGAAAACTCACTGCGGTAAAATGGCTGTTGACGGCAATCCTCCAGCCGCTGCTTCAAGTCGCCTTCCGGCAGCTGCGACAGCAGATACAATGGCCTGGGGCCTACTTGCGCTAATTGCTCTGAAGCTTTGGGCGTTACCTGGCATCCGCCAAGCAAGATCCCCAGTAAAAAAATTACGTATCGCATGTAGTTCCTGCTTTTAAATTAAGACTAACCAGCCCGTCAACACTACTGTGCTGTTGTGACAACGCGATGAACACAGCCTGTCACGTCATAAAAATAAAACATTACTCACACATTAACTACATCTAATAGTCACGCTAATTACACACTCGCTCTGCACAATATGCCGCCGTCGGAAGCTCATCCGACCATAACGATAATATAATCAAAGTTAGGGAGACTTATTGTGCGTCACTTCAGACTTAAAGCAACCACACTGGCAATAGCGGGAATTCTGTCAGCCCCGCTGCTGGCTCAGCAAAGCAATGCCAACGAGAACATCAGTAATGAAAGCGATATTGAAGTACTGTCAGTCGTCGGCAAACGGGTTAGCTACGCTAACAACAGCACCGATAACAATTCCAAGCAGCTGCAACCTGCCATCGGCAATGTGTTGGATCTGGTCGATGCGTTGCCGGGGGTAAACGTAGGTCAGGGCGATGCATTTGGCGGCGATGACTATACCACCACTATCAGCTTGCGCGGCTTTGTGATTGACCGGGCAGATCAGCAATTAGGCATTACAGTGGACGGTGTACCCAACGGTGGCTCAGCCTATGCTGGCGGCAGTAAAGCCAACCGGTACTTGGACAGTGAAAACACACAGTATGTTGAAGTCGGCCAGGGCTCTGCCGACATTGCCTCAGCGTCACTTGACGCGCTGGGCGGCACGCTGAATTTTGTCAGCAACAATCCACTGGCAGATAAAGGCGCCAAAGCGGCGTACAGCAGTGGCAGCAACAATGCCAGGCGTTATTTTGCCCGTTTTGATACCGGCCTGCTGTTTGACCACACTACAGCCTACTTCAGTTTATCCGACAGCTTCGCTAATCGCTGGATTGGTAGCGGCAGTAATGGCGCAACTGAACGGTTGCATGCTGAAGCAAAAAGTATCACCGAACTTGATAAAGTCCGTATTACCGCCCGTTTATCCTACGATGATGCTAACGAAGACAACTACGATTACCGCTCACTTGAGCAGTTCAGGCAAAACCCGCACTGGGATGGCTTAACCAGCGCCTGGACCGGCGACCCGGACATTGATCAAAACTTTGCTGAAGCCTGGTCTACATTGCGTGAAAATACCTTGCTGCATGTAAAAACCGAATTCGACATCACCGAACAGCTGGAAGCCGATATTACCCCCTACCTGCATTGGCAAAATGGCCGCGGCGACTGGCTGCCGCCATATCAGGTTTATGCAGTTGACAGCAACGGTCAGCTAATCAGCAAAGGTAATGGCGCTGAGCGTATCACTTACAACTATATCGATGCTAACGGCAGGCCAGTGCTGGGTAGCCCTGAAGATAGCAGTGCTCTGACACGTGTGTCGTCCTACCGGCATACTCACTATGAGAAACAGCGTTACGGCGTTACGGCTAATCTGCAGTGGACACTGGCACAACACCAAATCCGGGCAGGCATTTGGCTTGAGCAGCAGGAGCGCAGCCAAATCCGCGACTGGCACAAAGTCATCGACCCTAAGGTATATCATTACTTCGACCAGACGCCTTACTGGGTGCAGTTTGATGATGATTACGATCAAGACGTAGTGAAATATTATCTGCAGGATCAAATAAGCTTCGGCGACTTACAGCTTAACCTCGGGTTGCAACAGTATCTGATAGACATTAGCCGCACCGATAACTTTGATGCCAGTAATAACGGTAAGCTCGACAGTGATTCTGATCTGCTGCCAAGCCTGGGCCTGGTATACCGTTTAACGGATACGCTGGAAGCCTTTGCCGGTTACTCGGAAAACTTCAAAGCTATTCCGGACACTATTTTAAATACCGCCGGTCAGGATTTCGCGCAGCTTGAAGCAGAAACCGCTGAAAACTATGAACTGGGCATACGTTACTTCGGTGAAACGCTTAATCTGTCTGCTACCTATTACAGCATCGACTTTAATAACCGTATCACCCTGCTGGCCTACGAAGAAATTGATGACCTACCGGATTACCTGACCGAACTGGATGGTACCTTTGTCAACGTCGGTGGTGTCGAATCAGATGGCTTCGAGGCCAGTCTGGATTGGCGCTTTGCACAAAACTGGTCTTTAACTTCATCACTAACCCTGAATAGCTCTGAGTACAGCGAAACCATTAACGGCTACCGCGCCGGTGATAAAGTTGCCGCTATCCCTGAACAAATGCTGGCCAGCGCGTTGCATTACAACGATGGCCACTACCGAGCCGGTATCAGCGCTAAATATACCGGTGAGTACTACGGCGCTGCCAAACGCAGTACCAGCGGCGACGTCAGTGTCTGGAACCGTGATGACATTCCGTCATCCGTTATCTGGAATGCATACTTTGGTTACCAGCATGATCTTGGCAACAATGCCATGTTCCGCAGTGCTGATCTGGCGCTGACACTGAACAACATCACAGATAAAGCTTATATCAGCGGTGGGCAGGAAGGTGCGTACTTACTGGGTGCAGACCGCACAGTCAGCTTTAGCGTCGCGCTGAGCTTTTGACGATACTCTGACTTCAGACCTTTTTTAATAGCAACGCTATGGTTTCGCCATAGCGTTTTTCTATGACTTTTTCACGCACAATAAAAAACCCGTTGCAGTGTTACCTGAAGCGGGTTCTTCTTATATGGCGGACGCAGGAGTATTCGAACCTCCGACCGCTCGGTTC
>NZ_DATCSY010000051.1:0-11498 GCF_036568245.1 Rheinheimera sp. | reverse complement strand
GACTGAAAATTTTTACCTGTGGGCGCTGTGGCGCTTTATAGCAGGTTTAAGTAGTGCTGGTTCTATGCTGATAGCCTCTGGCCTGATTATGCACTGGCTGTTAAGCCATAAACAGCGTGCCGAGCTGGGTGTCCACTTTGCCGGTTTAGGCTTTGGTATAGCGCTTGCTGCACTGTTGGTGGAGCTTATGCTTAGTGTACACCTGGACTGGCAAAGCCAGTGGTATTACTTTAGCGGTTGTGCTGTAGTGTTGGCCATTCCGGCTTGGCGCTGGTTACCACGCCCGGCTGTCGTGGTCGCTGCCGCGCATAGCCACTTAGTCGATATTCCCCCGTCCAAACGCTTTTATCGCCTGATGCTGGCGTGTTACTTTTGTGCCGGTTATGGCTATGTGATTAGTGCGACCTTTATCGTTACCATTGTTGAACGGATGCCGGGCTTAAGCGGCAGCGGTAACTTAAGTTTTATTGTGTTAGGTTTGGCGGCGACGCCGGCGGTATTGCTATGGGATTTAATCGCCCGTAAGACTGGTTACCTTAAAGCCATTATGCTTGCATTATTGGCGCAAAGTGCCGCTATTTTACTGCCACTGTGGTTTAGCTCGTTAATACCGGTGCTACTTAGTGCAGCCTTATTTGGCGCGACCTTTGTTGGTGTAGTCAGTTTGGTGCTTACTATGGCCGGGCGCTTGTACCCGAATAAACCAGCGAAATTAATGGGTAAGATGACGCTGGCTTACGGCAGTGCCCAGGTGCTGGCGCCAGCGTTAACCGGCTATCTGGCCGAAGTGACCGGCCAGTATGCTATTGGCTTATATCTGGCAGCCGGTTTTGTTGCGCTGGGTGCAATATTGATAGCGGTGCTTATCGCAACGGATAACACCGCGCAGCAGTTGGATGCGATGACGTAATTACTTACCGATACAAAACGAGCTGAAAATCCGACCCAGTAAATCATCCGAGCTGAATTCGCCGGTAATTTCATTTAAGTGCTGCTGGGTTAACCGTAGCTCTTCTGCCAGGATCTCACCGGCGATAAAACTGTGCAGCTGTTCCTGACCAATAGCTAAATGCTCGGCAGCACGGTCGAGTGCATCTAAGTGACGGCGGCGGGCGAGGAAGCTGCCTTCAACGCTGGCATCAAAACCAATACATTGTTTTAAATGCTCGCGCAGTGCGTCGATACCGGCGCCGGTTTTGGCTGATATAGGGTACACCGGCGTCTGGCCAGTGGTATCCGGCAGCATTGATTCGCTGGTTAAATCGGCTTTGTTGCGGATAACGGTAACACCTAAGTTGGCTGGTAAGCGGTCGATAAAATCAGGCCAGATATCATGTGGATCAGTCGCATCGGTGGTGGTGCCATCGACCATAAACAGCACCCGGTCGGCTTGCTCGATTTCTTTCCAGGCCCGTTCAATACCTATTTGCTCGACCTGATCGGTGGCGTCGCGAAGGCCAGCTGTGTCGATAATATGCAGCGGCATACCGTCGATATGAATATGTTCACGCAGTACATCGCGTGTGGTACCCGCGATGTCGGTAACAATAGCCGCTTCACGCCCGGCTAAGGCATTTAGTAAGCTGGATTTACCGGCGTTGGGACGGCCGGCAATAACCACCTTCATACCTTCGCGTAAAATACTGCCCTGAGCAGCCTGCTTTTTTACTGTTGCCAGGTAATCGATAATCTCCGCCAGATCAGCGGCGACTTTACCATCAGATAGAAAGTCGATTTCTTCATCCGGAAAGTCTATTGCGGCTTCAACGTACATACGCAGGTATATGACTTTTTCCACCAGCTCATGAATATGACGCGAGAACTCGCCCTGCAGTGATTGCATGGCACTGCGCGCGGCTTGCTCGCTGGACGCATCGATAAGGTCGGCAATGGCTTCGGCCTGCGCTAAATCCAGCTTATCGTTTAAAAAGGCGCGCTCAGAGAATTCACCCGGGCGGGCAATGCGCACATTCGGCAGCGCCAATACCTGTTTTAGCAGCATGTCGAGTAACACCGGGCCGCCGTGGCCTTGCAGTTCCAGCACATCTTCACCGGTAAAGGAGTTTGGCCCGGGGAAATACAGCGCTATGCCCTGATCCAATACCTGCTTGTTGCTGTCAAAAAACGGCAGATATTCGGCATAACGCGCTTTGGGTAATTTGTGCAGTATGGCTTGCGCCACCGCTTTGGTATCAGGGCCGGAGATACGAATAATACCAACACCGGCGCGGCCGGGGGCTGTGGCTAAAGCGGCGATGGTGTCGGTAGTAAACATGGTGTTGCCTCTTAATAGAAAAAGCCTGTCGGCGTAGTGCGACAGGCTATTGATATTGCTCAGAGTATGAACCGGGAAATTCCTGCTTCGTCGTCTTCGACAGCACGTCCCTGTGCTGTCTCAGCCTGCGCGGCTTCCCTGCCGCTGCTACGCAGAAACACCCGGTTCACACCTTTTAGACTTTAAATCAGGCTTTTTTCGTATGTAAGCCTTTCTTTTCCATACCTTTGTAGATGTACAACATCTGCGCCAGTGAAATCAGGTTACTGACAAACCAGTACAGTACCAGGCCGCTTGGGAACCACAGGAAGAATACTGAGAACGCTACCGGCATCCACATCATAATCTTCTGCTGCATTGGGTCAGTCACCTGCATTGGTGTCAGCTTTTGCATTAAGAACATGCTCAGACCAAACAACACCGGTAATACGTAGTACGGGTCTTGAGCTGACAGGTCATTAATCCACAGCATAAAGGGTGCGTGACGCAGCTCTACGCTTTCGACAAAAACCCAGTACAGCGCTAGGAAAATCGGCATCTGGATCAGCATTGGCAAACAGCCACCCATAGGGTTAACTTTTTCTTTGCGGTACAGCTCCATCATGGCCGGGCCCATTTTTTGGCGGTCATCTTTGTAGCGTGCCTGCAGCTCGTCAATTTTTGGCTTCAGGTTACGCATCTTGGCCATGGATTCGTACTGTACCTTGGTCAGCGGATACATGGCACCTTTTACAATCAGCGTAATACAGATGATTGCCAGGCCCCAGTTAACAACAAAACCCTGAATCGTGGTCAGTAACCAGAACAGCGGTTTTGAGATAAACCACAGGAAGCCGTAATCTACGGTTAAGTCTAAGCCGTTGGCCAGTATGGCCAGATTGTCCTGGGTTTTCGGGCCGGCATAAAAAGTACTGCCTAAAGTGGCTTGCGCACCCGGCTCGATGTTTACTGCTGGGCCCTTAGCACCGATCACACCCTGGCCATTGCGCACTAAGCTGTACAACTGGTTTTCAGCTTGCTGATCCGGTACCCAGGCAGAAACAAAGTAGTGTTCCAGCATGGCAACCCAGCCGCCGGTTGTCGCTTCCAGTAGGTTCTTTTCCTGCATATCATCAAACTTGTATTTGTTATAGCGGTCTGATGAGGTACCAAAAGCGGCACCACGGTAAATCGGCATCATCATGCTGCCGCTTTCACCGTTATCGATGGTTTGCACCAGGTGCTGATAAGGCTGTACGGTTTTAACTTCACCGCTTTGGTTGTGAAGCAGATATTCTACCCGGACATCATATTGGCCCGCTTTGAAAATAAAGCGCTTTTCTACTGTTAAACCATTGTGGTTAAACGTTAAAGGCACGATCAGTTCTTTCGCGCCTTCAGCCAGGCTGTAGCTGCTTTCTGGCACGGTATATACTGGCCTGCTGTTACGGCTGTCATCCGGTCCGTCACGGCCAATCAGGCCGCTTTGTGCCACATATTCAAAGCCAGCTAGCTTGCGCATCAGCGGATAAGCATCACCTTCGCCTTTGTGCAGCTCGAAGGCCGGTAGCTGTAATGCAATAATATCACCACCGCGGGTATCAATTTTAAGCTGCAGTACATCCGTGCTGATATCAATAGTGCGGGCCGCTGCTGCGGTGCTGGTTGCCGGTTGCTCTGCATCGGCTGTGGTCAGCTGCAGATCGGCAGAGCCGCTGCCTGTAGCGTCGCTACTTTTTTGGGTTACCGGTGTGACAGGCTTAGGCGCCGTATCGATATTCCACTGTTGCCACAGTAAAAAACTGACCAGTGCCAGACCAATAACTAATAAACTACGTTGTGATTCCATGGCTTAGCTTTTCTCATTGTGCTTTTCAGGAACAGGATCATCACCGCCTGCATGCAGAGGATGACATTTTAATAACCGCTTTGTGGTTAACCAACCGCCTTTAATCACACCAAACCGCTCTATTGCCGTTATGGCATAGTGCGAGCAAGTGGGGTGAAAACGACAGCTTGGCCCGAGCAGAGGGCTGATAAGTCTCTGGTACCCGCGTAACAGCAGCAAGGCTAAGCTGACAGCGAAGCGGTGTATTGGCGATCTATCTTGCGCCATAACTTTTCCAGTTGCCTCTGTAACTCATCATTAGCAGTATTGCTAATATCACCCTTTACCATCAGTACCAAATCAACACCAGGCAACTCATGCTGATGCAAACGAAAGCTGTTACGCACGCAGCGCTTAATGCGGTTACGATGCACGGCTAATTTAACACGTTTTTTTGCGATAGTAAGGCCTAATCGGGGATGAGGCAGATGATTGGCTTTTGCCAGGATGGTAAACAGCGGAGAAGAAACCCGGAAAGGGAGTTGGAAGACGTTATCAAATTGACCGGGAGTTAACAGGCGTAACTCCCTGCCGAATTTTAAGCTGACCACTCAGCGGTTAACCGCTGATTAAGCTGTTAAACGCTTACGGCCTTTAGCACGACGACGCGCTAATACCTGACGACCATTTTTAGTGGCCATACGGGCACGGAAACCGTGGTTACGCTTGCGCTTTAATACGCTTGGTTGAAAAGTTCTTTTACTCATAATTCACCCGTTCGGTCGAAATATTTACTAAAGGTTTCTGTGTTTTAGTAAATATACCAAAACGCAGCTGACAAAAATGAGCGCGAATTTTAAGTACTCTGAGGGGTAAAGTCAATCTGATCCTGCGTTTAATTACAGCGCGATCCTACCTGATCCTGTTTTTATTTGAGTTTTCCACAGATAAGGTGTTATGGCCTGAATAAAGTGTGGGTTATTTCGTGGTTAGTTCAAATTTGCCCCAGCTAAAGTGGCGGTATTATTAATCGGTATAAGAGAAATTTTTTGTATTAAAACAGGGTGTTGTTTTAAATTGCTGTCGCAGGGCGCTAATTTGTAAAAGTCAATATTGAACTTGTGGATAAGATAGTACCATAATGTGCGCTTCGATAACTTACGCCAGCCTTTTTAACCATTATAACTAAGGCTTCAGGAGATATGGTGTATCAGTCCGTTTGGCAAAATTGCCTGCAAGCGCTGCAAGCCGAATTGCCCGCGCAGCATTTCAGTATGTGGATCCGTCCACTGCAAGCTGACAGTTCTGACACAGGGTTAACGCTATACGCACCGAACCGTTTTGTGCTGGATTGGGTGCGTGAGAAGTATCTGAACCGGATTATGGAACTGATCCAGGATTATTGTGGCGATGACGCGCCGCGGCTGAAGTTTGATGTCGGTTCAAGCCCGGCAGGAAAAAGCCGCTCAGTAGCAGCTGCTCCGGCAGCGCTGGCGGCGGTGACCCCGGTAGCAGAACCTGCAGTAAAAGAGGCGCCTGAACCGGCCCCTAAAACCATCGTTACCAGTAACGTGCGGGCGAATTACACCTTTACTAACTTTGTTGAAGGTAAATCTAACCAGCTGGCGCGGGCAGCCGCCAGCCAGGTAGCAGACAACCCCGGTACGGCGTACAACCCTTTGTTTATCTACGGTGGCACAGGTTTGGGTAAAACCCACTTACTGCATGCTGTCGGTAACGGCATACTGGCAAAGAAAGCCGATGCCAAAGTTATCTATATGCACTCCGAACGCTTTGTACAGGATATGGTTAAAGCCTTGCAAAACAATGCGATAGAAGAGTTTAAGCGTTATTATCGCTCCGTTGATGCGTTGCTAATCGATGATATTCAGTTCTTTGCTAATAAAGAGCGGTCTCAGGAAGAATTTTTCCATACTTTTAATGCCTTGCTTGAAGGTAACCAGCAGATCATTCTGACCAGTGATCGTTACCCGAAAGAAATTGACGGTGTTGAAGACAGGCTTAAATCCCGCTTTGGCTGGGGCCTGACGATAGCGATCGAGCCGCCGGAGCTGGAAACCCGGGTGGCGATCCTGATGCGTAAAGCACATGAGAACCAGATCCGCCTGCCGGAAGAGGTGGCGTTTTTTATTGCTAAGCGCTTACGTTCAAACGTACGCGAACTTGAAGGTGCATTAAACCGGGTAATTGCCAATGCCAATTTTACCGGTCGGCCTATTACCATAGACTTTGTGCGTGAAGCGCTACGGGATCTGCTTGCGTTGCAAGACAAGCTGGTTACCATTGAAAATATTCAGAAAACTGTCGCAGAGTATTACAAGATACGCGTGGCTGATTTATTGTCTAAGCGGCGCTCACGCTCTGTTGCCCGGCCACGGCAGATGGCGATGGCATTATCAAAAGAGCTGACGAATCATAGCTTGCCGGAAATCGGTGATGCGTTTGGCGGTCGCGATCATACAACAGTGCTGCATGCCTGCCGTAAGATAGAGTCGCTGAAAGAAGAAACACACGAAATAAAAGAAGACTTCCAGAATTTAATCCGTACTTTGTCATCGTAAAGGGACTTGGTCATGCAATTTACTATCAACAGAGACGCTTTGTTAAAGCCATTACAAATGGTTTCCGGTGCGATAGAGCGTCGCCACACGCTGCCGATTTTATCGAATGTATTGTTGGAGGTAAGCGAAGAGCGCTTATCGCTGACCGGTACCGATCTGGAAGTAGAGCTGGTAGCGACCACCGATGCCCTGACAGTACAAAGCCCGGGTCGCATTACAGTGCCGGCAAAAAAGTTGTTGGATATTTGCCGCAGTTTGCCTGAGGCCTCCGATATCAAAGTGCAGTTGCAGGCTGATAGCTGTATTCTTAGCAGCGGGAAAACCAAGTTCACTTTATCTACCCTGAGTGCGTCAGAGTATCCAAACCTGGAAAGCTGGCAAGGTGAAGTCGATATTCAGCTGTCACGGCAACAACTGCGGAAATTGCTGGACGACACTGCGTTTTCGATGGCAAATCAGGACGTGCGGTACTATTTAAATGGTCTGTTATTCGAAGTAGATAACGGCGCCGTTAAAGCCGTGGCGACCGATGGCCACCGGCTGGCATTAAGCTCGCTGGAGTTGGCGGGGCTGGTCGCGCAACAAAAACAAATTATTATTCCACGTAAAGGCGTGCTGGAAATTATGCGGTTGCTGGCCAGCGACGAGCAGCTTATTACATTGAGTCTGGGCCAGAACCACATTCGGCTGACTGACAGTAATTACGTGTTCAGTAGTAAATTGATTGATGGGCGTTTCCCGGATTACCGCCGCGTACTGCCACGTAACAGCACTAAGCTGGTGACTGCGCATCGCAGCGTATTGAAAGATGCCTGCACCCGAGCGTCCATCTTATCGAACGAAAAATACCGGGGCGTACGTTTTACCCTCAGTAGCGGTGAAATGCAGATAGTGGCAAATAACCCTGAGCATGAACAGGCCGAAGAAATTATTGAAGTTGAGTATCAGGGCGATAATCTTGAAATCGGCTTTAACGTTGGCTATCTGCTTGATGTATTAAATACGCTGGGCACCGATCTGGTCATCCTGCATTTGAACGACGCCAATTCCAGCGCGCTGGTCGAGGGCGTTGGTAATGTCGGCGCCTCGTACGTCGTTATGCCAATGCGCCTCTAAGTATGTCACTGCTGTCATTGACTGCCCGTCAGTTTCGTAATCTGACGGCAGTGTCGTTAAATGCCAATGCCCGTTTTAATTTGATTGTCGGCATGAATGGCAGCGGTAAAACCAGCCTGCTGGAAGCAATCTATTATTTGGCACACGGCAGGTCTTTTCGCACCAGCAGGGTTCAACGTCTGGTGAAGCATGATAGTGAAGCTTTTACGCTGCATGCGAAAGTCGCGACAACACAACAGACCCATAGTTTGGGTTTGCAGCGCGCTAAGCAGGGCGAGTTAGTATTGCGGCTTAATGGTGCCAATGTGCACCGGCTGGCTGAGTTCGCCAGTTTGCTGCCGGTGCAATTGCTGACGCCGGATAGTTTCCGCTTGTTTTTTGGCGGGCCAAAAGAGCGGCGGCAATTTTTTGATATGGGATTGTTCCACGTGGAACCTGCTTTCTTCGACAGCTGGTTACGCTTTAGCAAGGTGCTTAAACAGCGTAATGCCTTACTGAAAACCAACCGCCAGTATGATAGCCAGTTTCAGTTCTGGGACGAACAGTTTGCCCAGTTGGCGTTTGAACTACAGGGCTTTCGGCAACGCTATATTGACCAGCTAGAGGGCGCTTTCAGGGCGTTGACGCAACAGGAAGCCATACTGCAGCAACTTGGTTTTCAGCTGCAACGCGGTTGGCCGGAGAAGATAGCTGAGCCAGCGGAGTTGATGCAACTGTTACAGCAAAGCTTTTCGCAGGATTATCGGATGGGCTTTACCCAGTATGGGCCGCAGAAAGCCGATTTAAAATTAAGGTTGGAGCAGGGGGCAGCAGAAGAAGTGTTATCCCGTGGCCAGCTAAAAGTGTTATTATTTGCGCTTAAAATTGCGCAGAACAATGTCATTCGTGACAGTGGGCAGAAACAGCCTTTGCTATTGATTGACGATTTGGCGTCGGAGTTAGACCAACAGTCTACCCGGCAGATATTTAGCTACTTACGCGATATTAACTCACAGGTTTTTATTACTGCAATTAACGCTGAACAGGTTTCACCTTTTATTGATGCCGGGCAACTGGCAATGTTTCACGTGGAACAAGGGCAGCTAACAGCACGGACAGATGACGATGGCCGAACAACATAATTACGATTCCTCGAGCATAAAAGTATTAAAAGGACTGGATGCAGTTCGTAAAAGACCAGGTATGTACATTGGCGATACAGACGATGGCACTGGCTTGCACCATATGGTATTTGAAGTTGTAGATAACTCTATCGATGAAACGCTGGCAGGTCATTGTTCTGATATCTGGGTAACCATCCACAGCGACGGCTCAGTGTCAGTGCGTGATAACGGTCGTGGTATTCCAACCGACATGCACGAAGAAGGGGTGTCTGCTGCTGAAGTTATTATGACAGTACTGCACGCCGGCGGTAAATTCGATGATAACTCTTATAAAGTATCCGGCGGTTTGCACGGTGTGGGTGTATCAGTAGTAAACGCCTTGTCAGACAAACTGGAGCTGACCATTCGTCGTAAAGGCCAGGTGCATCAGCAAATTTACAGTCTGGGCGTGCCACAGGCGCCACTCTCGGTAATAGGTGAAACCGAAGATAAAGGCACCTCGATTCGCTTCTGGCCAAGCCCGACTATTTTCAGCGACATCAATTTCCATTACGACATTCTGGCCAAACGTCTGCGCGAACTGTCTTTTCTGAACTCTGGCGTCAGCATTATCCTGACAGACGAGCGTAACGATAAGAAAGATCATTTCAAATACGAAGGTGGTATTGAAGCTTTCGTGCAGTACTTAAACCGCACCAGGACCAGTGTACACCCTAAAGCATTTTACTTTACGGATGAGCGCGACGACGGCATCTCAGTAGAAGTGGCCATGCAGTGGAATGACAGTTATCAGGAAAATGTATTCTGTTTCACTAACAATATTCCACAGCGTGATGGTGGTACCCACTTAGCCGGTTTCCGCGGCGCGTTAACGCGGGTACTGAATACCTATATCGAGCAGGAAGGCTACGCCAAAAAGATGAAAGTGCAGGCCTCGGGCGACGATGCACGCGAAGGCTTAACCGCCGTTATCAGCGTAAAAGTGCCGGACCCTAAGTTCAGCTCGCAAACCAAAGATAAGTTGGTGTCGTCAGAGGTACGTTCAGCGGTCGAGAGCGTAATGGCTGAGCGGCTGAATGAATACCTGCTGGAAAACCCGGGTGATGCCAAAATCATCGTGGGTAAAATTGTCGATGCCGCCCGTGCCCGTGACGCAGCGCGTAAAGCGCGTGAAATGACACGGCGAAAAGGTGCGCTGGATATTGCCGGTTTACCCGGTAAGCTGGCAGATTGTCAGGAAAAAGACCCGGCATTATCTGAACTGTATATAGTGGAAGGTGACTCTGCGGGTGGTTCTGCTAAACAGGGCCGTAACCGCAAAAATCAGGCAATATTGCCACTAAAAGGTAAGATCCTGAACGTTGAGAAAGCCCGTTTTGATAAAATGCTGTCTTCACAGGAAGTAGGTACGCTAATCACTGCGCTGGGTTGCGGCATCGGCCGTGAAGAATATAACCCGGATAAAACCCGTTACCACAGTATCATCCTGATGACGGATGCCGACGTCGACGGTTCGCATATTCGTACGCTGCTGTTAACGTTCTTCTACCGTCAGATGCCAGAGCTGATTGAACGCGGCTATATCTATATTGCGCAGCCACCACTTTACAAAGTGAAGAAGGGTAAGAACGAGCAATATATCAAAGATGAAGCCGCATTAACGGAATACCTGACCACGCTGGCATTAGATGAAGCCTCGCTGCATGTTAACGTCGATGCGCCGGGTATTGGTGGTGAAGCGCTGGAGAAGCTGGTACGCCAGTATCACAAGGTGTCTGCAACCATTGACCGTTTAACGCGTAAAATCCCGTACAACCTGTTAAACGAACTGATCTATGTGCCGGCGCTGGATGTTGCTCAGGCCAAAACAGCCGCTTACAGTGAACAGTGGGCTAAAACGCTGGTACAGCGGCTGGATGAGAAAGAGGGTGATGGTTCCAGCTATCGTTATGAAATTCACGAAGACCGTGAACGCCAGTTATTCCTGCCGAAAGTGATTATCCGTCAGCACGGTATCGATAACGAATACCTGCTGCACCACGATTTTGTTACCTCACGCGATTATCTGAGTATAGCGGCATTGGGTGATGAAATCCGTGAGCTGATCGAAGAGGGTGGTTATGTTCGCCGTGGCGAGAAAATCAAGCCGGTAGAAACCTTCCTGGAAGCGCTAGAGTGGTTGATGAGCGAATCGAAACGTGGCTTGTATATCCAGCGGTATAAAGGGTTAGGAGAGATGAACCCGGAACAGCTGTGGGAAACCACAATGGATCCGAATACCCGCCGTATGTTGCAGGTAACTATCGAAGATGCGATTGGCGCTGACCAGCTGTTTGCTACGCTGATGGGTGACCATGTAGAGCCGCGCCGCGCCTTTATTGAAGAAAACGCGCTGTACGTAGCTAACCTGGACGTGTAACAGGCTACTATCAGCTAAGAAATAGAAAAAAACGGGCCTGCGGGCCCGTTTTTACTTGTCAGCCTTAAACCACCTCCTATGGAGGTGGTGATCGTTTAGTCGGGGCTATGCCCGTAGAGTACCCATGTTAGATACTTCGCTCGTTTGTAACCAGCAAATGAGGAAGTAAATAACATGAGTAGATATAAATCCGCTT
>NZ_DATCSY010000050.1:0-7362 GCF_036568245.1 Rheinheimera sp. | reverse complement strand
TGTGTATCCTGGCGTGGGTGCACTAGTATTTGCTGCTGTGGTGATTCTGACGATGCTGGCGGCACTGAGTTTCGACCCCAGGCTATTATGGGATCCACTGACTGAGCAAAAGGGAGTCCGATTTGACGCAACAAACGAGTGCTAAGGTTAACCGGATTAAGCAATGGTCACCGATTTGGGTGGTGCCTATTGCAGCCGTATTGATCGGTATCTGGATGCTGTATAACCATTATCAGCAACAAGGCGCTTTGCTTACGCTGCTGACAGCTGACGCAGAGGGTATTGTTGCCGGCAAGACGCAGATTAAAAGCCGCAGTGTTGATGTCGGCCAGGTGGTGTCAGTAGAGCTGAGCCCTGATCTGAAACAGGTCATCATTAAAGCCCGGATGAAACCGGCCATTACCGATCTGTTAAACGAAGACTCACGCTTCTGGGTGGTTAAACCCCAGGTTGGCCGCGGTGGGATCACCGGGTTAAATACGCTGTTATCCGGCGTCTATATTGAGCTACAGCCCGGAGATTCAGACAAGCTGCAGCTACAGCATCAGTTACTGGATTCTCCCCCAGTGGCGCCGGCCGATGCGCCTGGTATCCGGGTGGTGCTGACAACCGCGGAGACCGGTGGCCTGGCGGTAGGCGATCCTGTGCTGTACCGGGGCTACGAAGTCGGCACCGTCGAGCAGAGCGAATTTGATTTGTCGCAGCGCCGTACATTGTATCAGTTGTATATCAGGGAGCCCTTTGATGTGCTGGTATCTGAGAATGTGCGGTTTTGGCTTAGCAGCGGTTTTTCTGTCGATCTGTCAGCAGAAGGATTGCAGGTTGATGTAGGTTCGGCCACAACGTTGTTAAGCGGCGGCGTCAGTTTTGACCTGATGCAGGGCTGGCCTGCAGGCGGTGCTGTAGCTGATGGCTCAGAGTTTCAGTTGTTCCCGAATAAACAAAGTATTCAGGACGGTTTATATAATGAGTTTGTTGAGTACTTGCTGTTTTTTGATGAGTCGGTTCGCGGCTTGAAGCCCGGCGCTCCGGTCGAGTATCGCGGTGTGCGGGTCGGAACCGTTACCAGTGTGCCGTTCTTCTTTTCGATAGATAAACCCTTTGAAGTGTCGTTGCAGCAGGGTATTCCGGTGTTGATCCGCATTGAAGCGGGCCGTTTATACGAAAATCTGACATTAAAACAATTGCGCCAAGAGTTAGACAAAGCAGTACAACGCGGTATGCATGCTGCGTTGAAAACTGGCAACTTACTGACGGGCGCTTTATATATCGATCTGGACATCAATCAGGATCAGGCGATTGACATCGAGCAGCAGGCGTTGCAGGCACAGCAACTGGCACTGAGTCAGAGCGCGGGCTATCCAATGCTACCCACGACACGTAGCGGGCTGAGTAATATAGAGCAGAAGGTGTTGATGGCATTGGATAAAATCAACAATCTGCCGGTAGAGCAGTTATTAGTGCAAAGCGAACAGACGATGCAAAGTACAGATGCGCTGATGCAAAACGCTGCCAAAATGGTCGCTCAGCTGGATAAACTCATTGCTAATCCGCAATTGCAACAGTTGCCGGCTCAGCTGCAGCAGAGTTTGCAGGAACTGCAGCGCATGCTGGCAGGTGTTAGCCCCGGGGCCCCGGCATATGAGCGAATGGACAGCAGTCTACAAACATTAGATCAGGTGCTGCGCGAACTGCAGCCAGTGCTACAGACATTGAATCAGCAAAGTAATGCTTTGATATTTGAAGCGGATGTTACTGCAGATCCAGAGCCTAAGAGGGCAGAGCAATGAGATTATTAATCACCGCGACGGTATTTCTGCTAAGCAGCTGCAGCAGTCAGCCGCAAACCACCTATTATCAGCTGCCGCTGTCCGAAGTAGCAGCCAATGTCAGTAGTCAGTCATTACAAACGCTGTACGTTGAGCCGGTGCAGGTCGCCAGCTACCTGAATGGCCGCGGGCTGGTATTACAGGTATCAGATGTGGAGCTGGTGATGGCACGGCAGCATTTATGGGCGGAAGCACTTGATCACCAGTTGCAACGTCAGCTGCGTAGCCGGCTGCAAATGTTATTGCCACAGCACACTGCTGTTATGCAGCCTTCGGCTGATACGGTAAAGGTTACCGTGCAGCTGGACCGTTTTCATGGTCAGGAAGATGGTTACGCTATTGCCAGCGGACGCTTTGTTGTCAGCAGTACAAACACCACTGAAAGTTTTTCTATCCGGGTACCTCTGGCCGATGACGGCTATCCGGCACTTGTTAGTGCCCTTGCTCAGTGCGTACAGCAACTTAGTGAGCAAATTGCCCGCCAGTTAGCCAGCGAAAACTAGTTTCATTTCCTGCCAGCAGCAGTGATATCATCGCTGCTGGCATTGTGGATGGCTAGACATTTGAGTGTCTTTACGTGTACTGTGTGTAAATTATGCAAATTGTTCGCGTAAATAGCAGTTATCACCGGTTTTTATTTAGTCAGTTGTATTTAACCTGCGCATAATGCGCAATCTGCCTGCTGATTACAGTTTGACCTGCTATCGTTCAGAGCAACTGAAGAATCTTTACCGCACAGTCAGCGTAGTGCGAATAACTGATGGAGAGACACTATGGTCGCACAACTGTTATTGGAAGCCGCCAACCTGATGTTTATAGGGATGGTGGCGGTATTTGCCTTCCTGTTATTACTGGTGTTTATCGTGCAGCTGATAAGCGCATTTATGTTGCGTTACTTTCCGGTAAAGCTTGCTGAAAAAGCAAGCCGTATCGACAGCGGCAGTAGCACGACCAGCCCGGCTATCGTGGCCGCAATCTCTGCTGCCGTGCACCAGTATCGCCAAAAACAATAAAAGGACGCCGTTATGAGCAAGCCACTATTACTGACAGAACTGGTGCTGCGTGATGCACACCAGTCACTGCTAGCCACCCGTTTACGTTTGGATGATATGTTACCGATAGCCGCTAAGCTGGATAAAGTCGGTTATTGGTCGATGGAATCCTGGGGCGGGGCCACTTTTGACGCCTGTATCCGGTATCTGGGGGAAGATCCATGGCACCGTATTCGTGAGCTGAAAAAAGCCATGCCGAATACCAGGCAGCAAATGTTATTACGCGGCCAGAACTTACTGGGTTATCGCCACTATGCAGATGATGTGGTCGAAGCTTTTGTCGAGCGGGCACATAAAAACGGTGTTGATGTATTTCGTATATTTGATGCAATGAACGACATCCGCAACCTGCAAACGGCTGTGCAGGCGGCGATAAAGGTTGGCGCACATGCGCAGGGCACTATTTCTTACACTGTCAGTCCGGTGCATACCATTGATATGTGGGTTGATATGGCCCGCCAGCTCGAAGACATGGGCTGTCACTCTATCTGTATTAAAGATATGGCTGGCCTGCTCAAGCCCTATGAATGTGAAGAGCTGGTATCGCGTATCAAGGAAGCAACCGGCATTCCGTTGGCAATGCAATGTCATGCGACAACCGGGTTATCAACCGCTACCTACCAAAAAGCCATTGATGCGGGTATTGATATGTTGGATACCGCTATCTCATCGATGAGCATGACCTATGGCCACAGTGCTACCGAAACCATGGTTGCTATCACTGAGGGTACCGCGCGTGATACCGGTCTGGATATGGAGCTACTGGCCGAAATCGCTGCGTATTTTCGCGATGTACGGAAAAAGTACGCGCAGTTTGAAGGCTC
Source organism: Rheinheimera sp. (assembly GCF_036568245.1). GTDB lineage: Bacteria > Pseudomonadota > Gammaproteobacteria > Enterobacterales > Alteromonadaceae > Alishewanella. The sequence continues at coordinate 3,657 of NZ_DATCSY010000050.1, read as the reverse complement.
ACTCAAAGGCGTTGACGCCCGTATTTTATTAGCACAGGTGCCAGGTGGCATGCTGACAAATATGGAAAGCCAGCTGAAAGAACAAGGCGCTCTGGACAAGTTAGATGCGGTACTAAAAGAAATCCCGCATGTGCGCGAAGACCTGGGCTTCTTACCCCTGGTTACCCCCACATCACAAATCGTTGGTACTCAGGCAGTATTGAATGTGCTGACCGGCGAGCGCTACAAAAGCATCACTAAGGAAACAGCCGGAGTACTCAAAGGCGAATACGGCGCTACACCTGCTAAGGTCAATGCTGCATTGCAACAACGGGTGCTTGAAGGCGCTGAAGCCATCACCTGCCGCCCGGCCGATTTACTTCAGCCGGAGCTGGACAAACTGCAGCAGGAGCTGAGCAGTCTGGCGAAAACGGAAAGTATCAGGTTGGCCGATCAGCAACTGGACGATGTACTGACCTATGCGCTATTCCCGCAGGTTGGGCTGAAGTTTCTTAAAAACCGTGATAATCCGGCGGCGTTTGAACCTGCACCCGACTCGGATAGCTCCGAACATAAAGCAGCAGCGCCCAGCCGGGCGAAAGCGCCACAAAGTGGCCCGGCAAGCTACAGCGTGCGGGTAGATGGCAAGGTGTATGAAGTCGAAGTAGCGCCGAGCGGCGAGTTAAGCTCGGTAAAACCTGTGGTGGAAGAGAATATTCCGGCCAGCGCCTCAGTCACCGGCAACTCCACGCTGAATGCACCACTGGCAGGTAATATCTGGAAAATAGTCACCAAAGCCGGCGCTACGGTAAAACGGGGCGACATAGTGATCATTATGGAAGCGATGAAAATGGAAACTGAAGTCAGGGCGGTATCTGATGGCATTGTGGCTAATATCCATGTGGCGGCGGGTGATACTGTCAGCACCGGCGATGTGCTGATTAGTTTTGACTAGACTTGACTGAGGATTATTCATGGATGCTGTTGCAACCTTAATTGCATCAACCGGGCTGGTAAATTTTACCGCCGGTCAGGTCGTGATGATGCTGGTAGGCTTTTTATTGCTGTACCTGGCGATAGCCCGGGGCTTTGAGCCACTATTACTGGTGCCGATAGGTTTTGGTGCCGTACTGACCAACATTCCACTGGCAGGGATGGGCGAACCCGGTGGCTTGCTGTATATGATTTATGAAGCGGGTATCAGTACTGGCGTGTTTCCTCTGCTGATTTTTATGGGCGTGGGCGCTCTGACCGATTTCAGTGCCTTGATTGCGAATCCAAGAATGCTGCTGTTAGGCGCCGCCGCTCAGTTTGGTATTTTTGCGACATTACTAGGTGCTATCGCGCTTAATGCGGTGCCGGGTTTGAGCTTTACCATGAAAGAGGCATCTGCCATCGCCATCATCGGTGGGGCAGACGGGCCTACGGCTATTTTCCTCGCATCCAAGCTGGCGCCGGATCTGTTGGGGGCAATCGCTGTTGCCGCCTATTCCTATATGGCTTTAGTGCCCATTATTCAGCCGCCAATCATGCGGGCGTTAACCAGCAATGCTGAACGTAACATTCAGATGGTGCAGTTACGTGCGGTCAGCAAAAAAGAGAAGATAGTGTTTCCGCTGGCTGTGCTGTTGCTGACAATTCTGTTATTACCCAGTGCCGCGCCATTAATAGGTATGTTCTGCCTCGGTAATCTGATGCGTGAATGTGGCGTTGTTGAACGTTTGAGTAAGACAGCGCAGAATGAGCTTATCAACATCGTGACAATCTTCCTTGGCCTGGCGGTAGGCTCAAAACTCAGTGCTGATAAGTTTCTGACGTTACAAACGCTGGGCATACTGGTGTTGGGAGCTGTGGCATTTGCTATCGGCACCGCATCCGGTGTACTGATGGCTAAGTTGATGGGTAAGTTTTCAAAAGACCCTATCAACCCGCTAATTGGCGCAGCAGGCGTTTCGGCAGTACCGATGGCGGCAAGGGTAGTGAACAAAGTAGGGCTGGAGGCGAACCCGCATAACTTCCTGTTAATGCACGCCATGGGCCCGAATGTAGCCGGTGTGATAGGCTCTGCTGTCGCAGCAGGTATTTTACTGGCGTTAGTTGGCTAATAAATGACTGACAATAAAAAATCCCGGACTAGTCCGGGATTTTTTATTGTTGAACCAGAAATTATGGTGCTGCAGTAGCGACCGGTGTATCAGCGGTTTTTGCCAGTAGTACCCGCTCATTGGTTTGTAGCTGCGCCAGAATTTGTTGTGCCTGTGCGGTAAACAGATTTTTTTCCTGGCCTTGCAACGGCGTAGCCTGCGGCAGTTTAACTGTTCTGGGGTTACGGTGTACGCCAGCGACCAAGAACTCATAGTGCAGGTGAGCGCCGGTTACACGACCAGTGCTGCCTAAACGGCCGATAGCTTCGCCCTGGCGTACCTTGTCGCCTTTGGCAACCAGACGCTTAGATAAATGCAGGTATTTGGTCACGATATTGTTAGCATGTTGCACAAACACATAGTGACCATTTAAGTTGTTGTAGGCTGATGCGATAACCCGGCCATCACCAGCAGCCATAATAGGGGTGCCAACCGGCGCCACATAGTCTACGCCATTGTGTGGTCTTACTGTTTTCAGCACCGGGTGCAGACGCTTCGGGTTGAAGTTAGAACTTACATATTGAAAGCTGACCGGTGCTCTTAAAAACGCCTGACGCATGCTGGCACCATCAGGTTTATAGTAATTACCATCTGTGTGGCGAACAGCCTGATACAGGTGGCCCTGATTAGAGAATTGTGCCGCAACGATATTGCCGTTACTGATAAACTCTCCGTCAACATACTGTGTTTCATATAGCACGCTGAAGCTGTCCCCGGCACGGATATCCAGACCGAAATCGATGTCCCAGCCAAAAATACCGGCCAGACTCATGATCTGCGCTTCAGTTAACCCCGCCTCGATACCGGCGCTCCAGAAGTTACTGCGGATCTCGGCATTAGCAAACTGGCTGCGCAGTTCGACTTCTTTTTTCAGCTCTTCAGCAATAAAGCTACCGTCGCTAGTACGGCTGATACGTAAAGTGCTCAGGTGATTGAGTGCGTAGCGCAGTTCCTGCAATTCACCTTCGGCATTGAGGCCAAACTCCAGCTGCTCACCCGGGAATAGCCGGGTCAGGGTTTTTACGCTGTTACCCAGTGCCAGCACATCGAGCATTACCTGCTGGCTGACATTGGCTTTTTTAAACAGTGCCGATAACGCATCGCCTTTTTGTACCTGCAGTACTGACCAGTTTAATGACACATCCTCTTCCGGCAATGCCGGTAAATCGGCAATAGCCTGCTCCTGGTCTACTACGTCTTCCTGTTGCGGAATGTTCAGGCTGTAACGTTTGCCAATTTCCAGGCTGTCGCTCTTACTACCTTTGGAAGCGGAAGCCTGTTCTGATGGGAATAATAGAATAACGGATAAAAACACCGAAGTTGCAGCAATCAAGACGCGGTGTTGTGTGGGAATTTTAGTGATAAATTGTCGCATAATACCAGTCTGGGCTTAGGAAACGCACAAAAACCGAGCATATACGGTTTTTTTGCCCGACACCAGACTTTTGTGCGTTTCCCCAAGGCTGAACATGCTATAGAATGCGGGTTCTTTGCACAATCAGGTGAAAAATCAGGAGAAAAAAATGGCGGATTG
>NZ_DATCSY010000049.1:0-2158 GCF_036568245.1 Rheinheimera sp. | reverse complement strand
GTGCTTGATACGCATTTTTCGGAGCGTGGCTGGCAGGGCCGTCTGATCAGGCTGCAAAACGACACCCAGACCCGCTTTGGCTTTGGTATCGATGAAGCAACCGCTTTACTGGTTGCGCCAGGGCAGCAGGAAAATGGGCCTGAGGTAACGATGGAAGTGCTCGGCGCTGGTGGTGTCTATATTGTCGATAATGAAAAAGCACAAAGCACTGGTGAAGGTGCGGCAACCAGTATTACCCAGGTGAGTACTCACTATCTTACCCGTGAAGATAAACTGGAGCTAAAGGATGGCAATTTGCGCACCCGCTTTGCACAATGGAAATTTGCCCCTAATAATAACCAGGCACCACTGTTAAACTCAGGTGATCTGTTTGAGCGCGATAACTACCGGCAATTAGCACAGTTGTTATGCCTGACACAAAGCCGCCAGGCCACAGCGAGGGCAGTGCGCGTTGGGCAAGGGCACGAAATACGACTGTATAAAGATTTATCTTCATATACGCGTGAAGGTGTGTTTCGGCAGCCAGGCTCTGAGACTCAATATTGTTCATATCGCAACCTGATGCTGGATATTCAGCCTGCTAACTGACAGCGATAACGCGAGGTGAAAGCCTGATGCAAGGACCGGTACACCCGCAGGTCAAAGCCTTTGCCAGTTGGATCCGTGCCTGGGGCAAGCTAAAACTGGCATTGATATGCCAGTTGTTGTTTGTGCTGTGTGCGGCGCTGCTAAGTGCCTGTTACGGGCTTGTTATTGGTAGCAGTGTGGATTGGGCGCTGATAAAAGGCGCTCTGGTAGTATCATGTATTTTTGGTCCGCTGTTTATTGCCTTTCTGTTTTATCTGGTGCTGCATCTGGACGCAGCCCTGTCTTATCTGGAAGATTCTGCCCATCAGGAGCGTCTGCTTAATGAAGGTATGCAGGATAATATCCGCCAGCTTAATTTTGAGATTGAAGAACGTAAAAAGGCGTTTCAGGCCAAGCGGCGCGCGATAGATGAACTGCGTAAAGAAATTGCTGAGCGTAAAAAAGCTCAGATTGAACTGGAAGAGCAGAGCTTGCTTATCCGCTCCATTGTCGACAGCTCGCCCGACCTGTTTTACTACCGAGACGAAACTGGCCGTTTCGCCAGCTGTAATAAGATGTTTGAGCTGATTATGGGTAAGACGGCCAGTGAGCTTATTGGCCATTATCCGGCTGATATCTACACTGAAGACAGCGCCCAGTCAGCTATCCTGACCGAGTATGAAGTCAGTATGCAGCCGTCAGAGCTGACATTGGATGTACAGTTTGTTAAAGATGATGGTCAGGTACTGTGGTTCGAAATGCGTAAGGTGCCGTTTTACGACCGTCATGGCCGTTATATAGGCCTGCTTGGTTTTGGTCGGGATATTACCTCGCGTAAGTTGGCAGAGCAGGCCCTGGAGAAGGCTTATCAGGATAAAGGTAAGTTTATTGCTACGCTAAGCCATGAGCTGCGCACGCCGCTCAACGGTATTGTCGGGTTAAGCCGGCGCTTGCTCGAAAGTAAGCTGAGCAAACAGCAACATGGCTGGGCCAATACTATTTTTAGTAGTGCTGAAACCTTAGGTAATATTTTTAACGACATTATCGACTTGGATAAAATAGACCGGCAGGACCTGGATATTGTCTATCAAAGTGTGCCTGTACGGCAGTTTATCAATGATATTGCCAACTTCGCCGAACTGCTGTGTCAGCAAAAGGGGCTGCAATTCACACTGCAGTGTGATGGCCCCATGGACATTAACTTAAAGCTTGACCCGACACGCTTGCGTCAGGTGTTGTGGAACCTGCTGAACAATGCGGTCAAGTTTACCGCTAGCGGTGATATTACGCTTCGTTGCCACCTAGATACCGGTTCTGGCAGTTTGCACTTTTCCGTGCAGGATACCGGTATAGGTATTGCCGGTGAAGAGCTTGAGCGTATTTTTGATATGTATTACAAGTCTAATGATGGCCGGCGCCTGAGTATTATGGGGTCGGGTATAGGCTTGTCAGTTTCCAGAGCTTTAGTTGAAGCAATGCAGGGCACTATTGCCGTTGACAGCGTCGTCGGACAGGGCAGCTGTTTTAGTGTCACCTTACCGGCAGAGCAGCTGGCGCAGGAACAACCGCAGACAATAGATTGCCCGGAGCT
>NZ_DATCSY010000048.1:0-6366 GCF_036568245.1 Rheinheimera sp. | reverse complement strand
TTCAGTAGCAGCCGGTGGCCTGTTTACCTATTTCGATTTGGTACATGCCCGTAACCAGCCGTTTATTGGCAGCAGCATGGCGGCCAACAGTAACGACACCGAGCGGCGTTTTAATATTAATGTCGGTTACTACTTTTAATCTACGTCTGACGGATACCTTGTTTTATGCAACCACACAGTCGGTTTAATAACAAAAACGTGCGTATAAATCCTTATGTGTTTTTCAGCTCAGCCGGGCTGGCATTGCTGCTGGTAATTTGTGCGGTAATGTTCAGTGAAAGTACCAATGCGATATTTAGCACCGTGCAGAGCTGGATCCTGCAAAACGCCGGTTGGTTTTATATTCTGGCGGTCGGCTTGTTTCTGCTGTTTGTCGTGATCCTGGCGCTGTCTGATTTTGGCCGTATTAAACTGGGGCCTGATCACAGTGTGCCCGACTACAGCTACAGTTCCTGGTTTGCCATGCTGTTTTCAGCCGGTATGGGCATTGGCCTGATGTTCTTTGGCGTAGCCGAACCGGTGATGCACTACGCCAGCCCGCCGGTCGGCGATCCACAAAGCCTCGATGCAGCACGTCAGGCGATGAAAATAACCTTTTTCCATTGGGGTATGCACGCCTGGGCCATCTATGCCGTGGTCGCGCTGTCGCTGGCGTACTTTGCCTTTCGTCATAACCTGCCGCTGTCGATCCGCTCGGCATTGTATCCGCTGATAGGCGAGCGCATTTATGGCCCGGCCGGTCATGCGGTAGATACCTTTGCTGTGCTGGGTACCTTGTTTGGTGTAGCGACATCGCTGGGGTTTGGCGTGTTACAGGTTAACGCCGGGCTGAATTACCTGTTTGATGTGCCGCAAACGATTACTGTGCAGGTGGTGCTGATCACGGTGATAACACTGATTGCAACTACATCGGTGGTGATGGGGCTGGACGGCGGCATCCGCCGCGTGTCAGAGCTTAACCTGTTGTTGGCAGTAGCCTTGTTGCTGTTTGTATTAATAGCCGGGCCAACGGTGTACTTGCTGCAAACCTTTGTGCAAAACACTGGCAGCTATTTATCTGAACTGGTGCATATGACTTTTAACCAGTATGCGTACGAGCCCACCAGTTGGTTAGGCGGCTGGACGCTGTTTTACTGGGGCTGGTGGATTGCCTGGGCACCCTTTGTTGGTATGTTTATCGCGCGGGTATCGCGTGGCCGCACCATCCGCGAGTTTGTTATAGGGGTACTGCTGGTGCCGGTTGGCTTTACCTTTATGTGGATGACGTTCTTTGGCAACACTGCACTGCATATGATTATGCTGGACGGCTACACTGAGCTAGCTGGTGCAGTATCGGCTGATACTGCGGTGGCGTTGTTTCAGTTTTTCGAGCATCTGCCTCTGGCCAGCATTACCTCGTTACTGGCGACTATTCTGGTGATCACTTTCTTTGTTACCTCATCCGACTCCGGCTCGCTAGTGATCGATATGCTGACTTCTGACGGCGAAGACGAGTCGCCAGTATGGCAGCGCATTTTTTGGGCGCTGGCCGAAGGAGCTGTCGCAGCAACACTGTTACTGAGTGGTGGACTGGCGTCTTTACAAACCGCGACTATCGCCAGTGCACTACCGTTTACGCTGATTATGCTGCTGATGTGCTGGGGCCTGCTGCGGGCACTGCGGATAGAAGTGGTAAAACGCGTCAGCCTGCGCGAAGCGATGGTAATGCCTAAATCCCCCAAAGCGCCGGTGCCGTGGCAAAAGCGCTTGCAAACGCTGGTGCACTTCCCGAAGCAGCAGGAAGTCGAACACTATATGCAGCAAACCGTGCTGCCGGCAATGCAGGAAGTAGCCGCCGAGCTGCGTAAGCAACAGCTTAGTGCTGAAGTACGGCAAGAGCCGGACCGCAGCTGGCTGGAGGTGTATCACGGGACTGAAGTGGATTTCTTCTATTCAGTGCATCTGGTTGCTCATACCGCACCGGCCTTTGTAATGCGCGATACGCAAAAAGCCCAGCACGATGCGCTGCAATACTACCGTGCGGAAGTGCATTTGCGTGAGGGCGGCCAGGATTACGACATTATGGGTTGGACGCAGGATCAGTTAATCAGCAATATTCTTGACCAATACGAAAAGCATATGCACTTTTTGCATCTGGTGCGCTAAAAGCCGTTATAATGCGCCACCTTTTCTGTTGGCGCATATTCTGTGTCTTACGAGTATCTTGCACTTGCCGCAGCCTGTTGTTGGGCGCTGGGCAGTTTAATGTCGGCTCAGGCCTCTACCCATTTAGGCGCGTTTTACTTTACCCGCTGGCGTATGCTGTGTGCCGGCAGCCTGCTATGGTGTATAGCCTTTAGCACGGGCGGCTGGGCCAGCCTGACCCTCAGCAGCACGTCGGTGCTGGTGCTGTCCGGCTTTATAGGCATCTTTATCGGCGATACCGCACTATTTGCCTCGATGAACCGGCTGGGCCCACGCCGTGCCGGTGTGCTGTTTGCTACCCATTCGCTGTTTTCAGTCATTCTGGCATATCTGTTTTTAGGCGAAACCCAATGGGGCTGGACCTTAGTCGGCAGCAGCCTGCTGGTAAGCGGCGTAATGGTGGCGATTTTGTTTGGTAAACGCAAAGCAGAGCAGCATGCGTGGGAAGCCAACCACAGCCAGCTGAAAAGCGGTATCGCGCTGGGGCTGCTGTCAGCCTTGTGTCAGGCAGTTGCTACCTTAATGCTAAAACCGGTAATGGAGACCGATATCGACGCCGTAGCCGCCAGCGCCGTGCGTATGACAACGGCCTTTGTATTGCACCAGCTGATTTTTATGCTGGGGCTAAAAGTGGCCCGTGCTTACCTGCCAATGACAAAGAAAGTGTTTTTACTGGTGCTGGCAAATGCCTCGCTGTCGATGGTACTGGGCATGACCTTGCTGCTATACGCACTGCGCTTTGGTGATGCCGGCATGGTAGCCATTTTATCCTCTGTCAGCCCGGTAGTGGTGCTACCGCTACTGTGGCTGGTATACAAACGCAGCCCCGCCTGGGGCGCATGGTTAGGAGCCTTGCTTACGGTTGCAGGCACCGTGCTGATATTGCGAAGTTAAACATTTTAGCAAAAGAGCACTGCCCACCAGAGAAGTGAACGCCGGCTGAATATACTGCTTGCAGCATCAGCACTTATCACAGACAATTGCCCAAAATTACAACAAAAAGCTTTCTGATGTCTAAACGCGTGCACTTTATCTCTGGCTTACCCCGCTCAGGTTCTACGCTGCTGGCTGGGATCCTCAGGCAAAACCCCCGTTTTCATGCTGCCATGAGTAGCCCGGTAGCCGGGCTTATTAATGGTTTACTTGAACAAATGGGCGCCGCCAGCGAGTCTTATAGTTTTTTTGATGACGCAAAACGCAAAGCAATCTGTAGCGCCGTGTTTGACGCCTATTATCAACACAATGACAAAGCACTGATCTTTGATACCAACCGGAACTGGACAGCCAGAATGCACCAACTGGTGGAGCTGGTTGATGATTTTAAAGTGATCTGTTGTGTGCGCAATCCAGCCTGGATTATGGACAGTTTTGAGACAATTTATCGCAAGAACCCATTTGACTATAGCCGGATGTTCAGTCCGGCAACCCGCCAAACGGTGTACAGCAGATGTGAGTCGTTGATTGCTGCAGGGGGCGCAGTAGGTGCTGCCTGGACTGCTTTAAAAGAAGCCTATTACGGGGAGTTTTCAGACCGCCTGTTATTGGTGGATTACGAACTGCTCTGTCTGCATCCGGAACGCACACTGGAACTTATTTATCGTTTTCTCGGTGAAACGCCATTCAAACATGACTTTGACAACGTGGCGTATGAAGAAAACGAGTTTGACCAGAATTTAGGTGTCAAGGGGCTGCACAGCGTGAAAAAGAAAGTCAGCTTTACCAGCAGGCGTAGCATCCTGCCTCCCGATTTATTCGTCAAATACCAACAAATGGATTTCTGGCAGGACCAGGCTGGCACAGCAGCCAATATTATCGCCGGAAAAAGAACAACACCGACTCCTTCTGCCGGAAGCCATACAGAATGAAACAAGCCTTACTGACCGGATTATCGTCTTTATTATTTCCGCTGGGCATTTATGCCGGGCCTCCGCCGACACCGAGCTACCAGCGTTCTTACCTGAGTGCCGCTCAACCCGGAAACATCGACTTGGCGGACGCCGCGTTACCGCGTGATTTGGTTGATCTGGCTGCTGAGCAGCTCGACATTCAGACGGGCGAAGCCGTGCGTGAACTGGTGGTGGTGGATGGCGGTATCAATGTGGCTGACCAGGCTGTTTTACGCCGGGGACTTAAGCCTGGTGTAGCCATGGTCGAGATTTCGCCTGACTCTGCTGGCTTACCACAGCTGATTGCTGCGCTGAAGGGGTATCACAACCTTGCCGCCATTCATATTGTTTCTCATGCGGAAGCTGGAACCATTTTGCTCGGTAATTCGCGTATTACTGCCGACACTATCCAGCAGGAAGTGCACGCCTTTGCAGCTTTGCATGGTGCAGTACGCGAAGGCGGCGACTTATTGTTTTACGGATGTGAATTAGCCGCAAATACGGCGGGTGAACAGTTGCTGGAGATCATCAGCAATAAAACCGGTTTGGATGTGGCGGCATCGAATAATTTAACCGGTAATCCTGTGCTTAATGGCGATTGGGAGCTGGAAGTTAAACGCGGCAATGTTGAGTCCCGTCTGGCATTTTCAGAAAAATCCCTGAAGGATTTCTCCAGTGTGTTAGTGGCTTCAAACGGAACCAAAACATTTCAAACCGGTTGGGTAGATAACAACAGCAATCTGACCCACACCGACTTTATTCTTACCGCGAAGGACAGTGGTGGCAGTGCAATTTCCAACCTCAGTATCTTCTACGCATCTCCTTTCCCTGCTTATGTGCAGACTGGCTACAACACATCCACGATCGGGACCTATTTCTACCTCGCTGCAGATGGGGTTGATACTGGTAGCTTTGAGTTAACCGGATTAGTGGCGGGAGAAGCTTCTGGATTGGGTGGTCAATTCACTAATGTGCAGGTGATTGGGATCAAGCCGGACAACAGCACTATTACCTCCAGCATTATTACTGGAAGTGGAACTCCTGATGAAACCTTCACATTTGCGGCTGGGCAACTAACAAATTTTTCCGGGGTAAAACTAAAAGCCTTTAAGCTGGTGTTTGATACAACCAGCGGGTCGGCTACCAAACCTTTCTTTGAGTTCCGCTCCTTTTCTATTACTGGGGCGTTAGCACCACTGCCTAATGTAACTGATGGGCGTATCAGTATTTCCGGTGCATCTGGCACCGGTGGTGCTTACAAAATTGGTGATACGGTTACTGCAACCTGGAATAACACCGCAGGCGGCGATAACAACAGCGGTATTACTGGCGTAACTGTTGATTTCTCCCAGTTTGGTGGCGGTGCTGCGGTGACTGCAACTAATAACAGCAGTACTTACACCGCAACTTACACCATTACTTCGGGTGCCATTGATACCACCAGTCGCAATGTCAGCGTGACTGCAACCAATTCAGCAGGAAATACCACAACCGCCGATACCAGTAATGCTACAGTCGACAACCAGGCTCCCATAGTTACTGATGCACGAATCAGTATTTCAGGTGGCTCTGGTTCTGGTGGCACCTATATTATCGGCGATACCATAACCACTGCCTGGAACAATACTGCAGCAGGGGATAACAATAGCGATACCATCAGCAGTGTAACAGTAGATTTTTCTCAGTTTGGCGGAGGTGCAGCGGTTGCTGCGACCAATAGCTCGGGCACATGGACAGCTACGTACACTGTCGTCGCCGGTGCAATAGAAGCCACTACACGCAATGTATCGGTTACAGCAACCGATAATGCTGGCAATACCACCACAACTGCCGATACCAGCAATGCAGGTGTGGACAATGCCGCACCTGTTGTCGCCAGCGTTAGCGTACCGGCCAACGGCACCTATGTTGTGGGGCAAAACCTGGATTTTGTTGTGAATATCGCTGCTGCCAGCGATGTGGTCGTCGACACAAGCGGCGGCACGCCGCGCATTGCACTGACGGTTGGCGCCAGCACCCGTTATGCCGACTATATTTCCGGCTCTGCGTCACCGTCGTTAACCTTCCGTTACACGGTGCAAAGCGGGGATATTGATGCCAACGGTGTTACTGTTGCCGGTGTAATTGATGCTAACAGCGGTACCTTAAAAGACACTGCTGGCAATAATATGAATCTGACATTAAACAATGTCGCCAGTACTGCCTCTGTGCTGGTGGATGGCTCGACAGCACCGGATGCGCCAACCATAGGCACCGCCACAGCGGGTGACAGTCAGGCGACTGTCACCTTTGCCGC
>NZ_DATCSY010000047.1:0-10552 GCF_036568245.1 Rheinheimera sp. | reverse complement strand
CTGATGCTTTTGATGGCGACTTATTAGATGACCTGTTTGGGGTTGATGATGAAGTGCAGAAACAGCATATTGCCTGGGCAAAGGGCATTGATGTTGATGATGACAACCGTAATGGTGACAAAACCGATAGACGGCAAGATTTAATGGGCGATCCACTGCATTCTAAGCCGCTGGTCTTAGCGTACGGTTCTGATGATATTCGAATTGTTATAGGTACGAACGCCGGTTTCTTACATATGTTTAAAGACAGTGGTGACTCCGTATCTGAAAGCTGGGCTTTTATGCCGCAAGAGCTGATAGGGAATATCCCGGAGCTTAGATTAAACCAGAATGGTAACCCTAAAGTTTACGGTGTAGATGGCACACCGGTGTCATTCTTTAAAGATAAAAATGGCGATGGTGTTATTGGCAGTGACGATAATGTCTGGGTGTTCTTTGGTTTACGCCGCGGTGGTCATTCATACTATGCGCTCGATGTTACTAATCCTGACCAACCCAAATTAATGTGGAAGATTGACAATAACACCCCGGGGTTCAGTGAACTGGGACAAAGTTGGTCGACACCAAAAGTGGCCTATTTAGAGACACAAGGCGATGATCCTGTACTTATTTTTGGTGCTGGTTACAGCATCAATAAAGACGGTACAGGTAGCGTAACACCCGATAACGAAGGGCGTGGAGTCTTTATTGTCGATGCTAAAACCGGCGCTTTAGTGAAGTCATTTGGCTCAGAATATGGAATCGAACATAGCGTGCCAGCATCAGTCTCTACGTTAGATAGTGATTATGATGGTTACACTGACAGACTGTATTTCGCAGATACAGGCGGTTATATCTGGCGTGCCGACTTAGTAGGTAACGATAAGTCAAAATGGACTGTTGTTAAATTTGCAGATTTGGCTGAGACTGCAGCAGGTCAAGACAGACGTTTCTTTAATGAGCCAGTGGTAGCTCGCATGGAAATGCGTATGACAAAGGAAGTAACAACGACAATAGATGGTGAAAGTACTACTGTTACTACTAAAACTGATACGCCATTCGACGCCATTGTTATTGGCAGCGGTAGCCGGCCACACCCTTTATATGACGGTACGGAGGATGTGCTGTTTATGCTAAGGGATATGAATACGATAAGTACGTTGTTTAACGTAGATAATGCCCCGGAGATAATCACTATTGCGGACCTATATCAGCTGGAAGATACAAGCCCCAGAGACACCATTGAGCAAATGGAAGAGCTGACCAAAGATTTATCGGCAACTAAGGGCTGGTATTATCCACTGAGCTCGTCTGAGAAATCATTATCTCCAGCGGTAGTGCTGTCTGGTATTGCTTTCTTTACCAGTTATATTCCAAGTATGGAAGAGACTGAGGGTACCTGTAGCCTGAGTGGTGGCCTCGGACGCATTTATGCTTTTAGTTTGAATTACGGCATATTGATCCGAAGTGTTATCGAAATACCAAGGATTCCTGATACACCGGAAGTAGTCATTACTACAACTAGCGAAGAGCCATGCCAAGGCGATGACTGTAAGAAAGAGCCAGGAACAATCAAAGTATTGGGACCTGCGCCGACAGAAATAACCTGCCGGGAAAACTGTGATTTGATACCTGAATTACAGGAAAGCGGCACTAACAGGCCAGTCCGTCAATACATGGTGATAGATGAGAGCTTGTAAGGATTTTATAGTATGAAACAACGTGGTATTACTCTTATAGAGTTAATGATTGTAATTGCAATACTCGGAATACTGGTTTCAATTGCGTATCCGAGTTATACGCAGTACGTGCAACGCAGTAATCGTAGCGAAGGTATGAATGAGTTAGTCCGGATCGCTAATATGCAGGAGCAATTTTTTGCTGACAGCCGGCGCTATGCTGTTGATTTAACAGAGCTTGGGTTTCCTGACGCGGTTTTTACTACGGAAAATGGTCTCTATCAAATAAGAGTAAGTGCAGCTGCAGCACGCACTTTCACGTTGACAGCTGTAGGGCAAGGTGTTCAGGCAAATGATGTTTGCGCCACTATGGGTATCAATCAGGCAGGTGCTAAAACAGCATCTGCACAGGATTGCTGGAGGTAAGTATGAAGCAAATAATTTTATTATTGAGTCTGGCTATGATTTCGGTTTCGCCACTACATGCCCAACAGTCAGTCGATATAAAATCTAAGCTATATAATTATAAGTGCCATATGAAGCTTGCTGATGATCGTGAGGTTATACGCGATTATCGGCGACAACCTAAAAATCAGCATGGCAATTTGGAGAAGTTGCTCGTTAATCAACAAGTTGTTGTTGAGAGAAATCAACGACTGACGATACTGCAGGTATATGAGTGTGTTGATGTTCGCGAACTTTTTACAAGTGCAAAAGCAAGAAAATTAGATGAAGAAACATTGCGCTAAGTTTTTACGTAATTGGGACATTGTTATGAGAAAACCACTTCAATATTGAAGTGGTTTTTTATTTAACCGCCACATACCGCGCCGTTTTTGCTCACTCTCGAGCGACCAGACTGTAACAGCGTAAGCTGGGCTGCTTTATCTGGCTTTCCAGAAGGGCAGTACGAGAGGACACCATTGTCATTTGACGTTCCATTTGCGAGAAACGTTATGCCGGCAATGTTAAAGTTTACTTGGTCTGTTGCTGGTGATGCTTCAATAACACGTAGTTCTGCTTCATTTAAATCCCTTCTGCGGTTGTTATTAGGGTCATTGAAAACACTTATCCGGCGCTTCCAATCTGATGTACAAGCATCGTTTACCAAAGGGCAAATTGTTACAGGAGATTTAGTTGATGCCGCTTGCGAACGGGCGAACGCAAACATTCGGGATAGTTCTGTAAGTTTGGCTTCTGCCCTGGAGTTTTCAAGAAAACTGTTCATAGCTGGAATACCTATACCCGCCAGAATGGCCACAATAGCAACAACAACCATCAACTCTAATAACGTAAAACCTTTAGAACTATTCACGAGTACTCCCGCCCTTTGTTATTAGCTGAATGTTCAGTAAGTCTAACAGACTCATTCTGAGCAACACAGGAAAAATTATAGTTAAAAAACATCTGGTTATTAAATTACGCATTTTTCTTTCATTGCTCAAATTTGATTATTTGAAATAATGTTGTAACTTTAAGGTTAAAATTAACCTTGGGCATACGGATATGCGGTTACAACATGGATTCAGCTTAGTCGAAGTACTGGTTACTTTACTGATATTAAAAGTTGGCTTACTTGGTGTCTTAGCTGCGCAGACTTTTAGCTTACGCCAGTTGCAGGATGCCATTCAGCGTACTCAGGCCATTGCATTAAGCCATGGCCTGTTGAGTGAGATTCGGGCCAACCCTGATTTAACTGCATTGCTTGGTTCACATATAACCCGCCAATTTGAACTTCCTTTTGACCCCACATGTAATTTTGAACAAGCATGCACTGCCCAACAGGTTGCGGCTACGCAACTAAATCGTTGGGCACATAGCCTGCAGACATCGGCTGGCGCTAGTTTGTTTAACCCGGCGTTTTGTCTGCAACAACAAGGAGGCTCTGTACAGCTTGCGGTAAGTTGGCAGCAACGTAGCGCAACATCTACTGCCGTGTCGGGCTGTGACGCGACAAATGGTCGTAGTGCTTTTGTCATTCACGCTGGTGGAGAATAAACATGAAACGCCAGAATGGATTGACCTTAACCGAGCTAATGATAGCAATGTTGCTAGGGCTCTTGTTAATGAGTATGGCAGTAACAGCGTTTAGTGTAATGAGCCGCTCTGCCCGACAAGCACACCAACTGGCAGAGCTGCAGCAAAATGCGCAATTGGTAATGACTTTATTCCACAACGAACTGGCAAATGTTGGCTTTTGGGGCGGGCGTTCAGATCCCTTGGCTGCGCTTGCTTTTCCTATGCCGGTAGCGCCTGCCGGCGATTGTGTTGAGCAACTGCTGGACAGTGGCAGCTTTCCTCAGCCCGCGCAGGATTTTGTAACCTTGTACGCACAGACAACCGGCGTTGGGCGGCAATTGAACTGTATTTCCAACCCGATACCACAAACAGAGTTGTTGCAGGTAAAGCGGCTTGTTGGGTTGAAAACGGCTCTGGACGGTATGCGGCAGAACAGGTTTTATCTGGAAACAGACTGGCAGCACAGCAGGTTTGTTGATGGTAGCAGCGCCATGTTAAACGAGCGCTACGGGTATTTCCCGTACCAACACCTAGTGTTCTACTTGCAGCAACAACGGATCGATGGTGCAACTATACCGGTTCTAATGCGTAAAAGGTTGACAAGAAACCAAGCCGGAAATGCGGTAATCAGTACCGATTCAGTGCTGGATGGTGTTGAGCGCATGCACTTTGAATTTGGCATTGATAGCGATTTTGATGGCAAGCTGAATTTTAATCTTGCAACCAGACAGATGCCGGCGGAGTTATGGCCGCAGCGCTCTGCCAGAATTGTAAGCCTTAAGTATCATGTGCTGCTGCGTGCCCGTGAACCCGATCAGCACTATGTCAATCAGCAGCGCTATGATATGGGGATTGAGCAGTTTGTGGCGCCTGGCGACCATTACCGGCGACTACTTATCAGTAGCAGTGTTTATTTTAATAATGCAGCGTTGTAGGAGCACAATATGACGCAGACGAAGGGTATGGTGCTGATACTGGCACTGGTGTTTTTACTTGTCATGACATTACTGGTAACGGCCAGTTTGCTGATCAGCCAGCTCAGTCATAAAGCGGCTTTGGCGGGGCAGCAACAACTACAGGTCTCTCAGCAAGCATTACAGCAACACTTCACTCAGGCTACTGCGCTGGCTGATGATAACGCTGTGCCTACAGAGGTTATGGCGGACTGCCCGGCTCAGTATGCGGGTTGGTCTGCCGGCGCTTTGCGCTGTGAAGTGTTTTATCTCAGTACTGATACGTATTCTGACAATCGTCAATTTTACGCGGGTTACAGCAGTATTATGCTGAAACAGCATTTGGCCGTGCAGGATAATTAATATGACACTGTCCAGATTGATTGCGGTTATCACCCTGTTGTTGCCGGGTATCAGTATTGGCTGTGACTTAAACGAACCTGGGCCGGTCGCGGCTACGTTGCCCTCATTGGCTGACGCGCAAAGTACCCGGCAAGTGTTGCTGAGTAACAACGTCCAGCTACAGGTACCTGATGCAGATGGTGTGTTAAAAATGCACAGTGCCGAAAGCTTTGCATTACTTGGGCAGATATCAGAGTGGCCAACTTTTTCTGGTCAAATCAGCAGTATAAAAGCGCAGCCAGTGCTGTTAGACCTGGATTACGACGGGATTACGGATGCAATCTATGTCGTCGATGTAAGTGGATTACTATGGTTTGTCAGATTGAACCGCAGTGGTTTTTCTGAGCCAGTGCTGCTGGCTGATTTCAGCGAGACAGAGGCGGTGTTCCGCCAACCTTTGCAGCTGGTGCAAGTTTTGGCGCCTGATGGTTTGGGCGCCATGCGGCGGCAAACCATGCTGTTAGTTACCGGGTCTGCTGCGCAAGGCGATATTCTGCTGGCGGTTAAGCATACTGAACAACGGGACACACCCTGGCAGGTGACTGATTTAACTGACCGAACTGAGCTGGATGCTGATGAACCACGCTATGGCATAGCAGAGCAGCTATGGCAGCAAATTCAACAAGGTGGCGGTTGGTACGTAAAGCTTAATCAGCGGGTCATAGCTAAACCAGAGGTTTATGCTGGCGTAGTGTACCTTACCGGCGCTCAGCCTACTGCCGTTGGTGCAGACTGCTCTTTGACCGATGATGCTCAAAGCCAGTTGCACGCTTTTCATCTTCATCATGCCGGCCTGGTCTATAGCAGGCGTAACAGAGATATAACTCAACAGGGTCGTGGCAGTTTGATTTTAACTGAGAATGAGCAGGGAAGCCTGGTTCTTAGTCTGCAGCATGCCGCACAACAGCAAACGCTGCTAACTGAGCTGTTGGCCATTGATGCCAGCTGTGCTGATTGTGTAACAGCTGTTGATCATCAGCCCTTCCCACGTATTCTCAGACTGGCTACGTTTCAGACTGAGCAGGATGCACATTAAATGTCTTTTACGAAAAAATATGCTGGTTTTAGCCTGATCGAGTTACTGATTGTGATCGCCATAGTAGGCATCCTGGCTGCTATTTGCTATCCGTCTTATCAGCAACATGTGCTGCGAAGCTATCGCTCGCAAGCCATTACCCAGCTGTTGCAGCTTGCTAATGCACAGGAGCAGTATCTGGCTGATTATGGTAATTATGCTGCAGATCTGCAGTCACTTGGCTTAAATGAAGCCGTGGCGAGGTATCGGTTCGAACTGACATTGACTGATGGTAGTCAAGGGTATCTGTTGGTAGCGCAGGCGCAAGGTTCACAGCGTGCTGATTCAGAGTGTTTGCTGTTCGCGTTAAACCATGCCGGACAGCGAAATCCCGGTCAGACGCAAAGTCTGCACTGCTGGGAATAGTCATTCAGGACAGGGTGAGGTAATTTTATTTAATCTGTTTCGTCCAGCCTGATTTACCGTAAGGGTGTAATGCCAGCCTGCACCTTCTTTTCCACAATAGATGAAAGTACCGTTCTCAAAACCATTCAGGCTGCCATCGCGGCGAAATGTAATGGCATCGCGATTGAAAATGAGTTTGTGTGTAGTACTAACCGAAGGCAATTCTTTTAATAACTTGATGCTGTTGTCAGGATACTGCAATGTCAGCTGCACCGGCAGGTTGTGCCATTGTTCCGCGCAGTCATTGCCTGTCATTGGGCAAACCCTTACCGGTAAGTTGCTGCTTGTTGCGGCGACGCGGGCATAAGCCAAATGTTGACTGAACTGGCGGACATAAGCACTGGCACGTTGCTGGTCAATAAAAGCAGACATAGCGGGCACTGCGCTGCTGGCAAAAACAACCAGTATGGCCAGTGTTACCATTAATTCTGGTAGGCTGAAACCCCGTGATGATGTCGATTGCATACTATGCTTCCTGCAGAATGGCTCCGACAAAAAGCATAGTTTATTTTAATTAAATGTAAAAAATTTTAAACCTAATTAATCATAAATGGTGGGGATAGCTTGCCGTTTATGTTGGGTTTTCAGGTAAATACCGATCAATTTATCGCTAACATCGGTTTCTACCTGTTTACCCTCGAGAAAATCGTCTATTTGCTCGTAAGTCAAACCAAGCGCAGCTTCATCGGCTTTCTGTGGCGCCATGCACTCTAAGTCGGCTGTCGGGGTTTTTCCTACCAAGATTTCAGGGGCTCCAAGGGTTTTGCCAACTAAGCGAACCTGGCGTTTACTCAACCCAAACAATGGTGCCAAGTCGCAGGCACCGTCACCCCATTTTGTAAAAAAGCCGGTGATATTTTCTGCCGAGTGGTCCGTCCCCAATACCAACCCACCGGTTAATGCGGCAATATGGTACTGAATGACCATTCGGGTACGGGCTTTAACATTGCCTTTGGCAAAGTCAGCCTGGGCATCAGACGCAGTGGCCAACCCCTGCGCAGCCATCGCGCTCCAGGTTGCCTGATGAATCGCATCTGCGCCCGGTTGAACATTGACAGACAGGGCTTTAGACGGCCTTATAAAATCGACTGCCTGCTGCGCTTCGGCTTCATCTTTTTGCGTAGCATAAGGTAAGCGCACCGCAATAAACTGATATCCCTCAGAAGCTTGGTTTAATTCTTCCACGGCCAGTTGCGCCAAACGGCCGCAGGTTGTCGAGTCAATACCGCCGCTGATGCCGAGTACGAGCGTTTTCATACCCGAAGCGGTTAGCCGCTGTTTAATAAAGTCGATACGGCGGCGAATTTCGAACTGCGGGTCTATCTGCGGTAATACCCGCATTTCGGCAATAATCTGAGCTGCATTCATCCTGTTCTGGCCTCTGCTGAAAATATCTGTCTATCTTACCGTGCTATCCCCGTGTCAGATCAAGTCATTGTTGATGATTAACAGCTGAACACTGGTGAGCCTTGTATTATACTGCTGGTTACTGTGGCGCATAACAGACGGATATTACAATGAAAAAAATTGAAGCCATCATTAAACCTTTTAAGCTTGACGACGTGCGTGAAGCGCTTGCTGATATTAATATCACCGGTATGACGGTGACTGAAGTAAAAGGATTTGGCCGGCAAAAAGGTCACACTGAATTGTATCGTGGCGCCGAGTACATGGTGGACTTTCTACCGAAGGTGAAGCTGGAAATTGTAGTCACTGATGAACAGGCTGAGCGTTGTATTGAAGCCATTATCAAGACGGCACAGACCGGCCGTATCGGTGACGGTAAGATTTTTGTGTTTGACGTCGAAAGGGTGATCCGCATTCGTACTGGCGAAGAAGATGAAGATGCGATATAACAGGTTAATAGTTGATTAACCAAAAGTTTTAAGATGGTGATTATTCTACGCGCTTTGCTCATGGCAGTAAGCGTCGCATCGGTGCTTACTGCCTGCACAGTGAAGCCTTCGGCGCCTGCGCCTGTTGAGGTAACTGTACCTTATTCCGCTGCAATGGCTAAAGCGGTGGCAGAGGTGCCGTCTCTGGACGATATTTTTAGTCTGACGCCAGAGCAACAGGCCGAATTTCTACAGTACTTTAATTCGGCGCAATTGCAGGATATGCCACGCCATAAGCGGCTATACAGCTTTCTGGAACAGCACACTGCCGGATTCAACTATCTTGGGCAGAATTATACTGCGCGAGAGGCTTACGCCAACAAAAGCGGTAATTGTATTTCACTGGCCGTGCTGACGAAAGCACTGGCTGATATCGCAGGAATACCTATTGAGTTTCAGACCATTATTTCAGCGCCTGTTTATAGTATGAAAAATGACTATATGCTGTCGTCCGATCATGTCCGTACTTTTTTGTACGATCCAGATTTTGTTCCTGAAAAAGGCGTTATTTACTTTGGCAAGCCCAGAGTGGTCGTGGATTATTTGCCGTCTTCAGGTGATTTAACCGGGCCGCGTATTTCAGAGAAAACGTTCATTGCCATGTTTTATCGCAATTTGGCGGCTGACGCGGCTGTAGCGACGAAATATAGTCAATCACTGGCGCTGCTAAAAGAAGCGCTCGAATATGATTCACACTACAGCAGCGTTATTAATCTGGTTGCAGTTGTGCACCGACGTTTACAGCGACCAGAGTTGGCTGAGCAGTTTTACCAATATGGACTTGACGTAGCGGCAAATAAAGCAACTTTGATTGGTAATTACGCTATGTTGAAGTTCGGTGCTGGCGAAGCGGAACAGGCGGAAGCGATGCTGCAATCACTGCTTGAACTGGAAGAGTACGACCCTTATCTCTGGTTTTTACTTGGGCAAACAGCTACCAGCAAGCAGCGTTACGAGGACGCAGTGTCCTATTTCTCCAAAGCTGCAGAGCAGGCACCGTATGTCCATCAGCTGCAATTAGAGCTGGCTGCTGCGCTTTATCGTAACCAACAGTTTGACAAGGCTGGTGAAGTACTTGCTGCCGCTGCAGCGCTGGCGCCGACAGAGAGTACTCGCCAGCGTTATGATGCTAAGTTGCAGGCGCTGAAGTTATATCAAAGCAGGCATTAAGGTGGCACGACAGTTCTGCTGTGTACTGTTATTGGTTGTACATAGTGTCTCTGCTCAATTGTTGGAAGATATCCGGCAACTGAGCAGTGCTGATATGCAGGGCCGGGAAACGGGCTCTGCCGGTGCGGAACTGGCCCGGCGTTTTATCGGTGAGCGCTATCAGTCTTTAGGGCTTGCTTCGTTTGACGGAGGTTACCAGCAAACTTTTTTATATGCAGGCTGGCAGGAGAAAACCGGCGTGAATATGCTGGCTTACCGGCAAGGGTGCCTTTATCCACAGCAATATATTGTTGTCAGCGCGCATTATGATCATCTTGGGCAAACAGGGCGCAGCATATTCTATGGCGCTGATGATAATGCGTCCGGGGTTGCAGCGCTGCTTGAACTTGCTGCCAGATTGTCAGAAGTGTGCCCGGCTTATTCCTATATTTTCCTGGCAACAGATGCTGAAGAAAATGGTCTTTACGGCAGCAAAGCTTTTGTTGCCAACCCGCCGGTGGCGCTGAGCCATATCGTATTAAACCTGAACCTTGATATGATTGGCCGTGCAGGTAAGCGCGGCAGGCTTTATCTGACAGGTGCAAGGCGCTATCCGGCATTAATGTCGCAGCTGCATGCTGAGTTCAGTAAATTGCAGTTTTTACCGCACAGGGGGCCGCCACGGAATGTCCGTAGCAATATGCGCTATAACTGGCTAGAAGCCAGCGACCATGGCCCTTTTCACCGTGCCGGCATTCCATACTTATTTTTCGGTGGGCATGAGCATGCTGATTACCATACTCCTGAAGATACCTGGCAGAGAATAGAGCCAGACTTTCTGGCGATGGCAATGCAGGCTATCTGGCATACTGTGCAATGGCTGGAGCAGCAAGCTCCTGCTGTACTCAACGGTCAACGGCAATAGTTACCAGTCAAAGCTAAGCTGATTACTGTTGCCCGGGCGCTGTTGCATAACAGGCCTTTTGCGACTGGCGT
>NZ_DATCSY010000046.1:0-5325 GCF_036568245.1 Rheinheimera sp. | reverse complement strand
GCCGCTTAACAGCTTACAGCGTGGTTGCCCTTGCTGAAAAGATGGAATATCCAGCACCAGCTCACCACTAGCCTGCACCGGCAGCGGTAAGGGCAGCATCGGTATCAACTGTGCTACCGGCAATTTTACCAGACCGTCAGTTAATGCGGCCCCGTTAAAACCATAGCTGGCGGTACCTTTGAAATACGGCTGTTGCGGGTTCTTTGCGCTGCCACTTTGCAACGCAAACTGTAGCTTACCGGTAAATAGCTGCCAGCCATTCATTCGCCACTGTACGTCAGTCAGTTGTAAATTCTGATATTGCACGCCAGCAATATTGCCCTGCCATAAAGTGCCGCTGATCCCCCCTAACTGCACCTGAGCAGGCAACGGCACCAGCTTAAACCACCAGCTGGCCGGCGTCAGAAACAGGGTAAACAACAGATAGCTGATGACACCAATAATGATCAGTTTTGCTTTTGTCATGCGATCTGCTTACTCCACTACCATACGTCGTACCCGCACTATGCCGGGCTTATCTGCGGTTGCGATATCCAGGTTAACCAGC
The DNA here is from genome assembly GCF_036568245.1 of Rheinheimera sp. Lineage (GTDB taxonomy): Bacteria > Pseudomonadota > Gammaproteobacteria > Enterobacterales > Alteromonadaceae > Alishewanella. The sequence goes on along the minus strand of NZ_DATCSY010000046.1, from coordinate 4,778 downwards.
GTTACACCGTGCTGATACTGCAGCGTGTGCAACCAGCCCAGCAGTTGTTCAAAGCTGGTATCTTCCAGCACCAAGGTTAACTGCTCATTCTGCGGCTGCATCCGGCTGACGTTCACACCTGCACTGCGCGCACTGTTACTGATAATCTGCTGGATGCTACCGCCGCTGCGGGCCGTTTTATTACCAGCGGCTTTTAGTTGTGGCAGCAGTTGTTGTAACTGACTGAGCTGCCTTTGGGCAGCCTGCACTTTTTGTTGCTGCGCCGCATTGGCCTGATGTAGTGGCTGCCACAGCAGCCAGTAAAACAGGCCAACAGTCACCACTATAGCGGCCCATGTCAGCAACCGCTGCTCACGCTGCTGTAAACCAGCCCACCAGCTTAAGAATTGTTGCTTCATACCCTGCTCCGCATTGCAATACTGCCCTGAACCTTGCCGCCATCGTTGCTAAGCGCGCCCTGCTCGACAACAAAGCCAGCTTGTTCCAGCGCGGATTTCAGCTTCTCAAAGCTCTGAAAGCCATCGCCTATAGCCTGAAAACGTAGTTCTGACCTTTTACCGTCAAAGCGCAGATTTTCCAGACTGATATCTGGTACACCTGCCAGCTGTTGTTGTAGCTTATCCAACAACACCAGAAAACTCTGATCGGTATTACCGCCGACAGCAGAGAGTTTTTGCTGTAACTGCAGGTTAAGATTCACAATACGTTCTTGCGGAAAAGCCTGCAGGTACACCGTCTGACTTTGCTGCTGTAACGCCGTATGTTGTCTTGTCAGCTGCCAGTTACTAAAGCCCAGCTGCAACAGATATACCGCCAGACAGGCGCCGAGTAACACTGCGCTGCTACGCCATAACTGCAGCTGAGGGTTTACTTTACGTCTGGGTTTATAGTCACCTTGCAACAAACTGAAATCACTATGCTGCAGTTGACTGGCCAGTAACGCCAGTGGCAGCTCAGGCTCAGCCAGCTGGTGGCTTTGCATCAGTTCCTGCGGCCACGGGCTGTAACTGGTAAGCATAGGCAACGCGGCCAGCTGCAGATAATCACCCCACCAGGCAGCATCAATAGCTGAGACCTGCCAACGGCTTTGTTTTAACAACCATTGCTCATGCAACTGGATGCAGGCTGGCAACTGTTGCTCTGGCAGCAGTAAAGCATCAGGTAGCATACGGCTGACGCTAAAACCAGCTTCCTGCAGCCAACTTAACCATTGCTGCATGCGTTGATGCTGACACACAGCCACCTGCTGGCTGTACTGACCATCGTGCTGTTCTGTCGCCCCCAGCGCCAGAAACAGCTTTTCGATATCTTCTGCCTGCTCTTCTTCGAGCATATAAGGCAGCGCCTGCAACAGTTGCCGGTTTGGCTTTGCCGGTAAATTTACCTGCTTTAATACCACGTCCGACGCTGGCACTAACGCCACTACCGGCCGCCCGCCAAGGCGGACAGCCAGCTCAGGCAATTGATCTGCACCGGCAATTTCACCGCTGGCAATCACTTCCTGGCTGTGGCTGGCCCACACCAGCCAGCTGACGCTTTGCTCTGCCCGGCTACCTAGCCGGATCACCAACTGTTCACTCACCCCTGGCCTCCAAATCGCCGGGCCAATACTTTGACCTGATTATTTTCATCTAATTTTAGTACCGACGTTAATATGAACCCGCTCTCCAGATAGGCGGCTGTTGCCGTAAGCTGGAAACTGTCAGACTTAACGCTGAGCATTGTTTTTACCTCATCAGGCACAGTGATACCTGCCAGCGCTTCGCTGCCAAACACCTCTTCAATAGTGGCAAACCCTTCCTCGGGCCGGCCGGCAATCACATCTGCCGCGCCTTGCTCTGTCAGCTCAGGAATCAGCGCCGCCAGCAACACTGCTGTATCCTCAGTCAGCGTGTTAACGTTCAGTACCAAGCCACTGTTTTCTGGTATCACGCACACATAAGGCGCCAGCAACTGATAATCCGCTGGTGTCAGATCCAGAATCACCCTCAGCTCCGATACACTGGCCATCAGACCATTAGCGGCATAGTAAGGGAACTGCAACGAGGCGTAATCATCGTCTTCAGCGCTGCCCGCTGTACTTAACAGGCTGTCTTCATCTAACCAGTCACCAAGCCGGGCGACCAGATATTCTGCCGGCATCGACAGTTCACTGCCTTTTAGCTCCAGCAGCCGTAAAAAAGCTTTTTGGGCCGGGCTTTGCTCGTTGCGATTGCCGTTTTGTGCGCTGACATTTTGCAGCGCATTAATATTAAAACAACTGTGCAGGTCGATAATATCACCGGCTATGGTGCCGTTTTCAACCGGGAACGTTGCCCCCTGCAGCGCCCAGTCCTGACCTAAGTTGACACTTTCCTCACCCGCCAGTGTGCGGCTGAGCAATACTTTCGCAAACTGCTCGGCACCCATCGCATACCAGAATGCCTGCTGCTGTTGCTGTACGTTTTGCTGACGTTGCAGTTGCAACTGCAGCCGGACTGTCATATTCACTGCGATCACCACCACAATGGCAATAATCATCAGCACTGCAACCAGAGCCACACCTTGCTGGTGGCGAACAGCTGTCATTCTCGCGCCTCCTGCGTCACTACAGCATCCGGCAACATAAAAATCCGCTCGAGGTTGCCCAAGGCTTCATCCACTAAGGTAATGCGCACTGCCTGTGGAAAATTAGCATCCTGCCAGCGCTCCAGCCATTCCTCGCCCTGTAAATAGTGAACCTCGAACCCGCTTAAGCCAGCTTGCAATTGTTGCACCTTGGGTTCGGTGCCGGTGACCGCGTCCGGATACAGCGTAAACAAGCGTTGTAAGGTGCCGTCCTGTAAACGGTAAGCAACCGCCTGGATCTCACTGCGCGGCAATACCATGCCCGGGTTGCGCCAGCCCTGGCGCACAAAGCTGACACCGTGGTCTTCGCTTTCCAGCAAGAACTTCTCGCCAAACAGGCGATATTTCGCCGGCGCCTCACCGTCAAGCCGCACATGCCGCACGCTGATCTGCATAAAATCACGTTCCAGCATCAGCATGGTGCGCTGCAGCTGCACTAACCGTTCGCTTTCTTGCTGCGATAACTCATCGCTTTGCGTCACACTGCTTAAAATCGCGACTGACGCCAGGCCAACCAGGGCAAAAATAGCCGCGGCCAGCAGCATTTCAATAAAAGTAAAGCCTGCGCTGCGCTTAACCACCGGGCTTCCCCCGGTAACTTTGCAACTGGTACAGCACCTGCTCTGGTGACTCGGCCAAACTGACACTGATTTGCACCAGGCGCAGATCCTCATCGGCCAGTTTGCTCACCTGCTGCTGCCACAGCCAGTCACGGTTTGCCATTTTTACTTCGCCCTGGCTTTTTTCTTTACCGGGCCATTCTTTATCGAGCATCGCCAGTTGCATCTGATTGTCGGCGATATAACTGGCAATGGTTAAATCATCTAACTGGCTGAGATTGCGGATATGCGCCGAACTGGACTGCATAATCGCCAGTCCCGCAGTGGCGAAAATCGCCATCGCCACCAGCAGCTCCAGCAACGTAAAGCCATTACGCTTCATGGTCGCTCCGTCGATACCGCACTGCGGGTTAGCGGAATGGCAAAATCGGTAGACACAGCGCTGTATAGCAGCGTCAGATCGGAATTTTCAGTCAGCAGCAGCTGAAACGGGCTGATTTCACCTGATGACAAAATAAACACCTGTGGCAATACCGGTATTTTACTGTCCTCTTCTGTCTGTTCGTCTTCATCTAACTGCCACTCAAGCTTGCTCAGCAGGTTAGTTTCCTCACCCGGCAGCCCTTCCAGCTCCAACTGCAGTGCAATATTGTCCGGTAACCGGTGCTGAGCGACACCGGCGGGCTCTTCTGCAGCAGCCCATTTGCCGTCATCATTGTTGTAGTAAAGAAAGCCGTAGCGATCAGGCAAAATGTACAAGCCCCATTCCTGCTGCTTTAGCATGGCAGTTTCTGCGACAAACTGAAAAATCTGCTGAAACCGCTCGGCTTCTTTTTCCAACCGCTCTTCCCGCGATTCACCACTGAAATTCATCACCACCATCGTTGCCAGCAAGCCAATCAGCAACATCACCAGCATTACCTCTACCAGGGTAAAACCGTTGCGCCGATAAGGTATTGCCGGCAACGTCAGCATTAGTTGCTCTGCGCCTCGTTAGCGTCCAGATTCCAGTTACCGATGTCGTCATCTGTGCCGGCAGTGCGGTCTGGCCCCTTGGTCAGGATATCAATCCGGCCCACCTGGCCCGGGCTTATCAGGATATAATCTTCATCCCATGGGTCTTTCGGTAAGCGCCGGATAAAGCCACCGTCCGGAAAAGCCCGTGGCACCGGTTGTGATGTTGGCGCGGTAACCAGTGCCTGCATGCCTTGCTCTGTTGTCGGATAAAAGCCGTTGCGTAAGCGGTACATATCCAGCGCGCTTTCCAGCTGCTGAATATCCACCACCGCTTTTTGCCGCGCTGCCTGTTCCTGATTACCAATCAGGTTAGGCACTACCATACTGGCAATAATGCCCAGAATGACGATAACTACCATCACTTCCAGCAAGGTAAAACCGCGCTGCTTGTTGTTCTGTTGCCTTTTCATACTTATCCACCACCTACCATATTGTTTAACGCTAAGATGGGCTGCAAAATCGCCATCACAATAAATAACACCATACCCGCCATCACCGCGACCAGCACCGGTTCAAATACTTTTAACGACACTGTGACCAGGGTTTCAAATTCGCGGTCCTGCGTATTTGCCGCGCGCTCCAGCATAGAATCTA
>NZ_DATCSY010000045.1:0-6980 GCF_036568245.1 Rheinheimera sp. | reverse complement strand
AATACCACCTTCAGAAACAATCTTAAACAAGCCAATATCACCGGTGCGGCTTACATGTGTTCCGCCACATAGCTCAATGGAAAACTCGCCCATGCTCAGTACGCGCACTTCGTCGTCGTACTTTTCACCAAACAGTGCCATCGCACCGGCGGCTTTCGCCTGCTCAATCGGCATTAACCGGGTTTGCAGTGCATTGTTGTGCTGAATTTGTTCATTAACCATTCGTTCAATAAGGCGCAGTTCTTCCGGCTTTACCGCCTCGAAATGGCTAAAGTCAAAACGTAAGCGTTCTGGCCCCACCAGAGAGCCCTTTTGGGTAACATGCTCGCCCAAGACTTTACGCAGGGCAGCATGCAGCAAATGGGTGGCAGAATGGTTCTGTTTGATGGCTGCACGGCGGGCGCTGTCAATTTGCGCATTCACTTTGTCGCCAACTTTTACGCTACCTGTAATACTACCTTTGTGTGCAAAAGCTTTGCCCAGTTTAACAGTGTCCTGCACTGTAAACACAGCGCCACTGGCGAGGGTCAGCGTGCCGCTGTCGCCCATCTGACCGCCTGATTCTGCATAGAAAGGTGTTGCATCCAGCACCAGCATAGCCTGCTGACCATCCTGTATCGCTGGTACAGCCTTGCCTTCAAACAGGATTTCAACTACCTGAGCATTACCAAATTCATGCTCATAACCGGTAAACGTTGTCTGCTGACTGGAAGTCACTGCTGCGTTGTAATCTGCACCAAAGTTTGACGCCTGTTGTGCCCGCTTACGCTGCTCTGCCATGGCAGCATCAAAGCCGGCCTGGTCAATTGTCAGATTACGCTCACGCGCCACATCATTTGTCAGGTCAACCGGGAAACCGTATGTATCATATAACTTGAATACCAGCTCACCTGGCAACTCAGTGCTATCTAAACCGGCCAGTGCTTCTTCTAAAATCGCTAATCCGCGCTCCAGCGTTTTGCCGAACTGCTCTTCTTCCAGCTTCAGAATTTTTTCTACCACAGCCTGCTTTTCTGCCAACTCAGGGTAAGCGTCTGCCATCTGCGCAACCAATGCAGCAACCAGCTTATAGAAAAACGCGCCTTTAGCGCCTAACTTGTTACCATGACGCACAGCGCGGCGCACGATACGGCGCAGCACATAGCCACGACCTTCGTTTGATGGCTGTACGCCATCAACGATAAGGAAAGCACAGCTGCGGATATGATCGGCAACCACACGCAGCGATTTATCGGTCAGATCACTGGCACCAGTTGCTTCCGCAGCAGCTTTGATCAGTGCAACAAAGGTATCAATTTCATAGTTACTGTGCACATGCTGCAAAATAGCAGCGATCCGCTCCAGCCCCATCCCCGTGTCTACACTTGGCTTGGGTAGTGGTTCCATCCGGCCATCGCTGTGGCGGTTAAACTGCATAAAGACAATATTCCAGATCTCGATATAGCGGTCACCGTCTTCTTCCGCTGAGCCCGGCGGGCCGCCCCAGATATGCTCGCCGTGATCATAGAAAATCTCCGTACACGGACCGCACGGTCCGGTATCACCCATAGCCCAGAAATTATCCGACGCATAAGGCGCGCCTTTGTTATCACCAATGCGGATAATGCGCTCAGCCGGTACACCAACTTCTTTTAACCAGATATCGTAAGCTTCATCATCGGTTTCATATACGGTCACCCACAGCTTTTCTTTTGGCAGCTTCACGACAACAGTCAGAAACTCCCAGGCATAGGCGATAGCGTCACGTTTGAAATAGTCACCAAAACTGAAATTACCCAGCATTTCAAAGAACGTATGATGGCGCGCGGTATAACCAACATTTTCCAGATCGTTATGTTTACCGCCAGCCCGCACACAGCGCTGAGCCGATACAGCACGGTTATAGCTGCGTAAATCCTGACCAAGAAAAACGTCTTTGAACTGCACCATACCGGCATTGGTAAATAATAACGTGGCATCGTTACCCGGGATCAGCGAACTGCTGGGTACAATTTGGTGCTGTTTGCCGGCAAAAAAGTCTAAAAAGGCGCGCCTGATACTGGCCGATGTCATTGTCATGAAAAAATCCTGTCCGCTTCGGTTTTACTCTGTTTGATTCATCGCTATTTGAATCTGTTCATTGCTAAAACCACGGCGCTGCATATACGCCATGCGTTTTAGCTTTTCTTTATAATCAGTTACTTCACTCTGTCCGTACTTTTTCAGGTACTGTTGGCTGGCCATGGCAAACCAGTCTATACCAAGCTCGGCGGCACATTGTAACACCTGCTCTTTGGTTATCTGCTGTTGCCGGCATTCCTGCACAATGTAATTCAGACCATAACCTTTACCAGCCCGACTGCGCACCAACATCTGCAGAAAACGGCTCTGGTCCAGATAGTTTTCGCGCTTACACCAGGCAATGACCAGCGCAATATCAGCTGGTTCTCCGCCCTGACGGCTCAGCCGCTGGCTTAGCTGATTTTCACTGTAATCGCGCCGGCTTAACCAGTTCAGCGCCATACGTTTAAGGTCAGCGACTTCTGCCAAAATTATACTTCCAACACGGCGTCGTCAGTAGCTTTGACCTGTAACGCAAAAAATTCATTGAAGGATAAAAAGAATGCGATATTCAGCACCGGCACAACGACAAGCAGCCCGATAAAGTACGTAGGCATGGTAAGCATTATCAGTACCAGACTCAAGAGAAGGAAAACCATTAACGGGATAATATTACGCCAGCACGCCACGAAGCTTGCCTGCATAATAGCCAGCAAGCGCCGCTCTTTGAGGAAGTAGGCAATAGCAACAGCATAAGCAAATATCATCCACACCAGCACAAAGCCCGTAACGAACAGTAATACCAGCGGCATTTGCAGGTTGTTGTCCTGTTGTTGCTGCATCAACACCACCGCCAGGCTACTGAGCGGAATGGATGCCAGCATATTCAGACCGGCAAGACGGATAAACACGGCACGGCAACCGGTTTCCTTTAACGGCGAAAATAACCCTGTAAATTGCATCGTCTGCTGACTTTGTACAGCAACGACGCTTTTATACACCCCGGCAGTGAGAAACGGATTAAGCAAAATGCCAATAACGGCGGTGAACGGATGGATCTGTCCCAGTAAGGCTATGGCACCCAATATAATGAACATCAGCACCCAGTTCAGCGGCGCCTTTACAAAAATAGCCCAGGCCTGTTTAAGCCAGTTTATTGATGCCAATACCGGCGCCCGACGCACAATTAATTTTACCCGAAACTGCTTGTCCACATCCTCTCCACAAGTCAGAAGCATTGTCTGCTAAACGATACAGAGGCTAATAATACTGGAAATCAGGTTAAATGAAGAGCGTTGAATACGGATCAGAGCAACAGTTGCCCGGATTAATGCCCGGGCAACAATTCGGCCAGCAAGGCTTTAGCTGATTCCGTTTGCTGCAGTTGCCAAATAATAAACCGGCTGTCGACATGCACTGAGCGGCTCAGAGCATTGTCGTAGTGCCAGTCTGCCAGCAGATTTTCCTGCACACCGGCAAACATAATGCCGACAAGTTCGCCTTTAGCATTAAAGGTAGGCGCAGCACCGTAATCACTGCTGCTGTCTATGCTGCTTAAAAAATTAACTGCAATATCAGGTATCCGGGCAACGGTATCAGCGTTATCAATTCCCGGCTGTTGCTTCAGAGAATTCTTCAGGCTGCTAAAAGGTTGATACCATACCGCGTCCATTGGACTATAACCACTGACTCGCCCAACACTGAATCGCAGCGCACCGTTTGCCTCGGCGTAAGTAGCTTTGCCTCTGGCGTCATTGAATGCCAGCAGCACTTCCATTACGGCAGAGCGCACACTGTTCAGCTCAACTTGTAACTCATTGCGCTGTTTCGCCAGCTGCAGCACAGTGTCGTGCATTGCCACAGCAAAACTTATCAGCGGGTCACTGCTCTGCTGAAACTGCTCGGCACTGCGTTCGAGCCAGCTCAGGCGTTTTGCAGGCTCAGTCAGGGTGGTACCACGATACATAGCAGACAACTTGTGCTTCACAATCTCGCGGTTAAAACCGTCACTTAGGGCAAAATACTGATCCAATGCCGTCAGCCGCTGCGCCTCAGGCAACTGAGAATACTGACTGAGAAAATGTAAGGCCAGCTCCATGTCTACCCGGGCATCAAAATGAACATCCAGCTCTGATAGCTGCTTACGCAACTGTTCGGTTTTAAGCTTATCCGGCTGCAGCGCAAGCTTATACAGTTGATTCGCTAAGGCCGGTAACTGAGCATACTTCAGGAAACCCAGCACCAGGTCGCGCTGTGCTGCCGCCTGCTGGCGTTCCAGTACCTGCTGCAATCGGTCTAACAGCGGCCCGTACAGCTGTTGTATTACCGGACTGTTGTTTATCCACTCCAGTACCGCATTGCGCCGCTGCTGTTTCAATGGCAAAAGAGAACTGCGTTGATAATGCGCCAGTAAAGCCTTTACCTTATCAGCCGCCTGTTTTAATTCAGTCAGCGTCGGCGCATATTGTTCAGAACGCAGACTGCCTGGTACTGCAAGTTGCTCAATAACGCTGACGGCCTGCTCCAGATAGACCACCGAACGCGGGTATAGTAATTCAAAATTAAAGCGTATTTCAGCTTCAGTGGCATAACGCTGGCTGGCAGGTGAGAAGCCCGGAGATATCACCAGTTCATTTTCGGTTACGCCCTGGCGCGACAGTCGGGCAAATTCAGACTGATAAGGGATGTTAGTGCTGGCATAAACGCCGCTGGTTTGTGCACCTGCAACATATGCCCTTAATAATACATAGTCATGGCTGTATCTCGGCCAACTGCGTTCTGGTACTTCGTCTGCAGAGGCCGGCCGGTATACCAGGCGCAGATCGCGCAATACTTTGTAACGGATCAGATAAAACTCCAGCCCGTGATGCAGTGACACTAACTCGCAGCGATAACCACTTTGCTGTTCACAGTCGCTTTCCATGCCTGTTTTCAGCTGTTGCAGTTTAGCGCTGCGCAGCAGTGGTGTAGCCTCAGCACTCAGCTCGCGGTTGATGGTGACGGTGACATCTTGTGTCTGCTGTGGTAGCAACAATTCAAGATCGGTAATCGGCAACTCTGTGTCATGACTTTGTGCGACAAACTCTTTGCCATCTGAAGCTGCAAGGTAAGGTGCCACACAATGATAACTGGTTATTAATAAGCCTGTTGCGGAAACGAAAGCCGTGCTGCAATTATTCAGCTTGCCACTGACCCGTTGTATATGCGGCAAGGGCAAGCCGTGAGGTGCATCACTTTTAACAAAAGAAAAACCACGCAGTGCATCACTGCCTTGTTCAAGCTGACGCTGCAGCCAAAAGCCTTCTTCTGCCCGGGCGTTTACCCAGCAAAGAGACATAGCCAGCAGGGTGCAACTTAGTATTTTCTTCATAACAAGGTATCGCTCATTCATCTGGCGCAGACGCTAACATATTCTGCCTTACTGTCAGTAGTGGTTGCGGTAAAACGCCGGAATTTGCGGTAACCGCACGCATGCTGATACAAGAAAAACCTTGGCCGGTGCTTGATCTCTGAGGCGATGGCCGCATAATACAGCGACCGGACAAAACAGGTGCTGTTATGGAAAATTTTCTGGAAAAACTGATGTATTCCTCGCGCTGGATTATGGCGCCCATTTACCTTGGTCTTAGCCTGGCGCTGATTGCACTGGGTATAAAATTCTTTCAGGAAATATTTCATATCCTGCCTATTATTTTCAGCATGAAAGAAGTTGAACTGATTTTAGTTGTCCTTTCGCTGATAGATATTGCATTAGTGGGCGGCCTTATCGTGATGGTGATGTTTTCCGGTTATGAGAACTTCGTATCCCGCCTTGATTTAGAAGGTAATGACGACAAACTGAGCTGGTTAGGCAAGCTGGATTCGGGCTCACTGAAAAACAAAGTCGCAGCCTCTATTGTCGCTATCTCGTCAATTCACCTGCTCAAGGTATTTATGAATACTGAAAGTATCGCCAACGACAAGATAAAGTGGTATTTATTGATCCATATAACCTTCGTTTTATCAGCCTTTGCGATGGGCTATCTGGATAAAGTTCTGCGCAAATAACACACTCACCCGAACGGAATCAAACGGGTGAAACGCTCATTACAGCTGTGCAAACAAGGGGTGAGCATAGTGATAACAATTATTCAGTCATATTGGCGCTATTGTGTTCTGCTGACACTGCTCAGCTGTCAGACGATCGCAGCCCAACAGTACGGCACCCCGCTGCTGAGCAACTTTAAACCGAAAGATTACAATGGCGGCACACAGAACTGGGCAGTAGTTCAGGATCAGCGCGGTGTGCTGTACGTCGGCAACAACGTTGGCGTGCTCGAGTATGACGGGGCTAGCTGGCGCATGATACCCACACGCAATAAAGCGGTTGTCCGCTCACTGGCACTGGCCGCCGATGGCAAAATTTACGTCGGCTCCAAAGGAGAACTGGGCTATCTCGACACCAGCAGCGAGCAAGGTACCCGCTATGTCTCATTACTGGAACGTATTCCGGCCGATTACCGTAACTTTCAGGACGTACGCCAGACCTTTGCCACACCTCAAGGTATATATTTTGTCAGCCGCAGTGCCATTTTCTTAGTCACTGAACAACAAGTTAAAGTCTGGACAACCAGTAGCGCCTTTCATAAAGCGTTTTACCTGCAGGAGCGGCTGCTGGTAAGAGAAGAAGGCCGGGGGCTGTTGCAATTGGTCAGCGGAGAGTTCAGCCCTGTGCCGGGTGCAGAGCGTTTTGCGGATACCAGTGTATTTATGCTTGAGCCCTATGATGCGCAAACCTTGCTGGCAGGCAACCGCGAGGGTGAGCTGTTTTTGCTGACTGAAAACGGTAGCCAACGCTGGCACACCGAGATCGATGACGCGTTAAAGCAGGCCTCACTTTACAGCGGCATCAGGCTGAGAAACGGCGATTATGCGCTTGGTACCACTGAGGCGGGCCTGTT
>NZ_DATCSY010000044.1:0-9369 GCF_036568245.1 Rheinheimera sp. | reverse complement strand
AACACGGCTGCTTGGCGTACTGCTTGTTGCTGCTGCCTCGCCGCTACAGGCGGCTGCTGACAGTACATTATTACCCTGGCAGCCAGTGCAGGGGCGCTTTGTTTTTACCCAGCTAAAGCAATTGCAGGGGCTGCCGGTGCCGCTGCGCAGCAGTGGCACCATTGAACTGACAGATAATGAAATGCTCTGGCATACCACTACGCCGGTAGATAGCAAGTTATTGATCACGGCAGCAGGGGTTAGTCAGTGGCAGCAACAGCAGTTTGTTGCTGTAGCAGGCAGTGAGTTTGTCGGTCAGCTAATGCTGGCGGTATTGCAGCAAGATACAGACTTTATTACGCAACAGTTCGGCATACAGCAAGCTGACAATCACTGCTCCCTGTTGCGGCCGGTTGAGGCGCCACTGAACCAGTTTTTCAGCCAGATTGAGCTGTGTGGTGAAACCCAGCTTAGCAGCCTGACATTGCAGGAAACAAACGGCAATACTACGCAAATAACGCTTCAACCTGAGACAGCATCGCCGTGAAACAACAGGCAGGGAAGCTGAAATTTTATGGTTGGTTGCTGGCAGTACTGGCAACAGTGTTGTACGTGCTGCTGAGTGCGCCGTCAGTCCACTGGAACACTAATATCAGCGCGGCAATGCCCGGCAGTGTAACGGGCTGGCAGCAGCAATTACTGAAGCAAAACAACAGCAGCAGACATATCAGCCTGTTACTGAGCGGGCAAACGATAGCAGAGCTGCGTCAGGCGGCTGCACAGTTGCAACAGCGCCAGATCAGTCAGTTACACTGGGTCGAACCCGGCGTTACGATGCAGCAATTACAGACGGTTTATCAGCAGCATCAGGCGCTGCTGGCGAGCCCGCAGCAGCTGGCATTATTACGTAACGGCGATTATCAGCCACTGGTTGATGCTGCATTGCAGCGTTTATACAGCCCGGCGCCACTGCTGCCCGGCGCATTGCAACATGACCCACTGCTGCTAACGCAGCAAAAGCTTGAGCAATACACCAGCCAGAGCGGCTTACAACTGCGCCAGCGCTGGTTTGAACTGACGCAGCAGGGCCAGAGCGCACTGTTGCTGATGGCTACACTGGAAACCGATCCCTTTGATCGCGGCAGCGCCAACGGCATAGCCAGCGCACTGGAACAGCAACTGCAACAACTACAGCAGCAGTGGCCGAAACTGACCGTAGCCCGCAGCGGCGTGTTGTTTCACGCTGTTGTTGCTGCAGAGCGTGCCAGTTTTGAAATGCAGTTTTATGGTGGAATGTCGCTGGCGGCGATATTGCTGCTGTTGTGGTTTAGTTTCCGTAGCTGGAGGCCATTATTGCTGGCGCTGACCACCTTAGGTTGTGCTTCTGCCTTTGGTTTAGCCGCGGTGTTACTGGTTTTTAAGCAGCCGCATATCCTGGGGCTGGTGTTTGCCACTACGCTGATTGGTATCGCAATTGATTACTCGTTTCATGGCATGCTGGCAGCTAATCAGGGGCAGGCAGCATTCCGGCGTATGTTGCCGTCGCTGCTGCTCGGCTTGCTGACCACCGTATTGGGCTATCTGGCGCTGGTACTTTTGCCATTGCCGGTTTTAAACCAGGTCGCAGTGTTTATCTGTGCCGGCTTGCTGGCTGCTTTTATCACCGTATACATCGTTTTCCCGCGTTGGTTGCCAGCCCACAGTATGCAGGTTGCCCCGGCATTTTTGCGCTGCTGCGCTGCAATTAGCCGCGGTTACACCAGGGTGCCGGCTAAAGTGGTATTGCAAGTTGGATTGCCAGCGCTTCTGGCTATTGGCGGCAGCCTGTTCTATTTGATGCAGTTTAACGACGACGTGCGGTTATTTAATCAAAGCCCACAGACGCTGATCGCACAGGAGCGGCAGGTACGCAGCGTTGGCGGGCAAAATTGGGATAGCCGTTTTATCGTGGTATTGGGTGACAGTTACCAGCAATTATTGCAGCGCGAGCAGCAACTACAGCCGCAGCTGCAGCGCTGGCAGCAACAGGCAAAACTGAGTACATGGCAATCCACGGTGCAATCGGTGCCGCCGCTACAACAACAGGCGGAACTACAGCAACTGTTGCAACAGGCTTACCAGAGTGACGCTGTGCAGCAGTACCTGCAGCAATTGCAACTTAGCCCGCCGTCAACGACGCAGCAATGGCTGACGCCAGAGCAGTTACCTGCAGCTATGCTGCAGCAAATTCAACCATTGCAGAATGCGCAGGCGCAGTTTGTCTCTGTTACGTTGCTAAAAGATGTGGCGCTGAGTGCAGATGACATAGCGCTTTTGCCGCAATATCAGCAAACGTATTGGTTTGACCCTATTGCTGATACCAATACCAGCCTGCAACACTTGCGCAGTCAGCTCAGCTTGTGGCTGGTGCTGGCGTTGTGTTCTGCCGTGGTATTACTTGGCTGGCGCCTAGGCTTAAGGCCGGCAGCAGCTATCGTTTTATTATTACTACTGGCGATTGGCAGTGCTTTGCTTATTAGCCTTCTGCTGCAGCAGCAACTGAATATTTTTAATCTGGTCGCGGCGCTGCTGGTGTTAGCATTGGCGCTTGATTACGGCATTTTCTTTACTGCCCGGTTGCAGCATCAGGAGGTGGTGCAGGCGGTATTGTTATCGGCAATGACCAGCAGCCTGGCGTTTGGTCTGCTGAGTTTTAGTAGTACGCCGGCGATTGCCAGTTTTGGTTTAACGGTGTTTTTAGGGGTGGCGCTGTCATGTGCATTGGCGCCGCTGCTGAGTGTGATGGTTGTCAGGGAGAGTGAAAAGCGTGCAGCACTTTGATGTGGTAATTATTGGTGCCGGTCCGGCGGGTAGCTGTGCCGGAGCTATGCTGGCCAAAGCCGGTAAGCAGGTGTTGTGCATTGAAAAACAGCATTTCCCCCGCTTTAGTATTGGCGAAAGTTTATTGCCGCATTGTATGGAGTTTCTGGCGCAGGCCGGTTTGGAAAATGCCCTGCGGCAACAGGCTGAAACACTGGGGTATCAGTTTAAAAATGGCGCTGCTTTTTTAAAAAATGGTGTGCACAGTCAGTTTGATTTCACTGATAAATTTAGTCCCGGTCCGGGCACAACCTTTCAGGTAAGACGGGCATCGTTTGACAAGCTACTGGCCGATGAAGCCCAAAAACAGGGCTTGCAGATCCGTTATGGTATTAGCGTAATAGCCTTTGATAATACCGATCCGGCAACAGCAATACTGACAGTGCAGGATGAACAGCAGCAAAGCAGTCAGATCAGTGCTGGCTTTGTACTTGATGCCAGCGGTTTTGGCCGGGTATTGCCGCGCCTGCTGGATTTGGAAGTGCCGTCTGATTTTCCGGTGCGTCAGGCCTGTTTCTGCCATATCCGTGACGGCATTAGCGCGCAGAGTTTTGACCGCAATAAAATTCTGATCACTGTACATGATGAGTACCCGGATGTCTGGTTCTGGTTGATCCCGTTTAGTGATGGTACCGCCAGCCTGGGTGTGGTGGGCAAAACCAGCCGGTTTGATGACGGCATCAGTGCTGCAGACAACTTATGGCAGCATGTAAAGAAAACCGGCGAGCTGGCAGCGTTGCTGGTTGCGGCAGAACCGATAAATACCGCACAAAGCCTGGTAGGCTATTCTGCCAATGTACGTCAGCTGTATGGCGACAACTTTGCGTTGCTGGGTAACGCCGGTGAGTTTCTCGACCCGGTGTTTTCGTCCGGTGTCACTATAGCGCTGCGCTCAGCCGCTACCGCCGTGCCGTTGGTGTTGCAGCAGTTAAACGGTGATAAACCAGACTGGCAACAGCAGTACAGCGTGCCGCTGCGTAAGGGTATTACCACCTTCCGCCGCTTTGTCGAAGCCTGGTACGATGGCCGTTTTCAGGACATTATTTTCAGCAAATCCCGCAATAGCACTATTACGGCGATGATTAGCGCCATACTGGCAGGGTACGCATGGGATGAGAAAAACCCCTATGTGGCAGAAACAGAGCGGCGTCTTAACGTGTTAAGGGAAGTATGTCTCGACTCAGTCTGATTTTTATTCTGCTACTGACAGGTTGCCAGTTGCTGAGCGTTAAATCCGATAGTCAGGTACCGTTGGGTACAGGCTACTACCAGCTAAGCGATAGCTGGCCTGGGCCTGCCCAGCAACTGCTGCAGCAAGCCAGTTGGAGTGATGGCACTGAGCAACATCAATTTACCATCAGCGCTTTACTGCGCTCTGATGTGACATTACTGGTGGCGCTGTCACCAATGGGGCAGGAGTTATGGCGGGTGCAGTATCAGCAAGGACACCGTTTGTCTGTTTCCGGTATAGCACCTTTTAATCAGCCGCAGTTTGCCAGGTTGTTACTGGCGCAAATGCAACTGGCTTTATTAGGTAGCGCGCAGCTGAGCGGCAGACTGCATGCGCTGACGCTTGAACAAGACAGCAGCAGCAGGGTTGTGCTGGATGATAAGGATAATACTGTACTGCAGATAGCACAGCCACAGCAGCTTGGCCCTGGCCAGACTATAACCATTACAGCGACGGCTTACAGCCTGAAAATCACCACCTTACAGCAGGACTTTTTACCATGACCCCGACTACGCTAACGGCACTGGGTATTTGTTGTGCCCTGGGGCAATCTAAACAGCAGGTCTGGCAGAATGCCATCAGTGCCAGTCGCGCCGGTATGCAGTGGCGTAGCGACTTACTGCAGTCTGGTGATGCTGTGGTAGTAGGACAAGTTGCTGGTCAGCTGCCGGATCTGTCGGCCTGGCCGGCGCAGTTTCAAAGCCGCAATAATCAGCTGGCAGCGCTGGCGTACCAGCAAATTGCGGCAGAGGTTGCAGCACTGCGCCAGCAGATGGGCAGTGACAGAATAGCGGTGATTATCGGCAGCAGTACGTCTGGTATTGCTGAAGGTGAGCAGGCGATGCAGCACTACGTACAGCAGCAGCGCTTTCCGGCAGGTTTTCACTATCAGATGCAGGAGATGATCGCGCCGGCGGAGTTTATTGCGCAGCTGGCTAATGTCAGCGGGCCTTGCTATGCCATTTCAACCGCGTGCTCTTCCAGCGCCAGGGCATTAATGAGTGCCCGTAATTTACTGCTGGCTGACTTGGCGGATGCAGTTATTGTGGGCGGTGTCGACTCGCTGTGCCGCTTAACGCTAAATGGCTTTAAAGCGCTGGAGTCCGTATCTGCCGGCTTTTGCCAGCCTTTTAGTGCCAACCGTGACGGCATTAATATCGGTGAAGGTGCAGCACTGTTTGTCATGCAGAAACACCAGCCTGGCATTGCGTTGTTGGGCGCTGCAGCCTCTTCTGATGCGCATCATATGTCTGCACCTCATCCGCAGGGCCGCGGCGCGGTGGACGCTATTTTACGGGCATGCGAAGACGCTGCTATAAAACCGGCCCAGCTCGATTACATAAACCTGCATGGTACAGCAACACCTTTAAATGACAGCATGGAAAGTCAGGCGCTGGTGCAGCTGGCCTTAACGCAGGTTGCCGCCAGTTCCAGCAAAGCAATGACCGGCCATACACTTGGCGCCGCCGGAGCAATAGAAGCGGCGCTTTGCTGGCTTACATTGTCGCCTTATAATAGCGACAACCATTTGATCCCACATTGCTGGGATGAACAGCAAGACCCCGATTTACCTGCTTTGCAACTGGTGCAACCCAAACAGAGGCATAAGGTAACGTACTGCCTGTCTAACTCGTTTGCGTTTGGCGGTAATAACGTGGCATTAATATTAGGTAAAACGCTATGATCACGGGTTACAGCATCGAGCAGGTATTGCCACACAGGTCACCGATGATTCTGCTGGATAATTTTATTGAAGCGGGTGCAGATTACGCTGTTTGCAAAGTAACGATAGCAGAGCACAGCCAGTTTTATGATGGCGCTAGTCAGACGGTACCCGCTTACGTTGGTATTGAATATATGGCACAAACGATTGCCGCCTATGCTGGTGCAAGTAATCTGGCCAAAGGCGGCGCAGTTAAAATTGGCTTTTTGCTTGGTTGTCGCAAGTATCAGCCAGAAGTAACCGCTTTTACGCTTGGTACCGAGCTGACTATTACCGCGACGGAGCTGGTAACCGAAGATAATGGTTTAAGCGTGTTTGACTGCAGTATCATGCAGCAACAACAGTTATTGGTCAGCGCCAGATTAAATGTGTTTCAACCTGACAATCATCAGGCATGGCTAACGGAGTAGTAATGAAAAGAGTATTGGTCACAGGTTCTGGCCGCGGTATCGGCAAAGCCATTGCACTGCAACTGGCGGCACAGGGTTTTGATATCGCCGTACATTGCCGTTCAGACCGCGCCAGCGCAGATGCGGTTGTTGCCGCCATCACTGCACTTGGCCGTCAGGCCAGTTTACTGCAGTTTGATGTCGCCGACCGCAGTGGTGCAAAAGCGGCGCTGGAGCAGGATATTGCGCAGCATGGTGCTTATTACGGTGTGGTATGCAACGCTGGCATTACCCGTGACGGCGCTTTTCCTGCGCTGACTGAGCAGGACTGGGATCAGGTGATCCATACCAATCTTGACGGCTTTTATAATGTGTTGCACCCGGCGGTTATGCCGATGATCCAACTACGCAGTGGTGGCCGCATTGTCACTATAGCCTCAGTATCAGGTGTTGCCGGTAACCGCGGTCAGGTGAATTACAGCGCGTCAAAAGCAGGTTTAATTGGTGCTACCAAGGCGTTAGCGCTGGAACTGGCAAAGCGTAAAATCACGGTTAACTGCGTGGCGCCGGGCCTTATTGATACCGACATGGTGCAGGATATCGCCACTGAAGAGCTGATGAAAATGATCCCACTGCGACGTGCCGGCACGGCAGATGAGGTTGCAGCAACAGTGGCATTCTTATTTTCTGAACCGGCGGCCTACATTACCCGGCAGGTTATCTCTGTAAACGGCGGGATGGTGTAATGAAGCGGGTGGTTGTTACCGGTATGTCGGTTATTACCGCGCTGGGTGATACCTGGGCTGATTTTAAGCAGCAGTTGTGTCAGGGGAAAAATGCCGTTCGTGTTATGCCGCAGTGGGATAAGTTCAGCAACATGAGCACCCGGCTAGCCGCGCCTGTTCAGCATTTTCAGCGGCCAGAGCATTACTCGCGTAAAATGGTGCGTTCAATGGGCCGGGTATCTCTGATGGCAACGCGTACCACTGAGCTGGCACTGGAGGCGGCAGGTTTGCTCGGCCATCCGGCGCTCAGCGATGGCCGCTGCGGTATAGCTTATGGCTCATCCACCGGCAGTACCGACCCCATTCTCGCCTTTGGCCGCATGATGGATACCGGTGATATGACCGGTGTCACGGCGACCAGTTATATTCAGATGATGGCGCATACTACAGCGGTAAACGTAGGGGTATTTTTTGGTATAAAAGGCCGGGTCTATACCACCAGTTCGGCCTGTACATCCGGCTCGCAAGGTATTGGCTATGCCTATGAAGCCATAAAATACGGCAAGCAAACCCTGATGGTCGCCGGTGGCGCCGAAGAGTTGTGTGCCACCGAAGCCGCTGTTTTTGACACTTTGTATGCTACCAGTACTAAAAATGACACGCCGGAATTAACCCCCCGGCCTTTTGATCAGGCCCGTGATGGCCTGGTAATCGGCGAAGGCGCCGGCACACTGATCCTGGAAGAGCTGGAGCATGCGCTGGCGCGTGGCGCCACTATTTACGCCGAAGTAGTAGGTTTTGGCACTAACTCTGATGGGGTGCATGTTACCCAGCCGACAGACAGCACTATGGAAACCGCGATGCGTCTGGCGCTGGACGATGCCGCTGTGACTGCGGTAGATATCGGCTACATCAATGCTCATGGCACAGCCACCGACAGAGGGGATGTTGCTGAGAGTCAGGCTACAGCGCGGATATTTGGTAGTAACACGCCTATCAGTTCATTAAAAAGCTATCTGGGTCATACCCTGGGTGCCTGTGGTGCAATTGAAAGCTGGGCCAGCATCCACATGATGCAGGACGACTGGTATGCGCCGACATTAAACCTGACGCAACCTGATATGGCCTGTGGCGAGCTGGATTATATTATGCAGCATGGGCGAGAGCTGCGGGCTGACTATGTGATGAGCAATAACTTCGCATTTGGCGGCATCAATACCTCACTGATTTTTAAACGGTGGCTTGGTTAAATGCGGTTGATTGCGGCAGTAATGCTTTTGTGCCTTGGCTTGGCAAGCCCGGTATTAGCAGAGGACGTTTCGTGGCAGCTGGGGGCCGGAGTGGCGTACAGTCAGCTACCTGATTACCCGGGCGCCTCACAGCGGCAACATTATTTGCTGCCCTTTCCGTACTTTACCTACCGCAGTGACAAAATTACGCTCAACCGCTCAGAAGCCTTAGGTCAGCTTTTTGCCAATGGCAATTTTACGTTGAACCTCAGCCTGGCTGCGGCGTTACCAGTGAATAGTGACGACAATGCTGCCCGGCAGGATATGCCTGATTTGTTGTGGTTGACGGAAATTGGCCCCACTGCCGATTATCAGCTGTTTCAGAGCGAGACGGGCCGGTTGCAATTACGGCTGCCTGTGCGCAAAGCAATTGCGACGGATATTCAGCATTGGCAAGACGCCGGCTGGCGTGTTGAACCACAACTGCGCTGGCAGCAGAACTTAGTGAGCAATGTGCACTGGACCAGCCAATTCGCGATAAACTGGAGCGACAAGCGCTATCACCAGTATCTGTATGGTGTTAACACCCTTTATGCCAGTGCAGACAGACCACAATACGATGCCAGCTCCGGTTATGCCGGCTGGCGCTGGTCAAATGGCATTGTATTGCAACATCAGCGCTGGTGGCTGGGTGGCTTTATCCGCTACGATAATTTGCAGGGGGCAAGCTTCGCCGATAGCCCACTGCTGCAACGTGAACACAATGTCAGTTTTGGTGTAGCACTGGCATGGATATTTAAACAACAAGGACATTATTATGAATAAAGTTATGACGATACTGGCGTTATCTGCCGTGGTGATAAGCGGTGCAGCCCAGGCTCGCAACGATGTGCTGACATTACCATTGGACAGCATTATTGGCACTGAGAAAGCAAAACAGGCGTTGCACGAAGTACCAGTGTACTTCGCTGGTCAGAACCACCCGGCCATCAGCAAAAATTGGGGCGAAGTATCAACCAGCCGGAAAACCAATGCTTTTGGTAAGTCAGACGAAGAAGCTTGCCAGTGGGTATTGTTGTCGGCATTAAAAGTGTTGCAGGAAGCAGCACAACAGCGTGGTTACGATGCTGTGGTGAATATCCGTTCAAACTATCAGAATAAAGAATTTACCAGCGCAACTGAATTTCAGTGTGGCGCCGGCGCCATCATGGCCGGTGTGGCCTTGAAAGGCGAT
>NZ_DATCSY010000043.1:0-3910 GCF_036568245.1 Rheinheimera sp. | reverse complement strand
CCGACTTTGTGGTGGATTTGGGCTCAGGTCTGAGTGATTTTATTGTGCCGGACTTTCAGTATACACATCTATACCGTCAGCAGAATGACGGCAGCTTTGTGCATTATGCACTGCAAATTCCGACCCTGGTACAAAGTTGGCGGGCTGAGCCGGAATATAGACCCAGAAAACACTACCGGTTAGATGTCAATCAGGATGGCAAGACCGATTTGCTGTTTGTCTGGCAGGGAAAATTTCATCTGTTTTTGCAGCAGCCTGATGGCGGTTTTGCTACGACTGCAACCGTTATGGATTGGCCGCTGACCTTATCTACTGAACAGGAAGCCGATCAGCGCAACGATGCCGGGCGCAGCTATAACGGCCAGTATATAGATTCATTGCGTGATGTAACGGATATTGATGGCGACGGCATAATGGATTTAGTCGTCAACCGCGAGCAACTGGCAGATGCCCTGGAGCGCAATAACGCCTTTAGGGTGTATTTTGGCAAACATACTGCTAAAGGGCTGATGTTCGCTGCCGAACCAGATACTCAGTTAACAACGGAAACGTCTCCTATCGAGGTCAATATCGATGATATTAACGGTGATGGCCTGCAGGACTTTTACATACCAAGCACCCATTTCGGGGTAGGTACGCTGATCCGGGTATTGCTGCGCGGCAGCGCAAATCTGGATATCGATTTCTTTTTATTGAATGC
Organism: Rheinheimera sp.; assembly: GCF_036568245.1. GTDB lineage: Bacteria > Pseudomonadota > Gammaproteobacteria > Enterobacterales > Alteromonadaceae > Alishewanella. The sequence continues at coordinate 3,210 of NZ_DATCSY010000043.1, read as the reverse complement.
AGAACGGCAGTACCCGGCTAAAGCCGATTTTCGTCAGCAGGCAACGATAGATGTCAGTATCAGTAACTTCCGTTTTGATATGCCACTGTTTGAATTGGCAGATATTGATGGCAGCGGCAAAAAAAGCCTGCTGGTAGGCGACGGCCAGGACGAACTTAAACTGTATGCACAGGAAGACAAACGACTGTTCAGTCGCAGGAGTAAGTCGTTTGACTATAGTTTACCGCGCGATGCGCGCAGGGTGAAAGTGGCAGACCTGACTGGCAATGGCAGAGACGACATTATTCTGCCATTTGACAGTCAGGATCAGCAGAAAGTACGTAACAGCATACATTTACTGCTTAGTCGGTAGCGGGGCGGTAATACCGCCCTGTAATTACAGCCATGCAATATTGTTAACGCGGTTCGAATTCAAACCTGGCCCGTTTACGTTCACGCAGGCCAATTTCATTCAACGTATTGGCATCATACAGACGGCCATTGACCATGGTGAACTGTACTTTGTCACTGATGCGGATATCGTCCAGCGGGTTGCCATCAATCACGATAAGATCGGCCAGCTTGCCAGCTTCCAGACTGCCGAGCTGATGGTCCATACCAAAGGTTTTTGCCGGGTTGATGGTAGCAGTTTTCAGCGCTTCTAACGGGCTCATACCACCTTGCGCAAACATCCAGATCTCCCAGTGAGCACCTAAACCTTCGCGTTGGCCGTGCGCGCCGATATTGGTTACCACCCCAATATCACTCAGCTCTTTTGCCGTTTTGGCGACAGAAAAATGGTTGTAGTGATGCTGGGGGGCTGTGGGCCGGCGCATACTACGCGGCGCCAGCTCATCCATTGGTACATAGGTACGCATTTTCGGGTGCTTCCATACTTCTGTTTTATCGTACCAGTAATTTTCACCCCAGATCCCGCCGTAAGCGACAACCAGAGTAGGGGTATAAGCCGTTTTGCTGGCCTGCCATAGCTGTTTTACATCGTCATACACTTTGGCTGCCGGTAACGCATGCTCAATGGTGGTATGGCCATCCACTATCATCGTCAGGTTATGCTGCATCAGGGAACCGCCTTCCGGTACTACCAGCATGTTTAGTTCGCGTGCAGCCTGTATCACTTGCTGGCGCTGGTTACGTCGCGGCTGGTTATAGCTTTTTACGCTAAACGCTCCCGCTTTTTGTAAACGCTGCAGGTGGAATTTTGCATCTTCCAGGCTGTCGATATGAGAGGTGTAACCGGCGCCTTCAGCACCGTATAAAATAGTACCAGTGGAGAAAATACGTGGCCCGGCAATGATGCCCGCCTGCTGCATTTCACTGGCTGAAAACACCTCACGGGTGTCATTTGACGGGTCGTGAATGGCTGTTACGCCAAACGCCAGCGAGGCATAGTTTTGCCAGTTCTGCTGCGGTGTAATCTGATTGCTACCCTGGCTGCCGTGAGCGTGCGCATCAAATAGCCCCGGCATAATAGTTTTACCCGTGATATCAAATACTTTTGCATTAACCGGCACGGCAACATCACTGCGTTTTCCCACCGCCTTAATTTTATTGTTTTCTACCAGAACCACACCGTCCTGAATGATTTCGTCACCTTTCATGGTGATAACTTGCCCGCCGACAAAGGCTACGCTGCCACGTGGAAAGTCTGCCGCAACGTTAAAGCTCAAATCGACACCGTCTTTGGCGGCAAAGTCGGTTTTATCGCTAAAGTCAAACAAGCCATCAATGCTGGCATGGTATAACTCTGGCCCCAGGCTCCAGTATAAATTACGGCTGTCGCCGCTCCAGCTGATATATTCACCTGCGCGTACAGACAGTTGTTTTACCGGGAACTGCTTGTCATTGCCACTGATGTCTATGGCACTGCCGCGCTCGGTAAAAGGCGTAACAAACACTTTAAATCTGTCGGCAAAGGCCAGGTATTTACCATCTGGGGAGAGTTTGAACTCGGTACCAAACTTCGCTGTGTACAAGGTTTGCTGGCTGTGTTTGGTTAAATCTATACGCAGTAAACTTGGGGCAGGGCTGTTATGCATGGCATAAACAGCGTCATTGTCGGCACCAAACATCGGACTGCGGCCTGTCTGGCTGATAAGCTCTGGCTTGCCGCCTTTGCTGCTGATTTTGTATAAACCGGTATGCAAAGACCATTGCCGTGGCAGTAAACTGCCGGCACCGGCTTTGCGGTATACCACGGTTTTACCGTCCGGACTGAATACCGGTTCAACATATTTGCCGGGTTCATCAGTCAGTTTGGTTACCCGGCCATTACGTAAATTAAGCAGATTTACCGCACCTTGCTCATTATCGTTCCAGCTAACATAAACCAGTTGTTTACCATCGCGGGAAAATTGCGGATAGAACTCAAAATCCGTGCTTTGCTTAGTCAGACGCTTCGGGTTTGGCTCATCCACATCAGTAATATACAGATGGCCCAGAGCAGTAAATACTGCCTGTTTTCCATCAGGTGACACCTGCACAAAGCGCAGCATTTTTGTTTTCACCTGATCGTTATCAATACTCTGCTTTACCTGCACCGCAGTTTGTATCTGTTTGCTGTTTTCTACCACAAAGGGGATGGTTGCCAGTGTTTTATCGGCGACAGTAAGTTGTTTTATTTCACCACCGGCCCAGAATAGCAGCGCTTTATTGTCCGGTGTCCAGCTCAGGCTTGGGTAAACGCCGTGAATAGCCCAGGTCTCCTGCATGTCACGGTCCAGGCCATCGTACAGTTTAATATGTTCACCGCTGGTTAAATCATATAAAAACAGCGTGCTTTGAAAGTCTACCCGACGGATATACGCCAGATATTTACCGTCCGGTGAAGGCGTTGGCCGGATAGCCCCACCTGCGCCATCAAGTATGGTTTCCCATTTACCGGTTTCACGCTCAAAGCGTTTTATTTTATAGATACCACTTTCGGAGTCTTTACTGTAGTGGAAGGTTTTACCCGGAGTGTCGTCCTGTGAAAAGTAGATGTATTTGCCATCGGGAGAGAATGCGGGTTCGCCTAAATCTTTCTGGTCATTTTCCCGGGTGGTCAGCATGATGCCGTTGCCGCCGGTTTTATGGTATTGCCAGATTTCACCGGCACCTAATGATCTGCTGGCGGTAAAATGTTTGCGGGCGACGATAAACTCACCGTCGGGGCTCCAGGCCGGGCTGTTGAGTAAGCGGAAGGTTTCATTCGTTACTGCACGCGGTTCGCTG
>NZ_DATCSY010000042.1:0-19173 GCF_036568245.1 Rheinheimera sp. | reverse complement strand
AAAGTGGTGCGTGAAGCCAAGAAAATGTCGCAACTTGATGCGCCGATTTTGATTATGGGCGAGACAGGCACTGGTAAAGAGTTACTGGCACGGGCTTGTCATGCTGCCAGCAGCCGCTCCGGTAAACCCTTTTTAGCACTGCCTTGTGCTTCGCTGCCAGATAATGTGGCGGAGTCAGAGCTGTTTGGTTATGGCGCTAATGCATTTCCTGGCATGGTAGAAGGTAAAAAGGGTATTTTTGAACAGGCCAATGGCGGTACCGTCTTTTTGGATGAAGTTGGTGAGATGTCGCATCAGTTACAAACGAAGCTTATCCGCTTTTTGCAGGATGGCAGCTTTCGCCGGGTAGCAGATGAGAACGAAGTGAAAGTAGACGTCAGGGTCATATGCACCACACAGAAAGATCTACCAGCTATGGTGCAGGAAGGTAAGTTCCGTGAAGACTTATATTATCGCCTGAATGTATTGACGCTGGCACTACCGGCGCTGCGTGAACGCAAGCAGGATGTGCTCCCGCTGGCTGAATTCTTTATCGCCCGCTTTGCCGCCAGATTAGGTCGTAAGGCGCCGAAATTGACCGATAGCTGTGCTAACTTTTTACAAAATTACCCCTGGCCCGGTAACGTGCGTCAGTTAGAAAATGCTTTATACAGAGCCATTACGCTACTTGATGGTAATGAGCTTGATAAAGAACATTTGCAATTACCCAGTTATACCAATGACTTTGGTTATCTGGAGCAGGACTTTGATGGCACGCTGGATGAGGCCGTTAAACGTTTTGAAGCTAATTTATTGCGTAAGTTATTCCCGGCCTATCCCAGTTCAAGGCAGCTGGCCAAGAAACTTGGTTTAAGCCACACAGCAGTTGCGAATAAACTGCGTGATTACGGTATTAATCGCAAGAGTGTAAAAATTTAAATACGATTTGTGCAGTAAATTGTACTTCTCACCGGCCGTTAAAGCCATTTAACGGCCTTTTTTGATTGCTAAAGAAGCAAAACCGTTTTTCGTATTGCCAACTTTACAAAACACGTAGTTTGCTCTGATCGCACCGTGAAGTGTCAACCTCTTTCTTTTTTTTGCCGCAAGCGCATTATTAGCGCCATCAAAGACGTAGCAGGGATTAATTGACATGTTAGATAAAATAAACCCACTGGGTACCGATGGTTTCGAGTTTGTTGAATATACTGCGGCTGATGCAGAAGGCATTCAGAAACTGAAAGACTTATTTTATTCATTAGGCTTCACTGAAGTTGCAAAGCATCGTTCTAAACAGGCCTGGTTGTATAAGCAGGGGGACATCAATTTTATTGTTAACGGTGAACCTAACTCGCAGGCTGAAGAGTTTGCCAGTCAGCATGGACCAAGTGTATGTGCTATGGCATTTAGGGTGAAAGATGCGGCGCAAGCATTAAAGCATGCAGTAGCGAACGGGGCGAAAGAATATAAAAATCAGGTTGGCCCGATGGAGCTGAACATCCCGGCCGTGTACGGTATTGGTAGCAGCTTGTTGTATTTTGTTGACCGTTATGGTGCCAGCTCAGTGTACGATATTGATTTTAAATATTACGACAACTGGCAGCTTGAGATGTCCAAGCACGGTGTAGGCCTGGAAGTGCTGGATCATCTGACGCACAACGTGATGCGCGGCAATATGAATGTTTGGGCCGGGTTCTATGAGAATATCGGCAACTTCCGCGAAATCCGCTATTTTGACATTGAAGGTAAGTTAACTGGCCTGGTCTCTAAAGCGATGACAGCGCCTTGCGGCAAGATCCGTATTCCAATTAACGAGTCGTCAGACGACAAATCACAAATTGAAGAGTTTATCCGCGAATACAAAGGTGAAGGTATTCAGCATATCGCGCTGACGACCGAGAATATTTATGAGACGGTACGCACTTTACGTAGCCGTGGCATGGATTTTATGCCTACACCGGACACTTACTACAACAAAGTAAATGACCGTGTGGTTGGCCATGACGAAGATCTGGAACAGCTGCGTGAGCTGAGAATTCTGATTGACGGTGCGCCGATGAAGGATGGCATTTTGTTGCAGATCTTCACAAAAACCGTTATTGGCCCAGTGTTTTTTGAGATTATTCAGCGCAAAGGGAATGAGGGTTTTGGCGAGGGTAACTTTAAAGCCCTGTTTGAATCTATTGAAGAAGATCAGATCCAGCGCGGAGTGCTGAGCAATGCGTAAATGGGCATCGTTTCCGTTAAAGGAAGGAGATGTATCACGCCAGGCGCACGCTGATTTTCCTGAGCAGGCGATTTATGAGCGCGAAACCGGGCGTAGTGGTTTTTTTGGTCCGGCAACGCACTTTCACCATCGTCATGCGCCAACAGGCTGGAGCGACTGGCAGGGGCCATTACGGCCGCATTTATTCAACTTCAATGAGATAGGTGCAGACAAGACCAATTCGCCGTGGGCGGTGCCAGATTTGTTGTTTAACGCACATATTAAAATGCGGACCTGGCGACTAAGCGACAACATGAGCAAGCTGGTACGTAATGCAGATGGCGACGAACTGCTGTTTATTCATGAAGGCAGCGCAGAGCTGTATTGCGACTATGGTCATATGACAGTGCGCGATGGTGATTATATCGTGATCCCACGCTCTACCATGTGGAGGCTTGAGCCAAAAGAGCCGATGTTTATTCTGTTGATTGAGGCGACTAACGACAGTTACCAGCTACCGGAAAAAGGCCTGGTGGGTAACCATGCTATTTTTGATCCAGCGATGCTGGATACACCGAAAATCAACGAAGCATTCAAAGCACAATACAGCGAACAGAGCTGGCAGGTTGAAGTTAAGCGCCATGGTCAGGTTTCAGTTATTACGTACCCTTACAACCCGCTTGATGCGATAGGCTGGCATGGTGATTTAGCGGTAATGCGTATTAACTGGCGTGATATCCGGCCTTTGATGAGTCATCGCTACCATTTACCACCGTCGGCACACACTACTTTTGTCGCGCAGCGCTTTGTTGTCTGTACTTTTGTGCCGCGGCCAATTGAAAGTGATCCGGGTGCGTTAAAAGTACCGTTCTACCACAACAATGATGACTATGATGAAGTGCTGTTTTACCACGCAGGAGACTTCTTCAGTCGCGACAACATCGAAAAGGGTATGGTCACCTTCCACCCAGCAGGCTTTACGCACGGGCCGCATCCGAAAGCTTTTCAGGCCGGGTTGGAATACCGGAAAAAATTTACCGACGAAGTGGCAGTGATGCTTGATACGCGGGATGCGCTGGAAATGGGCGCTGCAGCCTTGGCGACAGAAAACCCTGAATATGTGAATAGCTGGAAAGCAAAACCCTGAGTGCGGTGGGTTAAGGAATAAAGATGAAGTTAGCAAGTTTAAAAAATGGCAGCCGTGATGGCTTGCTGGTTGTTGTAAGTCGTGATTTAAGCCGCTGTGTAGCTGTGCCGGCGGTAGCTGCCACTATGCAGCAGTTACTGGACAGCTGGGCGCAGCTTAGCATTAAGCTGGAAGAAGTCTATCTGGCGCTGAACAGTGGCAAAGTGGACGGTGAAATGGCGTTTGAACAGGCACAGTGCGAATCACCATTGCCGCGCGCCTATCAGTGGGCTGATGGCAGTGCTTATGTCAACCACGTAGAGTTGGTGCGTAAAGCGCGCAATGCTGAAATGCCACCGAGCTTCTGGACTGATCCGCTGATGTATCAGGGCGGCTCAGATGATTTTATCGGCCCACGCGACAACATTGACGTCGTTAGCGAAGACTATGGCATTGACTTTGAAGGTGAGGTTGCCGTTATTACGGACGATGTGCCGATGGCATGCACTGCAGAACAAGCCCGGAACAAAATCCGGCTGTTAATGCTGGTGAATGACGTATCACTGCGAGGCCTTATACCCAATGAACTGGCAAAAGGCTTTGGTTTTTTTCAGTCAAAGCCAGCCTCTGCCTTCAGCCCGGTAGCTGTTACGCCAGACGAGTTGGGTAATAAATGGCACGACGGCCGTGTACACTTGCCCTTGTTATCAACGTACAACGGTAAATTGTTTGGTAAACCCAATGCCGGCACTGACATGACGTTTGACTTTGGCCAATTGGTTGCCCACGCGGCTAAAACCCGTAATCTGGGGGCTGGCGCCATTATTGGTTCAGGTACCGTATCAAACAAACAGGGTACCGAGCATGGTACATCGGTTGAAGAAGGTGGTGTAGGGTACAGCTGTATTGCCGAAATCCGCATGATTGAAACGATTCGCGATGGCAAGCCAGCTACTGCTTTTATGCGTTTTGGCGACACCATCCGGATGGAAATGCTGGATGAGCAGGGCAACAGCATCTTCGGTGCTATTGACCAGCAGGTAGTGCAATACAAGGGGTAGGTATGAAACTTTACGGTTACTGGCGTTCATCGGCGGCATATCGGGTGCGGATAGCGCTGAATCTGAAGCAATTAAGCTACGATAACCTGCCGGTTCACCTGGTTAAAAACGGCGGTGAGCAGCACAGTGACAGTTATAAGTTACTAAACCCCGCGCAGCTGGTGCCGACACTGATTGATGATGGCCTTAACCTTAACCAGTCGCTGGCTATCATTGAATACTTAGATGAAGTGTACCCTGAACCGGCATTATTACCGCAGGAGCCGGCAGCACGGGCTTTAGTCCGTGCGTTGGCACTTGATATTGCCTGTGATATTCATCCACTCAACAACTTGCGCGTGCTGCAGTACCTGACAGGGCCTCTGGCACTTACTGAAACACAAAAACTGCAATGGATAACACATTGGCTCAGCACCGGCTTCGCTGCGCTGGAGCAACGTTTACAGCGTACTGCCGGGCAGTTTTGTGTCGGTGATGAGGTGACACTGGCAGACCTTTGTCTGGTACCTCAGGTGTATAACGCGCAGCGGTTCGCATTGGATATGTCTGCCTATCCCACCATTAGTTCAGTCCACCATCATTGTCAGCAGGTAGCAGCTTTCGCTCTGGCAGCCCCTGAACAACAGCCTGACGCCCAGTAAAACATCTGCCGGTATAGAACTGTACCGGCGTCTCTACGCCGTCGCTAGACGATTAGCCAATGTCGCCTATGCTTAAGCAGTATTTTTGTTTTTCTAGCTTGCGATGACATTGCGTTGTGATTAACAACATGCTTTAGTGTCGGCATAAATAGTGATTGGCTGAGAATGGCCCAGAGGAAACAGCTTATGAGTAAATTAATGGCTGCGGTAAACCAGCGTACAAATCTGGTGGGGAACAACCGGTTAGAGCTGTTGTTATTCCGTTTACACGGTACTCAGCCGTTTGGCATTAACGTATTCAAAGTGCGTGAAGTGTTGCAATGCCCGGAGCTGACAGAAATGCCGGGCTCCAGTCCGCATGTGCGGGGTATCGCCCATTTGCGTGGTGTGCCGGTAATGGTTATTGATCTTAGTCAGGCAACGGGTGGTAAGCGGATAGAGGATTTATCCAGTGCTTATGTGTTGGTGACCGAATATAACCGCCATACGCAGGGGTTTTTAGTCAACGGTGTAGACCGAATTGTTAACACCAACTGGGATCAGATCCTGCCACCGCCAAAAGGTGCTGGTGCCGGTCATTATCTGACTGCGGTAACGGAGATCGACGGTAAACTGGTGCAGATCATTGACGTTGAAAAGGTATTCTCTGAAATTACACCGGTAGATGAAGATGTTAGTGAAGATGTAAAATCTAAAGCCACGGCGCGTGATTTCAAAGACCTTATCGTTCTGGTAGCGGACGATTCTGCTGTTGCCCGGAATCAGGTGAAAAGAGCGCTCAGCTCCATCGGTGTGCAGGTTGAACTGGTCAACGACGGTCGTCTGGCGCTGGACTGGTTAAACGCTAAGGCGGCAGAGTTGGGAGGCGATATATCAACCAAGGTTCCATTGCTTATTTCGGATATCGAAATGCCGGAAATGGATGGTTATACACTGACTGCCGAGATCAAGGCAGATCCGGTGTTGAGAAATATGCATGTGGTGTTGCATTCTTCGTTAAGCGGTGTGTTCAATGAAGCCATGGTGAAAAAAGTGGGAGCCGATCAGTTTATCGCGAAGTTCCATCCGGATGAGCTGGCATCAGCAGTGCAGAAGTGGATGACAGCCGATCAGTAAAGGTAGTTTTATGAAAGTGTTTACATTTCCGAAAAGGGCACTTAATCGTGCGTTGGTCTATTCCGGTTTATTCGGACTAGTGTTTCAGTTAACTGCAGCATGTTACGCCTGGTGGCATGGTGTTAGTCTGCAGGCAGGTTGGATTTTGACGTTGGTGGCACCATTGCTGTGTATTGCCTCAGGCACGTTATCGGCGTTGCAACTGCAAAAAGAGCCTGATTAAGCTTTAACGGCGCGGTTTGAACATTCCTTCAACGCGGACATCTTTTATGCCGTCCTCGGTAAACAGAAAATTTATCTGACCGGGGCCACGGCTGAAATGAAACTGTTCATCATTAAGCTGTACAACAAAATTGCCTTTGGCGTTGCTGGCTTCAGGGTCTTGGTACAGCTTTATGGTGTAATCGTCTATTTTTACTTCAAAACCGTTGATAGGTTCGTTAATAAAATCGGGTACCCAGACGTGTTCATCTTGCAGTATTAACGCCAGAGAATATTTCTGCGGAACTGATTGCACCGTCAGAGTGTGTCGTCCGACAATAAAACGGTAACTGCCTTCCTGGCGAAAGTAACTGAAACCAAAGTCAAATTCCTGACTTTTCCCGGTAACCAGATACACTTTTCCTTCGCCGGAGATATCAAACTGAGCATGACTTGTTGCACTACACAGCAACAAGGCAAGATACAGTGGCAGACATCGGATAAGCGAGCGGTTCAACATCGGCACACCTTTATACCTGAGTAATATTCAGCAACAACTTCAGCTGCTGTCCTGGCTGCAGATAATTATTTGTGTCAATTTTATTCCACTTTACAATGTCGGACACCGTTACACTAAAACGCTGCGCTATGCGTGCCAGAGAATCGCCTTTACGCACTTTGTAGTTAACAGTGCGTGATACACCGGAAACCGCAGCTGTACCATCCTGCTGCAAAATTGCCAGTTTTTGGCCTGGCTTTAGCGCCGAACGTTGCGCAATACCGTTCCATTTAGCCAACTGCTCTACTGTCACTTTGTGCTCGCGGCTGATATCCCAAAGTGTGTCACCTTGCTGCACAGTATAGTCTACTCTTGTTCCCGTGCTTTGTTGTTGTGCTTTAGCAATACGGTTAGGAGCACTTAACTCGTAGTTGCCTTCGTTATCTGCAGCAATAGGAATTAATAAAGCCTGCCCCAGACGAATAGTATTACCAGAGAGCTTATTGATGCGCTGTAAGGCGCCAACATTGCTGTTGTGCCGCTGTGCAATTTTGCCGAGCGTATCGCCTTTTGCCACTATATAGCGCTTCCAGCGTAGTAACTGCTGGCCGGTTGCTTGCGATAGCTTTTGCTGAAATGCCGGTACCTGTTGCTTTGGCAGCACCAGATAGTGAGGACCATCAGGATCTGTCGCCCACTGGTTAAAGCCAGGGTTAAGCGCCTGTAATTCAGAAACATTTATACCGGCCATTTCTGCGGCAATGGCCAGATCGATCTGTGACTTAACCTCAACAACATCTATTTTCGGTTCGTTAGCAATAAATTTCCAGACAATATCAAACTCATCCGGACGTTTGAGAATATCCACTAATGCCAGTAGCTTAGGGACATAGGCTGTGGTCTCGGCGGGTAAGTCAAGCGACCAGAAATCAGTTGGTAAACGTCGTTTTTTGTTGCGCTTAATCGCATTTAAAATCCGCCCTTCACCTGAGTTGTATGCTGCGATGGCATTTAGCCAGTCGCCTTCAAGCTTGTCGTGCAAATACTGTAAGTAGTCAAGTGCGGCTCTGGTTGACGCTATCACGTCACGCCGGCCGTCATACCAAAAATTCTGTTTCAAACCAAAACGTTTGCCGGTCGCCGGCATAAACTGCCACATGCCCGCAGCTGCGGCATGAGAATAGGCAAAAGGATCAAAGGCACTTTCGACTATCGGGAGTAGTGCCAGCTCCAACGGCATATTGCGCTTTTCAAGTTCCTGAACAATATAGTGCAAAAAAGGTTGAGCTCTGCCAGCAACACGATCGAGATAGGCCTGATGGCTGCTGTAAAAGTTACGCTGCTCTACGATAGGTCTGGTTTGCGGCACGTTAAAAGTTAATTGAAACTGGATACGCTGCCATAAATCTTCCAGCTCAGTCGCATCAGTGAGCTGCTCCTCGACATTACCGCTGTTTTGGTTCCATAAACGGTAAGCGATTTGTTCAGCGCTGGCAGCTTGCTTGTGAAAGTCTGCTGGTTTGGTGTTGGTTTTCACCACTGGCGTTTTTTCAGCCTGCTCCGGTTCAACAGAGGAATTATTACTGACGCATCCTGCGAGTAAAACGGCTGCAGCCACAGCAGAAATTCTTAAAAGCATTACATCATTCCTGTCTAAAAATACGAATGTTACCTGTTCAGCCCCTGATTGCAAGTCAACCTTTAAACTGGTCTTTAGCCGCTCTTAACGCTGTAAACAGGCCAAGTGCAGAATCTTGTTGCCAACTTTGCTGTAATACTTTGTTATCGCAACGTAAAAATGGATTCACCAGCTTTTCTGTCTTCAGCGTTGATGGCAAAGTCGGAGCATTTTTTTTACGTAAATGGGCGCAATGCCCAGCATATTCGACTAACGCCGTGTTAGTTGGTTCGGCACTAAGGGCAAACTTCAGATTTGCGATAGTGTATTCATGCGTGCAATAGACCTGAGTGTCTTCGGCAAGCGCACTCAGTTTGTTCAGGGAGTGCCACATCTGTTCCGGTGTGCCCTCAAATAATCGGCCACAACCGGCGCTGAATAAGGTATCACCACAAAACAAAACCGGCGCTGAATAATAAGCAACATGGCCCAGCGTATGTCCTGGTACTGATATTACCTCGAAAGCCAGCTCAAATGCCGCTAACGCTATTTTGTCGCCATCACTGACCGTTTGTGTCAGCCCCGGTATTCGGTGTTGTTCAGCGGCCGGACCAATAACCCTAACGTCAGGGTAGTGTTGTTTCAACACCGTAATGCCGCCGGTATGATCGGCATGGTGGTGTGTTATAAGGATGGTATCCAGTTGTAGTTGGTGCTTCGTCAGGTGCTGCAGTACATTAACGGATTCGCCTGGGTCAACTACCAGGCAACGTTTGTTCTGCGGCTGACATAACGTCCAAATATAGTTATCCTCAAATGCAGGTATAGGTGTAATCTGAAACATAGTGATCATAATGTTAATGGATCCGGGTTGTAATTTAGCATGAAACCGGCGTTAAGCGAAAAAGACCAGGCTTATCCATCAGAGTGGCAGCAGTTTAGCCAGGGCGAAGCATTGAACCAGGCTATCGTCAGTGCTTTGCAGCCCTGGTGGCAGAAGATATTCGGCTATTACCTGCTAAAAGTCGGAGATCTGAGTTGTCAACTTGATACATCCGGGTGCAAAGTGCAGCGCCATATTACTGTGGGCCGTTACAGCGCAGGGCTGATGTTGCAAGCGGAAGCGGACGCGCTGCCGTTTTGCGAGAGCAGTGTAGATGCAGTACTACTGAGCCATAATCTGGAGTTTACACCGGATCCGCATCATGTCGTGCGCGAAGCGCACAGGGTACTGCGTTCTGACGGATACCTGCTGCTTACGGGTATCAACCCTTACAGTATAGTGGGCCTGCTTAAATGCTGGCCCGCGTTGAAACATCGCTACCCCTGGCAGGGGCGTTTCTTCAGTGTTTCTCGGGTGAAAGACTGGCTGCATCTGGTTGGTTTTGAAATATTGTCTGAGCAACGCTTTTTTTGCTCTGCGATGGTGGCTCGCGAGCATAGTGACAGTGTGTGGCAGCAATGGGCAGAGCGCTATTTCAGTTATTTTGCTTCAAGCTATATTATTGTTGCGCGCAAGCGCGAACTACCCTTAACCCCGATACGACCTAAATGGCAGTTAAAACCTACTTTTTCACAGCAGGTAAAAGGTGTGAGCGCTTGTCAGCGGGGGGATAGTATCTGACTTTGCAACAGGTAATCGTTTGCGCACTGTAGCGCTTGCGGCGCTTGCAGTGTCATAAAGTACAGGCGAGGGCTCTCCTGTTCAGGCGGAGAGCTGATTGTAAAACCAAGACTTTTATAACATTGAACTGCGATAGCGTTATGGCGGTGCACATACAACGAAATTGTCCGCTGTTGTTGCTGCAGTGCTTGTATTATCAGTTCTGCGATCAGGGCTTTAGCCAGGCCCTGACCTCTGACATCGGGCGCTATGGCTAAGCGGGCTAAATGGTGGCAACCAAAGCGATCACAAATCTGCCCGAAGCCAACCAGCTGGCCATTTAGTGTGTTGAGCAAGCTGTAACTCTGTGTACCGCTGCGGCAAAGCAGTTCCAGAAAGCGTAACTCAGAGCAAGGGTAGTCGAAGTTGTCTCCGCCCCAACTCTGCTGCTCGTCGACAGAATGAAACCAGCTTTGCAACAGCTGCATTTCAGCAATATTGGCCAGCGCCAACTGCAATACCATTGTTGTCATTGCCTAAGCGGCTACCACATCAGATCATCAGGGATTTTAAAGTCAGCATAGGGATCATCTTCATCTTCCTGCTGTTGTTTCGCATTGAGCACGACGATGCTTTCTGCCTGACGCTGAATAATTTTCTCTGCAACGGCTGCAGGTACCAGATAGTACTGCTCGTCTTGTTTGGCGATGGCCAGTAAACCGCGGCCTAACTCATCATGTTGCCGACTGCTCACATACAGCCGTTTAACCAGCTTACCGTCAGTAAAGTTATAGCCAACTTCACCCTGAGCTTTAATTGTGTTATTCCCAATTAATTGCTTGACCTGCGCTGCAATGGCTTTTTGCTGCAGGGCAGCCTGTTTCTGCTGATTAAGTTGCTTGTCGCGTTCAACTTGCTGCAGGCGTTTTTGCTCTGCCAGCATACTGGCTTCATTAACTACAGTCTGGTTTTTACCAGCCTGTACTTTTTGTTTATGTTTTTCTTTTTTAACAGCTTTGAGTTTTTTAGCATCGGCCAGCCCGGCCTTTAACAGTTGCTCTTTTAGCGCATTACTCATAACTAATTTTTCTCATACCATGCGGTTGTGGAGATACGATAGGTTTCTATAGTAACGCAAACGCTGAAGGTAAATAAATCAAACTAACCCAATTTGTCAGCTTCGGTTATCATATAGCGGTAATTTAAGGTTGAAGAGGTTCATTTTGCCATTTAATGATTTGTCGCTTGATCCCCGCTTGATGCGTTCAGTGCAGCATCTTGGTTTTGTGAAGCCCACTGACATACAGCAAGAAGCTATTCCGGCTGTAATGGTTGGACGGGATTTAATCGTGTCTTCGCAAACCGGCTCTGGCAAAACACTGGCCTATCTACTGCCGATGATGCAACGTCTGCTGAAAAGCCGCCCGCTATCAAAACGCGATGCCAGGGCATTAATTCTCGCTCCTACGCGTGAATTAGCCCGGCAGGTGTACGCTCAGTTACGGCTTTTTGTGGCGAACACTCCTTTAACATCAGCCCTGATTGTCGGTGGTGAAAATTTTAATGATCAGGAAAAGCTGCTCAAACGTGAGCCTGCAATCATAGTTGCTACCCCCGGGCGCTTTGTTGATCACCTTGAACACAAATCTGTGTTTATTAATGGCCTGGAAATGTTGATCCTGGATGAAGCAGATCGGATGCTGGATTTAGGCTTTATGCCGCAGCTGACGACCATCAATAAGGCTGCCGATCATCGTTTGCGGCAAACTTTGTTATTTTCGGCAACCCTTGAGCATGCTGAAGTTGATGAGCTGGCACTGGCTTTACTGAAAAATCCTTACCGGGTCGCGGTTGGAACGGCTTACCAGCAGCACCAGGATATCAGCCAGCGGTTTTATCTGGCAGATCACCTGACACATAAAGAGGCCTTGCTACAGCATTTCTTACAACAAAATGCGATGAAGCAACTGATTATCTTTACCGCAACACGTGAAGATGCCGAGCGTTTAGCTGAACTTTGCGTGCAACAGGGGAAAACAGCTGTAGGTTTAAGTGGTAAGTTGTCACAGAGCAGCCGTAATAGCGTGATGCAGGCTTTTGCTACGGGTAAGTATCAGGTGTTGGTGACAACTGACCTGGCGTCACGGGGTTTGGACTTATTACAGGTATCTCACGTTATCAACTTTGACCTGCCAAAACATGCCGAAGAGTACGTGCACCGTATTGGTCGTACAGGCCGTGCCGGTATGAAAGGTGAGGCTATTTCACTTGTCGGCCCCAAAGACATCGCAGCGCTGACAAGAATTGAAGCTTTTCTGCGTCAGCCGACACAGTACAGTGTGGTCGATGGCTTAGAAGCCAAATTTGATGGCAAAGTTAAAACCGGTAAAGAGCCGGCTAAAGCGACTGTTGCTAAAAAGAAAACAGTCAGCCAGAAGACAGCAAATAAAACTATGAAGAAACCTTCGGCCAAACCTGCGTTCTTTCAAGGCGGAGATGATGGTTTACTGCCGGTAAAACGTAAGCAAAAATAAATTTCAAGTTGATTATTTTTTCGCCATTAATGCGCTACACTGACAATGTTGTTGCTGCAAACACTAACAACAGGGTAATCAGTAACGTAGTGCAGGTTACTGATGCGGTCAGAAAGAAAATATTTTCTGTGCGGTTGGCAAGGTTATTGACCCCTTATATGGCTTAACTGATAATGAGGGCGAAAATATATACTCGTCAACTGCTTTGGCCGGTAATATTTAAGTCGCCAGCGAGCTGGCAAAATTAGTTAATGTAAGAGAGTGTTATGTCACAGTTAATTTCCGGTTCAGTTAAGTGGTTCAACGAAGAAAAAGGTTACGGTTTCCTGGAGCGTGAAGGTGGTAAGGATGTTTTCGTTCACTTCCGCGCGATCAACGGTACCGGCCGTAAAACTTTAGTTGAAGGTCAGAAAGTTACTTTTGAAGTAACCGAAGGCCAAAAAGGCCCACAAGCTGAAAACGTAACTGTTATCGGATAATTCCGGCCAGGCTTGCATAAAACCGGCTTTAGCCGGTTTTCTGTTATCTGGCAGACACACTTTTATGGTTTTTTAAAACGGCAATGTTAATTGTTGCAAATGCTCTGTCTTAAAACCGATATGTAAACCGATTAATCTTACCCCTTGTTGCTGTCTGCGTTGCCAGGCTTCATCCAGTAATGGTAGTAATTTATCCAGTTGTAGCGGTTGCCCCTGCTTTTCAACGGTAGTTTGCCGAAAATCACTGAACTTTAATTTAACGCCAACTTTGTGTATGGGGGCTGCCCGCCCTGCTGCTGTAGTGCTGTAGTGTTCAAGCCGGCGCTGTAATTGGGGCAATAGCTGACTGACGGCCTCAACGCATTCGGTATAGTGCAGTAAGTCTTGCTCCAGTGTACGCTCAACACCAAGCGATTTACGCTGTTCATTATTAAACACGGGCCTTTCATCAATGCCCTGGCTGCGTTTAAGCAGGCTATCTGCCATGCTGCCAAAATGTTTAACCAACAGTGGCAAAGGTGCTGTGGCTATGTCGGCACAGTAATGTAAACCCAATTGACTTAATCGCTCTGCGGTTTTACTGCCAACGCCAGGTAATCGCTTCAGGGGTAAGGTCTTAACAAAGCTGTCAACCTGGTCAGGGGTAATCACAAAAAGTCCGTCTGGCTTATTTTCATCGCTGGCAATCTTCGCCAGAAATTTATTTGGTGCTACACCGGCTGAGGCTGTCAAACCTGTTTCAGTAACAATGCTTCTGCGGATATCTTCGGCTATTCTGGTGGCACTGCCGTGATGCAACGAGCAATCACTGACATCCAGGTACGCCTCATCCAGTGATAACGGCTCAATATGTTCGGTGTAGCGCTGGAAAATACTGCGGATCTGTCTGCTGGCCGTCTTATACTTTTCCATGTTGCCATTTAACAAGGTAAGGTGCGGGCACAGCTTCAGTGCCTGCCCTGTTGGCATAGCAGAGCGTACGCCAAACGCCCGAGCCGGATAGTTACAGGTTGAAATAACGCCACGGCTTTGCCTTGACCCTCCGATAGCCAGCGGGACGTGACGCAGAGCAGGGTTGTCACGCATTTCTACCGCTGCAAAAAAGCAGTCCATGTCGATATGTATTATTTTACGCATGGGCAAAGTGTTGGCTGTTTATATATACAGTATATTAGGTGTCGTTAGTAAGAATGTAAAGCGAGACGTACTGTTATTCAGCAGCTGAGCGGGTGATAAATTCTTGCGGGTGTCTGGATGGCTAAAAACGGAGTGCATAACGGCGGATTTACGGGTAGAATAGCGGCCAATTTTTACCAGCCAGTTTTGATTTACCGATATCTTAATTAAGACTAAGCGTGAAAGCCGCGCCAGGAGATAGCATGTTAAAGCGTGATATGAATATTGCCGATTTTGATCCCGAATTATGGCAAGCCATAACAGATGAAACTGAGCGTCAGGAAGCGCATATCGAGCTTATCGCATCTGAAAACTATGCCAGCCCAAGAGTATTGCAAGCGCAAGGTTCTCAGCTGACCAATAAGTACGCCGAAGGTTACCCGCACAAACGTTATTATGGTGGCTGTGAGTACGTTGACATTGCCGAAGATCTGGCGATTGCCCGTGCTAAAGAGCTGTTTGGTGCTGACTACGCTAACGTGCAGCCGCATGCTGGCTCTCAGGCCAATGCCGCAGTATTTCTGGCGCTGTTAAATGCCGGCGACACCATTTTGGGTATGAGCCTGGCGCACGGTGGCCATTTAACACATGGTGCCCACGTTAGCTCTTCCGGTAAATTGTATAAAGCTGTGCAGTATGGTTTGCACCCAGAAACCGGTGTGATTGATTATGACCAGGCTGAAGCGCTGGCACTTGAGCATAAACCTAAGCTGATTATTGCCGGTTTCTCTGCCTACTCAGGCATTGTTGACTGGCAACGTTTTCGCGATATCGCAGACAAGGTTGGCGCTTATCTGATGGTAGATATGGCACACGTTGCCGGTCTAGTCGCGGCGGGTTTATACCCGAACCCGGTGCCGGTTGCCGATGTTGTAACCACGACCACGCACAAAACCCTGGCAGGCCCGCGTGGTGGTTTAATCTTGGCGCGTAAAAACGAAGAGATTGAGAAAAAGCTTAACTCCGCGGTTTTCCCTGGTGGTCAGGGTGGCCCGTTGATGCATGTTATTGCAGCTAAAGCTGTAGCATTTAAAGAAGCATTGCAGCCTGAGTTCAAAGTGTATCAGCAACAGGTATTGAAAAACGCCGTAGCGATGTGTGATGCGATGATCAGCCGCGGCTATAAAATTGTTTCTGGCGGTACGCAGAACCATTTGTTCCTGATGGATCTGATTGACAAAGATATTACCGGTAAAGAAGCTGATGCCTGGTTAGGTCAGGCGCATATCACGGTTAACAAGAACTCGGTTCCTAACGATCCGCGTTCACCTTTTGTGACTTCAGGCTTACGTATCGGTACCCCTGCTATAACCCGTCGCGGCTTTAAAGAAGCTGAGGCGGCTGCGGTAGCAAACCTGATTTGTGACGTACTGGACAGCCGTGGCGATGCAGCAGTGATCGACAAAGTGCGCGCTCAGGTAACAGAGCTGTGCAAACGTTTGCCGGTTTATGCGTAAAGGCTGATTAAGTGCTATGATGGCCGCTATTGCGGCCATTTCTTTATCTGGCTTTTTAGCGGCTTAGTGGGATCTTTTATGTACTGTCCGTTCTGTAATGCTGATGACACCAAAGTCATTGATTCGCGGCTGGTAGCTGATGGGCACCAGGTGCGTCGCCGGCGTGAGTGTCTGGCCTGCCATGAGCGCTTTACCACTTTTGAAGCGGCAGAGTTGGTTATGCCGCGAATTATTAAACGTGATGGCTCGCGCGAGCCTTTTAATGAAGATAAATTACGCAGCGGCTTATTACGTTCGCTGGAGAAACGCCCGGTGTCTGCCGAGCAGATTGAGTTACTGATTAATAAAATTAAATCTCAGCTTCGAGCAACAGGTGAACGTGAAGTCGGCAGCCAGTTACTGGGTAATTTAATCATGGATGAGCTGGTAAAAGTCGATAAGGTTGCGTATGTACGATTTGCATCCGTTTACCGATCATTTAAAGACATCCGTGAATTTGGCGAGGAAATCGCCCGTTTAGGAGAGAAAGCCTGATGTTCAGCGCCAGTGACACCGCCTACATGGCTGAAGCACTTCGCCTGGCTGAACTGGGGCGTTATACCACCAGCCCGAACCCGAATGTCGGCGCACTGCTGGTAAAGAATGGTCAGGTTATCGGGCGTGGTTATCATAAGCAGGCTGGTGGCCCGCATGCCGAAGTGTTTGCGCTACGCGAAGCCGGTGATGGCGCGCGCGGTGCGACCTGTTATGTGACATTGGAACCCTGCAGCCATCATGGCCGCACACCACCTTGTGCGGATGCATTGATTGCTGCCGGCGTGTCGCGGGTAGTAGTGGCGATGCAGGATCCTAACCCTCAGGTAGCCGGGCGCGGCATTACTATGTTGCGAAGTGCCGGTATCAGTGTTGAATTGGGGCTGCTGGAGCAGCAAGCCAGAGCAATCAACGCCGGGTTTCTTAGCCGGATGGAACGCAAGCGGCCCTATGTCCAGCTTAAGCTGGCCACCAGCCTTGATGGCCGTACAGCACTGGCCAACGGTGATAGTAAATGGCTGACCTCAGACGCAGCGCGTGCCGATGTGCAACGCTTCAGAGCGCAAAGTTGTGCCGTATTATCAACGGCTACAACCGTTATGGCAGATAACGCCAGGCTGAATATCAGATCAGAGCAGCTGCTGCAGAGCATCCCAACTCTGGAAAATGCCCAGCTACGCCAACCTAAGCGTGTGATACTGGACCGTAATGGTTTACTGGATCATAAACTTGCGCTCTTTGCCGAGGGTGGTGAAGTATTGCTTTGCGTCAGCAACATTGAAAATAAGCGTGAATTACCCAATATAGCCAGGCAAATTCACTGTCCGCTGACCAGCAATGCGCAGTTTGATCTGACTGCATTATTGGAGCATTTGGCGGTGCGAGAGAGCATCAATACTTTATGGGTAGAAGCCGGCGCCACTTTAGCTGGCACTCTGTTACAACTTAAGCTGGTTGATGAACTGATTGTTTATATGGCGCCTAAACTGTTAGGCAGCAGCGCTCAGCCATTGGCTGTTCTACCGGAGTTTTCTGTGCTTAATCAGGTACCACAGTTAAGCTGGACCGATGTGCGCATGGTAGGCGCAGATATCCGCCTCAGTGCGCGATTAAGTTAAATGAACGCAAACGACGAGAGACACTATGTTTACAGGCATTATTGAAGCCACAGGCAAACTGGCTGCTGTGGTAAAGCGTGGTAACGATATCAGTGTCACTATCGATAGTGCAGAGCTGGATTTTTCGGATGTGAAACTGGGCGATAGTATAGCCTGCAATGGTGTTTGCCTGACGGTTACGCATTTAGGACCGCACAGTTTTAATGCCGATATATCGTCAGAAACCCTGGCACACACCTTGTTTGGCCATTATCAGACCGGCCAGCGGATTAATCTGGAAAAAGCCATGTTGCCCACCACCCGGATGGGCGGTCACATTGTCAGTGGCCATGTTGATGGCGTAAGTCAGGTTATTAAAATTGAACAAAGTGGCAGAGCCAGCAATATCTGGCTGGCGCTGCCGGCAAATTTAGCACGCTATGTTGCTGCCAAAGGGTCGGTAACTGTCGATGGCATCAGCCTGACAGTAAATGAACTTAATCACGACGCATTCCGGCTGACGATAGTGCCTCATACCGCTGCGCATACCACTATCGCAGCATTAAAAGCAGGTAGCAAAGTGCATCTGGAAGTTGATTTGATTGCGCGTTATCTCGAACGTTTACTTAGCAAAGACAGTGCCGGCGCAACTGGTGGTGTCAGTATGGCGCTGTTGTCTCAGCGCGGCTTTTTATAAATAAGGTTTGTTATGCAACTGAATACTCCCGCTGAAATTATTGAAGATATCCGTCAGGGCAAGATGGTCATACTGATGGATGATGAAGATCGCGAGAATGAAGGCGATGTGCTGATGGCGGCGGAGTATGTCACGCCGGAAGCCATCAATTTTATGGCAACACATGCCCGCGGCCTGATCTGCTTAACGCTGACCAGAAAACGTTGCAAACAACTTGATTTACCTTTAATGGTCGATGCGAACAAGTCGCCGTTTTCGACTAATTTCACGTTGTCGATTGAAGCGGCTGAAGGTGTTACCACCGGTATTTCAGCAGCAGATCGCGCCCGTACGGTTAAGGCCGCTGTCGCCAGAGATGCCAGGCCGTCGGATATTGTACAGCCTGGCCATATTTTTCCACTTATGGCGCAGGATGGCGGTGTGTTAGTCCGGGCTGGCCATACTGAAGCCGGTTGCGATTTGGCTCGTCTGGCGGGGCTTGAGCCTGCTGCGGTCATTGTTGAAATACTGAATGAAGACGGCACTATGGCAAGGCGGCCTGACCTTGAAATATTTGCCAAAAAGCATGGTGTTAAAATAGGGACTATTGCCGATCTGATTGAGTACCGTAACCTGAATGAAACGACAATTGAACAGGTCGCCAGCTGCCAGTTGCCAACGGAAGTGGGTGATTTTCAGTTGATTACGTTCAAAGATACGATTGATAACCAGATCCATT
Source organism: Rheinheimera sp. (assembly GCF_036568245.1). GTDB lineage: Bacteria > Pseudomonadota > Gammaproteobacteria > Enterobacterales > Alteromonadaceae > Alishewanella. The sequence continues at coordinate 431 of NZ_DATCSY010000042.1, read as the reverse complement.
TTGCGCTGGTTAAAGGCGAGATCAACCCTGAACAACCTACCTTAGTGCGGGTGCATCTGCATGATACCTTCAGTGATTTACTAATGGCGAGCAGGGCGGCCAACCGCAGTTTTGCGCTGCATACCGCCATGGAGCGTATCGCCAGAGATGGTGGCGTACTGGTGCTATTGGGTAAGCATGAAAGCACAGAGCAGCTTATTCGCACGGTGCAGGGTTTTGAAGCAGAAGATAAAGGCGAGAAACCACGCTCAACCCCATGGGCCGGTACATCCCGTACTGTCGGTGTTGGCTCACAGATCCTGGCCAGCTTAGGTGTGAAGAAAATGCGCTTACTAAGCCAGCCAAAGAAATATCATGCGTTGTCTGGTTTTGGTCTGGAAGTGGTTGATTACGTCAGCGAATAACCACCAAACAGAAAAAATTAACCCTGC
>NZ_DATCSY010000041.1:0-13751 GCF_036568245.1 Rheinheimera sp. | reverse complement strand
ATTTTCCTGCGGTTCAGCCGGAAACCGGGCGATGGACTCTGTTGCCTCTGCATTCTTTACCGGTATGGTGCGCCACAGGTCATTTACCTGGGATTGCAGGTAGTTTTCACGCTCTTGCTGCCGTTTCTGCTCTTCATCAAGTGATATTTTTTGCGGCCGCTTGTAGCGATCTACGCCGTAGTTCATCAAGGCATGGCAGGAGTCGAGCATGTCTTCTACTTCGGCTATACCATATTTTTCCTCGCACTGGCTGATATAGTGTTTGGCAAATAACAAGTAATCAATAATGGAACCGGCGTCAGTCCAGGTTTTAAATAAATAGTTGTTCTTAAAAAATGAATTGTGGCCATAACAGGCATGCGCCATTACCAGAGCTTGCATGGTGATGGTGTTTTCTTCCATCAGGTAGGCAATACAGGGGTTGGAATTAATCACTATCTCATATGCCAGGCCCATGTAACCACGTTTATAATTTTGTTCGGTCTGAATAAACTTTTTACCGTAAGACCAATGATGATAACCAAGTGGCATACCCACGCTGGAGTAAGCGTCCATCATTTGTTCCGCTGTTATTACCTCTATTTGATTGGGGTAAGTGTCCAGTTGATACAGTTCTGCTACCCTGGCTATTTCCCGATGGTAGGCGTCCAGCAAATCAAAGGTCCAATCCGGGCCATCAGGTAAACATTCAACTGCTTTTAGTTTTGCTTTAGCCATGTCAATCCTCACTGCAATCCGCAGATGTATTCACGCTGCCTGTTTTTTGAATAATTCGCGAAACACCGGGTAAATATCGCTGATATCCTGAATATGCTGAATAGCAAAGTTATCGTACACTGGCAGCAGTTTTTCATACTCTTGCCACAAACTCTGGTGGGCTCTGGGTGTTATTTCTATATAGGCATAGTAACGAAGCAATGGGAGTAACTTGGTGGCCAGCATTTCAGCACAGGGGGCACTGTCATCAGTCCAGTTGTCACCATCTGATGCCTGAGCGGCATAAATATTCCACTCTACCGGGTTATAACGCTCCTGTACTATTTCGTACATCAGTTTGATGGCGCTGGAGACAATGGTGCCGCCGGTTTCCTGTGAGTAAAAGAACTCTTGTTCATCAACTTCTTTTGCCTGGGTATGGTGACGGATATACACTACTTCGACGTTTTTATAGCTTCTGCTTAAAAACAGATACAGCAAGATATAAAAACGTTTTGCCATGTCTTTTGTTGCCTGGTCCATTGAACCTGAAACATCCATCAGACAAAACATCACAGCTTTACTGGTAGGTTCAGGCCGTTTCTGAAAGTTACGAAACCGCAGGTCAAAGCTGTCAATAAAAGGCACAGCAGCAATACGATGTTTTAAAACATCTATTTCCTCAAGCAGTAAACGCAGTTGCTGCTGATCTGGCACCGGTTCGCGTTCAATAGCAGCAAGTTGCTGTTCCAGCTCACGTAAACGGGCTTTTTTGTCTGATGCCATAGCAACGCGGCGAGCCAATGAGCCCCGTAATGAGCGAACGATATCTATGTTGCTGGGGACGCCTTCGGAACGATAACCAGCTCTGACCGTTTTGTACTGTACCAGTTTATCCAGCTGGTTTTTTTTCAGGTTGGGCAGCTCCAGATCTTCAAACAGTAAATCCAGATACTCATCTTTGGAGATGGAAAAGACAAAATCGTCTGTGCCCTCGCCATCTGCACTGGCATCGCCCTGGCCTGAACCGCCACCCGCGCCACCCTGAGGGCGTTTTATTCTGTCACCCTGGCTGAACTGGTCATTGCCGGGATGCACGATTTGTCGCCGTCCCCCTTTACCCTGATGGAAAAGCGGCTCGCTGATATCTTTACTCGGTATCGTTATGCTTTCGCCACTGCTGATATCGGTAACACTGCGGTTACTGATTGCATCAGATACCGCTTTTTTTATTTGTTGCTTGTAGCGGCGAATAAAGCGCTGGCGGTTCACCGCGCTTTTATTCTTACCGTTTAATCGCCTGTCTATAAAGTGTGCCATACTGCCTCCGGCCAAGCTGCGTTACTGCGACTTACGAACACGCAGATACCACTCAGACAGCAATCTTACCTGTTTACGGGTGTAACCCTTTTCCATCATCCGGTTGACAAAGTCGTCGTGCTTTTTCTGGTCGTCTGTCGACGTCTTAGCATTAAATGAAATGACCGGCAGCAGCTCTTCTGTACTGGAGAACATTTTCTTTTCAATGACAGTGCGTAATTTCTCGTAGCTGGTCCAGGTAGGATTCTTGCCGTTGTTTTTTGCTTTTGCCCGCAGTACAAAGTTAACGATTTCATTGCGAAAATCTTTCGGGTTACTGATGCCGGCTGGTTTCTCAATTTTTTCCAGTTCAGCATTCAGTGCTGCGCGGTCAAACAACTGACCGGTTTCCGGGTCACGGTATTCCTGATCCTGGATCCAGAAGTCGGCATAAATCACGTAGCGGTCAAAAATGTTTTGTCCATACTCAGAATACGATTCCAGGTAAGCCGTTTGAATTTCTTTACCAATAAACTCGATGTATTTAGGGATCAGATAGCCTTTCAGGTGTTCCAGATAACGCTCGGCAACATCGGCCGGGAACTGCTCACGTTCTATCTGTTGCTCCAGTACGTAGAACAGATGTACTGGGTTAGCGGCAACTTCAGTGCTGTCGAAATTAAATACCCGGGACAGGATCTTGAACGCAAAGCGGGTGGACAGGCCCGTCATCCCTTCGTCTACACCGGCATAATCACGGTATTCCTGATAAGACTTGGCCTTAGGATCGGTATCCTTAAGGCTTTCACCGTCGTATACACGCATTTTCGAGTAAACACTGGAGTTATCCGGCGTTTTAAGCCGTGATAATACGGCAAACTGAGCCAGCGAAATCAGGGTGCCCGGTGAGCAGGGGGCAGCATTTAATTCACTATGTTCCAACAGCTTCTGATAAATGCGCATTTCCTCGCTCACCCGCAGGCAGTAAGGCACTTTTACGATATATACCCGGTCAAGGAAAGCTTCATTGTTTTTGTTGTTCCTGAATGTTTGCCATTCTGATTCATTACTGTGCGCCAGAATAATGCCGTCAAACGGCAGTGCCGCTAAGCCCTCAGTACCGTTGTAGTTGCCTTCCTGCGTTGCCGTTAGCAGCGGGTGCAGCACTTTAATCGGGGCCTTGAACATTTCGACAAATTCCATCAAGCCCTGATTGGCACGGCATAGTGCACCTGAATAGCTGTAAGCGTCAGGGTCATTCTGGGCAAAATGTTCCAGCTTGCGGATATCGACTTTACCAACCAGTGATGCAATGTCCTGATTGTTTTCATCACCTGGCTCAGTTTTGGCGATAGCCAGTTGATCTAAAATTGAAGGATACTTTTTAACGACTTTGAACTGGCTGATATCGCCATTGAATTCATGCAGCCGTTTACTGGCCCAGGGCGACATAATGTTGCGCAGATAGCGTTTGGGAATGCCATACTCCTGCTGCAGAATATTACCGTCTTCGTTCACGTCAAACAGGCACAGCGGGTGGTCATACACCGGCGAGCCTTTCAAATAGTAGATAGGCACCTGCTGCATTAAGTGTTTTAGTTTTTCGGCCAGTGAAGATTTACCGCCACCAACCGGGCCAAGCAGATATAAAATCTGCTTGCGCTCTTCCAGGCCCTGCGCAGAATGCTTAAGGTAAGACACTATCTGCTCAATGGCATCTTCCATACCATAGAACTCAGAAAATGCCGGATAGCGGGCAATGACTCTGTTCGAAAATAGCCGGCTTAATTTGGGGTCCTGAGCGGTGTCAATCAGCTCAGGCTGGCCAATGGCCAGTAGCAGACGCTCAGCCGCGCTGGCGTAACAACTTTTGTCGCTTTTGCACAAGGCCAGGAATTCCTGGATAGTATATTCTTCTTCTTTTGCAGCCTCATAACGAGATTTGTAGTGCTCAAAAATACTCATACGCACCTCCAGCTTTGTAAACATCAGATAAGGGTAGCAGCCAAGCTGTTCCTCTAAGGTTAGACAGTAAAGCGCATTCCCGCCTGACTAATTGACAGAAATATCTACAATTTTCTTCTTCAGCTACGTAAGGGGGGCAGAAATGGTTTTATTGGTATGGTGTGGGTAAGTGTAAAGCTGTGCGGACAAAAAACCCGGCAACTGCCGGGTTTATACAGATGATTATATTACTTGCTGAAGTTCTCGCTGGCGAACTTCCAATTTACCAGCGCCCAGAATGCGTCAAGGTATGAAGGGCGGGCATTGCGGTAATCAATATAGTAAGCGTGTTCCCACAGATCGACAGTCATTACTGGTGTCAGATCTTTGTCCGTTAATGGGGTAGCGGCATTGCTGGTGTTAACAATGTCCAGGCTGCCATCAGATTTTTTCACTAACCAGGTCCAGCTTGAGCCAAAGTTGTTGACCGCTTTGTCGTTGAAGGCCGTTTTAAATGCAGAGAAAGAGCCCCACTTGGCGTTGATGGCATCGGCTAAAGCGCCTGTTGGTTCACCGCCGCCATTTGGTGACAGACAGTGCCAGTAAAAAGTATGGTTCCACACCTGAGCTGCGTTGTTAAAGATGCCGCCTTCAGAAGTGCGGACAATCTCTTCCAGAGACTTGCTGGCAAAAGGTGTACCTTCAATCAGGCCGTTTAATTTTACAACATAGGTATTGTGGTGTTTACCGTAGTGGTATTCCAGCGTTTCAGCAGAAATGTGAGGTGCTAACGCGTCTTTTGCGTAGGGTAAAGCTGGTAATTCAAAGGCCATAGTTGTTCTCCATTGACGTTGTTTATGTTGTCTGCATAGCGTAGACTACAAAACCTGACTAAAATACTCAAGTTTTACAGTGGCGGTGACAGCCTGCGTCGGTGTAGTTGAGTTGTATTGAGCAGAGCGTCGGGTCGTTGCGATGGAGATGGGGATTTTTTCCTGGATCTCAAGTGCCAGAAGTTGCATAACAGCGTAAAATATCTGCCAGTCTGAAAATGTTTATGTTGTGAGGTAGTGATGGAAACATTAGATAAAATTAAGCAGCAAATTGCTGAAAATCCGATTTTGTTATTTATGAAAGGCTCGCCTAAGTTTCCGAGCTGTGGTTTTTCTGCGCAAGCGTCTCAGGCGTTGATTGCCTGTGGTGAACAGTTTGCCTATGTTGATATTTTGCAGAATCCGGATATTCGTGCTGAGTTGCCAAAGTATGCAAACTGGCCAACGTTCCCTCAGTTATGGGTAGAAGGTGAGCTGATAGGTGGTTGTGACATCGTGCTGGAAATGTTTCAGCGTGGTGAGTTGCAACCCTTAATCAAAGAAACCGCCGCCAAGCACAAAACAGATACTGCCGCAGAATAACGCCGTCACCCACAAAAAAACCACCGCAGTGGCTTTTTTTGTGGGTCATATAAGTAGTTAAACAGCATCCAGTGTTTCTGGGTTGTCGTTTTCAGCCCCGGCACAAGGCGCGTTAGCCAATGGCCATCCCCCCAGCTGTTGCCAGCGATTGACAATATAACAGAATAACTCTGCAGTACGTTCGGTGTCGTATAAGGCGCTGTGCGCTTCTTTATTATCGAACTCTATGCCCGCCGCCTGACAGGCTTTCGCCAGTACGGTCTGCCCCAAAGCCAGTGCAGATAAGCTGGTGGTGTCAAAGGATACAAAAGCATGAAATGGCGAGCGTTTGAAATTAAGCCGTTCTACTGCTGCATTAAAGAAACCCTGATCAAAAGCAGCGTTGTGCGCTACTATCACACTGCGCTGGCAGCCTGCTTCTTTTTGTGCGTTACGCACAGCTTTGCAGATTTCAGTGATAGCTTCGCGTTCAGTGACCGCTGCTCGTAATGGATTAAACGGGTCTATACCGTTAAATGCCAGTGAACTGGCTTCAAGATTTGCGCCTTCAAATGGCTGTACGTGAAAATGCAGTGTTTGTTGTGGGATCAGATTCCCATCGTCATCCATACCCAGCAGAGTGGCTGCTATTTCCAGTAGCGCATCGGTTTTTGCATTAAAGCCTGCCGTCTCCACGTCGATAACTACAGGGTAGTAACCACGAAAACGTTGTGCAAGTTGAGAACTAGGTTGTGTCATAACGTCGCCATTTGATAAATCAGCGGCTATTATGCCAAAAAAATATGCCAGCGTCTTGTTACGGCACAGTGCTTGCTAGCTTATGACAGGAATGACAAATAGTTGTTTAGTGTAATGAGAAGCCGGATTATGCGAACCTGTATAGCGCTTAGTGCGCTGATAACATCTTCTGTGGCGCTGTCACAGCCACAATTGCGTCAATATTCTGCCGCGATTGAACAGTCTAGCTGGCTGTTAAGTAAAAATTCGCCGGTAGAGTGTCAGTTGCAGCACGAAATTCCGCAGTTTGGTCAGGCCGTGTTTCGCAGTGTCGCCAGCAAAGGTCTTAATTTGGATTTTGAGCTGCAAATGTTGCGCCTGCCAGACAATTACGCCTTAGCCGAAGTATTGTCAGTGCCTCCGGCCTGGCGGCCTGGCGAACCGGCTAAGGCTGTTGCCAGCATGCAATTGCTGAAACAATATAACGGCGAGTTACCAAAGAAAACAGCCTGGACATTGCTGACTGAATTAGAGCATGGTTTTAGCCCTACTTTTTACTTCAGTGACTGGTACAGCCCCTATGACAAAGTTGTGGCAGCGATGAATCCGGTGCAGTTTCTTTCTACATATCAGAAGTTTAATTTATGTGTTTCTCAACTGCTGCCTTATGATTTTGATGATATTGCCTTTACGGTGCTAAGTTATGAGAGTGGCGGTGATCAGTTAACCCGTGAGTCGCAGCGCAGGTTGTCTCAGATAGCAGAATATCTGAAGTACGACCCTGAGATAGACTTTATTGAAATACAAGGCTACACCGACAGTTATGGCGGCCGCTGGATGAACGAGCAGTTGTCAGTTAAACGGGCGGAAAAAGTAAAAAGCTTTTTTGTCGCGGCAGGCCTTAGCGAAGAGCGGGTTCAGGTCGAAGGCTTTGGCGAGCGGCGGCATGTTGCACCAAATGACACGGCGCTGGAGCGGAAAAAGAACCGTCGGGTCGTGTTGCAGCTGACTAAACCCTGAGCCGGTTAGCGGCTCAGTTTTGCACCATAATATCGACCTGGCGCCAGTCATCCCGGCTTGAAATCAGAATGCGTACACGGTTACCGTTCACGGTAAAATACAGCTGTTCGCGACCATAATGCTGCTGGGTCATCTCTGGCTGTCCAAGCTGTTGAATATAGTAGTCACGCAATGAGCTTTCAGTTTGCTGGCTGAAAAAGCTCAACACTGCCGGCATTTTGTTATCTAAACGGGCAAATTCCCGTGCATCGGCTGGTAGTGGGATCTGATAAAAGTCGTTGGCTTCGCTTTGGGCAGAAAAGGCCAGAAGGATAAAAACTAAACTAAGAACAGCCAGTAAGCGCATGATATTTCCTTATTTTAATTCGTTTTTTAGCTACCTTAGCAAATTTTTTTTCAGTACGCCCTAACATTATATCGTGTTGAGCTGCACAGGTTGTGGCTGACTGCGTTTTTCAAATAAACGCATCGCAGACAGTATTTTGTCGCCACTAAAGGGTTTAACAATAAAGGTAGCTGCACCGGCTGCTATGCTTTGCTGCACATTTTCCAGTGTGCTGAAGCCGCTGATCATCGCAACAAAGCATTCCGGGCGTTCCTGCTTAAACTTTTTCAGTAGTTCCAGACCAGAGCTGTCTGGCAGTTCAATATCGAGAAAAACCAAATCCGGCGGTTGCATATTAAAGATCGTCAGTGCTGATGAGGCATTATGCGCATTATAAAAGCTGAATGTAGAATGTTTTAATAGCTTACTGCTGGTAAGCGCCATGATGTTGTTGCGTAGCAGTTGCCGGCTGTAATCCACATCGTCAACCAGTAAAATCTTCGGCTCACGCATTACGGTCTCCAAATTGCTGTATAAATTCAGCAAAATACTGACAACTGTGTTTAAGCGCATCCATTGGTATGTCAGAAAGCAGCTGCTGCTGCAGTTTGGCGGCAAGCTCAGCGAGGGTGGTTTCACCAAAGCTGGCGGCTCCGCCTTTAATTTTGTGGCAGATCCGCCGCAAGGTTTCGCGTTGTCCGGTACTTAGAGCCTGGTTGAACTCAATGCTCAGCTGCTGCAGATTCTGATAAAACAGCTTGGTCAGCTCAGAATCCAGCACTAAATCCACGGATTTGTGTTGTGGGGTTTGCTGCAACAGACTGGCCAGTAACTGAATATCAACCGGCTTGGGCAGCACCTGATTAAAACCATTGTCTTCGATGTCATCGGCAGACATCGCAAAAATAGGTCTGTCGTACCCGAGCCGCCTTAACATGTGCATTGCAGTGAGACCATCACAGACCGGCATCTGAATATCCATCAGCAGTATGTCATACTGATAACTTAATGCTTCAGTGACGGCTTCTGCGCCATCCGGCACAGCATGCGTCTGCATACCAAGGTTACGGCACTGTGCTTCCAGCAAAGTGCGCATAAAGTTATCGTCTTCGGCAATCAGTATCTGTTTTGTTTGGCTCATAGCCGCCCCTGTAAACGCAACAACAGCGCCAGGCTAAAAACGGTTTGCGCTTAGCCTGTTGATAAGTGACAGATTTAACGGTAGAGGTTCTGCACAAATTTGGCAAGCCAGTAATTCAGCCAGCAATGGCGACAGCATAATGCCTCTGGCACCTAAAGCGCCGAACAGATACAGACCAGATTGCCCGGTTACTGCGCCAACAACCGGTAAGTGGTCGGGCAGGGTTGCCCTGAATGCTGCAGCCGCGCTGGTAATTTCAGCGCCTTCAAGCCACTTTGGATGCTTGAGCTGAGCCTGAGCCAGTTGCAGATTTTCCTCATCATCCTGCTCGGTTATTACCGGCTCTGAAGATGTGCGGTCAAACGTTGCGCCGATACAATGTATATTCTGCCACTGCGGTGTGATGTAACCCTTATGGCACAGCACGGTTTTAAGGGGCGCCAGCGCGGGTTGTTTGACATGGCTTACCTGGCCGCGGATCTTATTCAGTGGTAACGTTTTGCTCTGGTCAAAATGTGCCAATTTACTGCCGCATGCCAGTATCAGCGTCTTTGCACGGATATCACCTGTGATGGTTGTCAGCTGCCACTCGCCTTGTTGGTGGGCTATTGCTACAACATGGCAGTTCAGGCTAAAGCGGAACAGTGTTTGTTGCTGCAGAAAATGAAATGCCTGCTGACAAAATTGTTGCGGGCTGAGCCAGCCTGCCAACGGATAATAAATACCATCATGACTGACAGGTACTCCGGCTATGTCTGACGCCTGGTCTGTATTTACTGCCCTGACCAGCGACGCTGGCCAAAGGGCTTTGTCGATTAACTTTTGCTGGCGCTGCTGCAACTGCTCATTGGTGGCCAGGTGCAATACACCGCACCAGTCTACTGCGAAGTTAAACCCGGTGTTATGCCAGCGCTGATAGAACTGCCGGGCGAATAAAAAAGCTTGTGCGTGTAACTGGCTTTCAGGTGTCAGGTTAGCATGCAGGTTAGGATAAACAGCGCCCTGGCGGTTTTGGGACGCTTGCCTGGCTACGCTGTCATCTTCACAAATCAGCTGCACGGCAATACCGCGCTGTATCAGCGCCAGGGCGGTACACAGTGACGCTATACCACCGCCGATAATCGTTACTTCCGACACCCCGGGCGTAGCTTGCTCAGCGGGGATGTCCATCCGGGCAGTTAACATCTCGCGTTTTCGGCCAAAGCCTTTCACTTTAGCTACGCTAAACCCTGCTTGTTGCAAACCCCGTTTGACGAGGCCGGCAGAAGTGAAAGTAGCAACAGTGGTGCCGCTTCGGCTAAGTCTGGCCAGATTGGTAAACAGCCCGCTCTGCCACATATCCGGGTTTTTACTCGGGGCAAAGCCATCAAGGTAGATAGCATCCGCGGGTGAGGTTAGCTCAGGCATTAAAGTGTTTACATCACCAAGCCATAAATCCAGTATCACGCTGCCATTGTCAAAGCATAGCCGGTGGCAGCCGCCAAGCGGCAACGGATAGGCTGCCAGCAGCAGCTGGCACAACTCAGACAGCTCAGTATGCACCGCCAGCGCCCGGGTCAGATCGCTTAAGCTTAACGGGAACTTCTCAAAGCTGCTGAAATACAGGCGCTGACAGGTTGCCGTTGGGAACTGTTGCCGGTACTGGTGAAAACGTTGCCAGCTCAGCAGGAAATTAGCACCGGTACCAAAACCGGTCTCAATAATATGAAAAGCGTTGCCGGTATGGTGTTGCCAGCGCTGTGGTAAACCATTCTGCTGCAAAAACACGTAATCGGTTTCTGCCATACCGCCGTCATTTGAAAAATAGACATCGTCAAAGTCAGAAGCTACCGGCGTACCTTGTTCATTAAAGTGTATTTTAGCGTTGCTAAGCTCGGACATAGACTGCGGATCCACGACAAAATTCGGCTTGTAGTTTACCTTAAGCTACCGCAGAATTGGAAACAGAGTACAAGTGTGCGCTGAAAGCTGACCACTTTCGGTCACAAAGTCCGTACAATGACGCACAGTATTATTTTAAAGGTACCGGCAGTGGCCCGGTCTGTGGGAGTGAGCATGAAAAGAGCAGTAATCACAGGTATTGGTATTGTTTCCAGTATCGGCAATAACAAAGACGAAGTGCTGGCGTCATTAAAGGCTGGACGGTCAGGCATTACACGTTCCGAAGAGTTTGCCGAACTTGGCCTGCGTTCTCAGGTGTGGGGTAATATCAAACTGGATCCGGCAGAGCTGATTGACCGTAAAGCGATGCGTTTTATGGGTGATGCTGCTGCCTATGCCTACCTTGCGATGCAAGAAGCAATGCAGGACGCAGGCTTTACTGAGGAGCAAATCTCTAGTCCGCGCATTGGTCTGGTAGCGGGTTCTGGTGGTGCGTCTTCAAAAGTCCAGGTTGAAGCTGCTGATATTCTGCGTGAAAAAGGCGTAAAACGTGTCGGCCCTTATGCGGTACCTAAGACCATGTCCAGTACCTGTTCCGCCTGTCTGGCAACGCCGTTTAAAATTAAAGGCGTGAATTATTCAATCAGTTCGGCTTGTGCCACCAGTGCGCACTGTATCGGCCATGCGGTAGAGCTTATCCAACTTGGCAAGCAGGACGTTATTTTTGCCGGCGGCGGTGAAGAAGTGCACTGGACTCTGGCCATGGAGTTTGACGCCATGGGCGCACTGTCAACCAAGTACAACGACACGCCGGAACTTGCATCCCGTACTTATGATGCGAACCGTGATGGCTTTGTCATCAGTGGCGGTGGTGGCATGGTCGTGGTTGAAGAGCTGGAGCATGCACTGGCGCGCGGTGCGACCATTTATGCCGAGATTGTGGGTTATGGCGCAACCTCTGACGGTTTTGACATGGTAGCCCCAAGTGGTGAAGGCGCCGTGCGTTGTATGCAGATGGCGATGCAGGGGGTAACGGCAGAGGTTGACTATGTAAACACCCACGGTACCAGTACCCCTGTTGGTGATGTGAAAGAGCTGGGCGCTATTCAGCAGGTATTTGCCGGTAAATCACCTGCCATCAGTGCGACTAAAGCGATGACGGGCCATGCACTCGGTGCGGCCGGTGTGCATGAAGCCATTTACTCACTGCTGATGATGAAGCATAACTTTATTGCACCTTCCATCAATATTGGTGAGCTGGATGAAGCGGCTCAGGGGCTGAATATTGTTACCACTGCTAAGCCGGCAGAGCTGAATACAGTGATGTCAAACAGCTTCGGTTTTGGTGGCACCAACGCCACGCTGGTGATGCAAAAATACCGCGCTTAATTGCACGCTGGTGCAGATAAAAAAACGGGCGCTACGAGCGCCCGTTTTTTATGCTTCATCGTCTTCCAGATCCCAGTCATCCAGTAACTGGCGTAAACGTTTTTGTTCCAGCAAATCATCAATACGCCGGCGGGCTTCAAGCTTTTGTTTGGCTTTACTGTCCTTGGGCGATAGTTCTTTAATGATTTCATTGTCTTCTGATAAATCTTCCAACTCAAACTCGTTGCTTTCTACCTGTGACATAAGCGCACCTCAGATTTTTTTGCCTATTTACCGAGATTTACCGGTTAAAAACAGTGAATTATTTTTTTAAAGACGATAAAAATTTTCAATTAAGCGCTTCAGCCTCTGTCAGCAAAGGTCTGAATACCTGTTTGCGGGGTGACAAATGCGATTTAGTGCTTACCATATGCTCAATAAAATCAATTACTTTTTCTTGCAGTCTCACGCCGTTCAACCGGTTTATTCTGGCAATACCACCCGGGCTCATCACATTCACTTCAATCAGCTTGCCATTTATCACATCTATGCCGGCAAAAAATAAACCGTCACGCACCAGTTTGGGCCCAATATGTGCGCAAAGCCGCTTTTCCCGTTCGGTCAGCTGGTATTTGATAACACTGCCGCCGGCATGGACATTTGACCTGACATCATCCGGCGGTGGGATACGGCGCATGGCGCCTATGGCTTTGCCGTTGAGCATCAGAATCCGGATATCGCCAAGCTCGGCGCCCTCGACGTATTCCTGCAAAATTACATAGTTGCCACGCTCCTGATCGCCGATATAAAAATCCAGCAGTGAACGGGCGCTTTGTGCGGCAGATTTTTCCAGCAGAATAACGCCTTTGCCACCGTAACCATTCAGCGGTTTCAGTACCATTTTATCGTTTGGTGATTCCGCCAGTACCCGTGCCAGATAATCTTTATCTTTTGAAACATGGGTTACCGGGATAAATTCGTTATTCGGATCGTGTAACGAAGCGGTGTACATCTTATTGTTCGCAATACGTACACCGTCTAAATCATTCATGATAAAGGTGTCTTCACGCACCGAGTCCAGAAAATTCAGCACTATAGGGTCAAGCGGCGGGTTCAGCCTGATAAAGATAGCGTCGAAGGCCGCCAGTGGCAGTTTTTGCTGATTAAACTGCGCATGGCGGTAAAAACTGGCAATGTTACTGGAGATTTTCTGCCCTTTGACAAACACTTTGCAAAAGGCCTGCGCAATACTGTCGCGCACCGTCAGGTTGGTGGCATGTGTGATAGCAACCGTATGGCCGCGGCTGACCGCTTCGTGGATCATCCGTATTGTGCTGTCACCATCAGGGTACACTTTGTCCCATGAGTACATTAGAAAACAAATTCGCATAATGCTCTCTGCATCGATATCGTCGGCTAAGCATAAAAGAGCTGCCGGAAAAAGGAAGCGGATGATAGCTTAGCGGTAAAAAAACACACGTGAAATTTGTATTGCTGGTGTAAGACTTGTTTCTACCGGGCACGCTTTGCCATGCATCGCATGACAATGCTTGTTAGCCGCAATCATAATGCTCTTTGCCGGACAGGTGCATACAGTCAGCCGCCAAACTTCTAATGCTCTGGCAGTTTTGCCAGGGGTGAACGATACAGGTGTATCATGAGTGTTGATTCAATACAGCGAACGTCATACTTGTTTAATGGTGCGGTGATGCTCGTTTTGGTAACGATTAGCCCGTATCTGACTGCAGACCCTTTGTCTGCCCACATGATGGAGCAAATTACTATTAAAGGCAGGCAGACCGATTTGCTGGGCCTGGCCAGTTCGGCGTCTGAAGGCGTTATTGGTAACAGCGAAATTGCCGACCGTCCTTTACTGCGAACCAGTGAAGTACTGGAGTTTATTCCCGGTATGGTGGTAACCCAGCATAGCGGCAGCGGTAAAGCG
>NZ_DATCSY010000040.1:0-26665 GCF_036568245.1 Rheinheimera sp. | reverse complement strand
GATTGCATTTACGGCATTGCTAACAGCAAACGTCGCAGATGAGCAGGCAACGTTCATATCAAAAGCATAGCCGTGCGCACCCAAATGATGTTGCAATTCAATAGATAGTGCCGGGTAAGGCCGCTGCATATTCGACGCCGCGCAAATAATTAAATCTATATCTGCAGCGGTTTTACCTGCCTGCGCCATTGCCTCGCGGGCGGCAATGAGTGCCATTTCAACCATTTCAGGTATCTGCTCTTCCGATCTGCGTTCAAACACAGGACGCATAATGGCAGGGTCTAAAATGCCTGTTTTATACAGCACATGTCTGGATTTTATCCCCGATGCTTTTTCAATGAACTCGCAGCTTGAATGTTCAAGCTTATCCACAGTACCTGCATCTATCGCATCGGCATGCTCAGTATTAAAGTTGTCTACATACTGGTTATAGCTGGCCACCAGCTCTTCATTGCTGATTGTTTCTTCAGGCGTAAACAGACCTGAACCGCTTATCACAACATTTTTCATTTTTTTGCCTTGTCCTGCAGTGGTTTTGTCACCATCTGTTTAATGTGGCCAGTATAACTGAATTTCCACAGCGATATAAATGCGTCTGCCGTCATCTGCTGTTCAGGGCCGATTTATGCAGGCCGGTGTACAGTGGCATACGGTCTGAGCCATAATAGGGCTGGTTTCTTATTTTCTCGTTTCGTTTTGTCAGGACACTGCATTACTCATGTCTATCCCCCGGCTGCTATACAGCTTGGCACTGTTTGCCTTGTTAACAACAAGTTTTATGCTTTGCGCGCAATCGCAGCTAAAGTTGCAGGTGACCGGGATTAAAGGTGCCTTAAAAGACAACGTAGACATTTACTTGCAAAAGTTTCAGGAAGATGACGCCATACCGGGCCTGAGCTTTCACTCTGAACTCGAACGTGAAGTACGCACCGCCCTTGAAGCTTTGGGCTATTACCACAGCGAAATTCAGATAGAAGCCTCAGCTGAGCAGCCGCATAACATTACGTTACATGTTAACGCGGGTGAACCGGTCAGAATCGAAACCGCGGATATTCAGCTGCTCGGTGATGCCGCAGCAGATGAAGATTTTCTGGCGCTGCAGCAACAGCAGGCCCCCGCCGTCGGAAAAGTGCTGCATCAGGGCCATTATGATGGCTTTAAACAGGCGCTGCGCAATCTGGCGCTGCGCAAGGGCTATTTTGATGCACGCTATACGGAAACCCGGCTTGAAGTTGCGGCAGATTTATATCAGGCTTTCATTCATCTGCACTTTGATAGCGGTACACGCTATAAGTTTGGCGAAGTCCGCTTCCACGGCAATCAGATAGAAACCGAGCGGCTTCATTCAATGCTGCCGTTTGCCCCAGAAGATGACTACCACGTTAATAAGCTCGGCGAACTAAACCAGACGCTGGCGGCCAGTGGTTGGTTCAGCTCAATACTGGTTGAAGGCGACGTGGAGAATATCAAGCAGTATCACCTGCCGATTGAAGTTAATCTTGAGCCAGAAAGGCGCAATATTATCGAAACCGGTATCGGTTACTCGACAGATGTCGGCCCGAGGTTGAAGCTGAATTGGCACAAACCCTGGCTGAATAAAGCTGGCCACAGTTTGCGCTCGGATATGGCGATATCCGAAATTGAACAAAGTATAGAAGCTGCATATAAATTACCGCTCACGACCGCAGCAACTGACTTTTATCAGGTGCAGCTTGGTTTTCGTAACCGTGACAATGAAGACACCGCCAGCCGTGAATCAAATTTATTGCTCGAGCGCTACTGGCTGCTAAGCAGTGAGTGGTACCGCACGGTGTCGGTGCGCTGGCTGTATGAAGATTTCGTGCAGGCAGATCAGAGCGACAACATCAGCCTGATTATGCCGGGGGTCAGCTATAACCGCACCAAACAAAAAGGCGGCTCCATGCCCTACTCGGCTAACCGCTTATCACTAAGAGTTGAAGTATCGGATGAAGCCTGGGGCTCTGATGCAAGCTTTGTCAGACTGCGTGGCAGGGCCGGCTGGATCGGTAGCGCCGGAGACAATCACCGCTTTGTAACCCGGGTAGATGGCGGCGCTATTTTGATGGAAACACTGCGAAGTCTGCCGCCTTCTTTGCGGTTCTTTGCTGGCGGCGACAATAGTATACGCGGTTACAGCTATGAAACCGTCAGCCCCCGCAATGATGAAGGAGAGCTTACCGGTGGGCGCTACATGCTAACCGGCTCGCTTGAATATCAGTATCGTCTGAGTGGCAACTGGTGGCTGGCAACCTTCACCGACTACGGCAGCGCCTGGGACGATACGCCTGACTGGGTACAAGGCGTCGGAGCAGGTGTGCGCTGGGCATCACCGGTAGGCCCGGTACGTCTCGACTTTGCCTTTGGTTTAGATCAACTTGGTGGCGGTAGCGGTTTCCAGCTGCATTTTTCATTGGGGCCTGAACTATGAGCTGGCACCGCAGCAAAAGGATCGCTAAACACAGCCTGAAATGGTTGAACTGGACATTATTGCTACCTGCACTTTGCCTGGTGCTGGTGACTGTTATCTTGCTCTACACCACATCCGGACTGCACCTGACCTTGTGGTTGGCACAAAAATCAGTCCCTGGCTTACAGATAGAACACAGTGAAGGTACCGTGCTGGGTGGCACGCAGTTGCGCGGTATTTACTATCAGCAGGACACTATTGAGCTTAGCGTTGAGCAGGCAGAACTGCAGGTTAACAACAGCTGTCTGTTTAACCTGAGTGTCTGCGTTGACAAACTGCAATTGCAAGGCGTAACACTTGAGTTGTCTCAGGCCAATACCGCTGAAAGTGAAACAGAAAATAGCAACATGGCTGCAATCTGGCTGCCTTTCCCGCTAACGGTTAGCCAGTTGGCAATTAACAACAGTACCCTGATTATTGCCGGCACAAAGCTGGAATGGGAACGTTTTAGTACAGGTATAGAGGCCTGGGGCAGTAAAGTGCAACTAAACGAGCCGAGCTGGCAGCAGGTAACCCTGCTGATGCCGGATAACAATGACAATAGCACGTCGGCCGCCGAATCTGCCTTTAGCTATCAACCACCAGAGCTTACCAATTTCAGCTTGCCACTTAGCCTGTTTGTTGACCGGTTTAAACTGACTGATTTTACACTGCAACAGCAAGCGGGTGTGCAACAGTTAAAAGCATTGCATTTCTCACTGCAATGGCAACAACAGCAACTTGAAGTGTTGCAGCTGGAGATTAACCATTCACAGCTAAATGTGCATGGCAGCGCAAAACTCACTACAGAGCATTCATATCCGTTGCAGGCCACTTTGCAGATGCAACTGACAAACGGCGAGCTTAACGGACAACAACTGCAGTTAGACGTGTCAGGCGATTTATCTGCTCTGCAGTTACAGGCTGACGCATCAGGCCCGCTGACAGCATCACTTAGTGCAGCAGCGGATCTGTTACAGCAAACTCTACCACACCAATTACAGCTACAAAGCGAACAACTGCAATGGCCTGCGGCGGCAGAGCAGCCACAGCTTCGTCTGTCTCGCAGCAGTCTGACCTTAAAAGGTGATTTGCAACACAGCCATTTCAGTGGCCGCAGCAGTATCAAAGCCAAGGATATGCCAGATGCTGCCGCTGAATTCAGTGGCAGTATTGGTCTGAACGGCGCGACACTGGAACATTTGCTGCTGGATACACTTGGTGGCCAGCTGGCACTAAATGCCACACTGAACTGGCACGACAGCTTTAACTGGCATGGTCAGGTAAAACTGCACGATATTCAGCCAGGTACTTTCTGGTCCGAGTACAGCGGTAAGCTAAACGGCGCGCTGCAACACCATGGCCAGGTGACTGCAGATCAAGGCTGGCGGGTTGATATCTCTGAAATGGCGCTGCAGGGAACTTTGCGCGATTACGCGCTGGAACTTAATGGCGCGCTAAAGCTGGCAGACCAAACCGGCGATGGTGATTACCGGCTCAGCACCGATGGCCTGAACATTCAGCACGCAGATAATTCGCTGTCAGTTAAAGGCTCACTGCAACAAGACTGGGACCTGACATTAACGGCAGATATTCCTGCTTTGGCACAATCAGTGCCCGGCGCTAAAGGCAGCATGAAAGGTGAATTTCGCATCACAGGCTCGCAAAAGCAACCTGAACTTAACGGCGATATCAGTGCGACTAAGCTGCGCTGGCAGGATCTGCGCCTTGAGCAGCTGACGGCCAGCTTTGCGGTTTGGCTGGATACTAATCAGGTACTCAATACCCGTATTGGACTTGAAGCTAGCAACGCGGTTTACCAGAAGCAGCAACTGCAAAAAGTACAGATTAATCTTGCTGGTAATGAACAACAGCACCAACTGACATTGACACTCGACAGTAAGCAGCATCAGGCAGAACTGCAACTGAGCGGAGCTCTGTCGCAGCAGCGACAGCTGTGGCAGGGACAATTACAAAAAGCACAATTGAGCAGCCTGCTCGGCAGCTGGCAGTTGCGCCAAAGTGTAGATTTGCAGTTTAAACCGGCTGCCAACCAGTTCAAAATGGCCGCGCACTGCTGGCAGCAACAGGCCAGCAGTATTTGTCTAAGCGAGCCTCTGCAGTTTAGCAGCAACAAGCTTATCGCCGCTTTGCACATTGAGCAGTTTGATTTAGCCACCCTGACACCGCTGATGCCTAATCAACTTCGACTATCCGGTATCGCGAATGCCCGGCTGAACGCGAACTGGCAGCAAGGACAACGGCCTCAGGCCACGTTGAGCATAAGCAGTGATAACGGTGAGCTGACACAGCAAACTGAACAGCCGCTCACAATGACCTGGCAGCAACTTAACCTTAGCAGCAAGCTGTCTGATGACACTTTGCAAAGCAGTTTAACCCTGGTGCTAAGTGATGAAACCAGATTGGATGCGACAACCAATATTACGCAACTGCAAACGGATAACCGGCAACTTGCAGGTAACGTCAGGCTGACCCGCTTTGCCTTAAATGTCTTGCAGCCATTACTGGGCGAGTTCAGCGAACTTAAGGGAGAGCTTTCCAGCGAGCTTGAGCTTGCCGGCAGCCTGGATCAGCCATTATTGAATGGTCAGGTCGATATCAGTGGGGTCAGAGTAAAAGGCAAACAGGCCCCCGTGGATATAGACGATGCAGATATCACACTGACATTGTCTGGCCAGCAGGCCAGGCTGCAGGGGCTAGTTACTACCGCAAAAGGTGAAATAAAGCTGTCAGGTGAAGCCAGCTGGCAGCAGCTTTCTGATTGGCAGGCCCAGGTTAACATTAGCGGCGATGAACTGCGGCTTCAGGTGCCCCAAGCGCGCCTGTCGGTAGCGCCGGATCTGATACTTAAAGCGACTCCGGCACTGACCCGTTTAAGCGGCACCGTAACAATCCCCCGGGCCAATATCAACATCGACAACCTGCCACAAAATGCAGTCGAGCTGTCTGATGACTTAGTATTACTGGATAAAAAACTGCAGCCGGTTCCTCTGCAGGAAAAATCAGTGTTTGCCTTTGAAACGGATATCAATGTTGTGTTAGGTAACCGGGTGCGGTTATCCGCTTTTGGCCTGAAAACACTGCTAAACGGCAAACTGCGGGTGCGTCAACAGCCCGGACGCCCCCTGCTGCTAAATGGCGATGTCAGTCTGCAAGATGGTACTTTCCGCGCTTATGGCCAGGACTTACTGATCCGCAAAGGTAAAATGAATTTCAATGGCCCCGCCAATCAGCCATTTTTGAATATCGAAGCGATACGCAATCCTGACAATATGGAAGACGATGTTATCGCCGGGATCCGCGTAACAGGCCCCGCGGACGAGCCGAATGTCAGTATTTTCTCTGAACCGGCAAAAGCTCAGGCTAACGCGTTGTCCTATCTGATCATGGGCCGTGACCTGGACAGCGGTGGCGGCAACACCGGTAATGCGGTAACCACCAGCTTACTGGGCATGACACTGGCATCAAGCAGCAAAGCGATTGGCGAAATCGGTGAAGCCTTCGGTTTACAGGACCTGACACTGGATACCGCAGGGAGTGGCGATAATTCTCAGGTGACAGTCAGTGGCTACCTGTCACGTGATCTGCAATTAAAGTACGGTTACGGTATCTTCAATGCAGTTGGCGAATTTACGCTACGTTACCGCCTGATGCGCCGCTTGTATCTGGAAGCCGTGTCCGGACTGGATAACGCGGTAGATCTGCTATACAAATTTGAGTTTGACTAAGTATCAGCCCTAAGTAGCAGGTGCTGATACCGCCCAAGTGACGCATAAGGCTCCGTGCGGTTATATTGCAGTTCAAGCGCCAGTAACTGGTCAAAATGGCTTTGTTGCAACGCTCTGTCGCGCAGATAGTCATGAAAACAGCGAACACCTGTTTTTTGCAGCAGAGTAAAACCGGCTTGCTGGCACCACTGTGCTACATCTGCCGGTACTAACGGCTGCTGAGGGTTCAGACTCACTTTCTTTTTTACCTGAAAATCAGCAGTAACATAATCAAAATTACCAAACAAAATATTGCCAAAACGTTTGGCGTCTTTGTTATAGAACATTAACGACAATATCCCACCCGGCAGCAGTAACCGTTTTAGCTGCGCAATTGCCAGCTCCGGCTCGGCCAGCCACTCCAGCATGGCATGGCACAATATCAGTGGATAACGCTGCTGATGTGAGATGGCAAGTTCGGCCAGGCCGGTCTGTTCAAAACTGACGTTGTCCAGCTGTTGCTGCTGAGCTTGCTGCTGTGCAAGCTGCAACATCTCACCTGAAATATCGGTCAGGTGCACACTGTGCCCCTGCGCTGCCAGCGCCAGCGCCAGTTGTCCCTGCCCCGCCCCGACATCCAGTATCCTGGTCGGCTGGCGTAAAATATCTAATTCAGCCAGATCACGCAGCAGCACAGACTGGCGCAATTTGCCTTTAGTACTGCTGTAAATATTGCGCTGAAATTTTGTCGCTATGCCGTCAAAACTGCGATCTGCTTTTATTTTCATGCCGGGTTATCAATATCAATGAATTGTACGTCTACATCAAACTGGCTGGCGATATATTCACCCAGCGCTTTGACACCATAGCGCTCTGTCGCGTGATGCCCTGCAGCGATAAAGTGAATACCCAACTCCCGTGATAAATGAATGGTCTGCTCTGAAACTTCACCACTGATAAATAACTGTGCGCCGGCTTCAGCTGCCTGCTCAATGTATCCCTGACCACCGCCGGTGCACCAGGCCAACCCGTTAACATTGCCGATACCAGCATCATGTACCAGCAAATCACGACCGAGCGCTTGTTTTAATCTTGCCGCGATATCTGCCAGTGCAACACTCTGCGCTAACTGCCCTTGCATCAGAACCCCAAGTGGTTCAGTTGACGTTACTGCCGAAATATTATCAGCGCCCAGCAATGCCCCCAGACGGGCATTGTTGCCAAACCTGGGATGAACATCCAGTGGTAAGTGATAAGCCAGCAGATTGATATCATTACGTAGTAACGTTTGCAGTCGCGCTTTTTTGATACCGGTTATCTGTGGCGATTCGTTTTTCCAGAAATACCCATGATGCACCAACACGGTATCAGCCCCCGCTGCAACTGCTGCGTCGAGCAAAGCCTGGCTGGCTGTTACACCGGTAACGATTTTACTAACAGTGTTGTTACCTTCGACCTGCAACCCATTCGGGCAATAGTCACGAATTTTATCACTCTGCAGCTCTGCATTAAGAAAACTGACTAACTGCGTGCGCTCAATCATTGTTCTGAATTCCTGTTAACTGTATCGGCGCTTATTGTACTGCAACAGATAAAAAAACAAGCATATTTGTCTAATCAAGGCAAAATGTTGTATAAATAGCGAGCTACATGCACAAATAATGTCTGTTAAGGATCCGTATGACTAAATTGGATAAAGATCAGGTTGTTGCCGATTTTACAGCAGCCTATAAAGCCGCTTTTGGCAAGGCACCACAACTGGAGCAAAAACCAGGCTGGTTCAGCGTAGACGGCGGTAAAAATATCCGTCTGGCAGAATTAGCAGAACTGGGCGCCAGCTACAGTGCCGCCAAAGCAAAACCTGCCGCAGAGAAAAAAGCTGCTGCGCCTAAAGCGCCGGCAAAAGCGGCCGAAAAACCTGCTGCTAAACCTGCGAAGAAAACCAAAAAAGCCGCATCTGGCGATGGCCAATCAGCTACAGCACTTTGGAACCAGCGGATTGGTGCGGGTCAGCGCCCACCAAGAGGCAGCCGCTGATAAAACGCTCAGTCTGGCTGTGTTAAGGCAGCCAGACGCGTTTTTGCCTCAATCCATTGCCCCATAAATTTAGTGCTGCGAAAAGCATGATGTTTTAGCATTAATCCGGTGAAGTTATGCTGCCGGTGCTGCGTTAAATGCTGCTTAATACTACTCAGCTGCTGCCATATTCTTGCCATATGCCGTGCCTGGCTGAACTTAACCTCAAGCGTAGCAAAACCAGATTGCTGTGCCTGCAGCCAAAGTTCAGGTTGCTGATATAAAGCCAGCGCCGCCTGTGCAATAGCTTCGCTGCTATTGGCGATTAAGCCCGGCCAACCATTATCTGCCATCATCCCTTCGGCACCAATATCCGTTGTCACACTGGGTGTACCAAAGCGCATGGCATCCAGCAGTTTTCCTTTTAATCCTGCCCCATAAGCTAAGGGTGCCAGGCACACTCTGGCTTGCTGCATAACCTCAGCGACATCGTCCGCCCAGCCTTTGAGCAGAAAACCCTGTCTGGGGTTATGCAACGCTGTTGCTTTAGGCGGCGGATAAGCACCATAAATATGCAGCTCTGCTTCAGGTAATGCCTGCCGGATCCTTGGCCAGATATCTTGCTGCAGCCACAACACCGCCTGCCAATTCGGCGCATGGCGAAAGTTGCCAATGGTAATAAAATGCTGACGCTGATTAAAATCCGGCGAAGTGCCAGGCTGGGTGTCTGACAATAAAAACGGGCAGTAGCAGAGCAAATTGGCCGGTACGGCATAATGCTGCTGCAGTAACTGTATTTCATACTCCGAGATAACAAATGTCAGGTCACAGCGGTAAATTGCGGCAATTTCACGCACTGCAAGTTCAGAATTCAGCGCCTGGACATCTACAGTAACACCGCGTTGAAAACTGCGCAGACGCGCATCACGCAGTGCATGACAGTCCTCCATATCCAAAATACGTATAGCAGCGGGACATGCCTGCTCCACCCGCCAGCCAAACTGTTCTTCCAGCATAAAGCGGTCGAACATCACAGCGTCGGGTGCCAGCTCTGAAATCCACTCGTCAAAGCTGCTGTCATTCAGACTGATCTCGTGCTCGCTCACGCCTATAGTACTTAACATAAACCGGTGTGGGCTAAACTCTGCTGCGCTGGCGAATATGACCTGCCAGCCCTGCTCAATAAACAGCTGGATTAAACTCAACATACGATAACCTGCTGCAGATGAGTTTGGTTCAGGCCAGACATAACCAACAATGATAAGCAATGGCTGCTTGGATGACGACATATCACCTCCGCAAAAAAGCGCATTCTAACGACTAATTGTCTGCAGTGACAGCTTGGTAATTAAGCTTGCCATGCTAAGATAACCGCTATAGCGACGCTAACGGAATGATAATGACTACGACTCCCTACTCACCGCTCGAAGAGCTTTGTCATGCCTTAAGTCACGGTATAGGTGCCATCCTCAGTGTTGTCGGCCTTATCCTGATGTTACAACTGGCAGTCGTTAGTGATGACAACTGGTATTTTATCAGCAGTATCGTATACGGCTGCAGCCTGATCCTGTTGTACAGCAGCTCGACGCTTTATCACGCGGTTTCCCATGTTGCTATAAAACATAAACTTCGGCAGTTGGATCACGCGGCCATATTTATTCTCATTGCCGGCACTTATACGCCATTTACGCTGATTAACTTACGTGATAACTGGGGCTTGCCGTTATTTACGCTGATTTGGACAATTGCTTTGGCAGGGGTATTTATCGAACTGGCAACCAAATTGAAGTATAAAAAATTATCGCTGGCATTATATTTAGGCATGGGCTGGCTGGTTATTGTAGCCATTCAACCTATGTTAAATAACGTGGCAACCGGTGGTTTATTACTATTACTCGCAGGCGGGCTAAGTTACTCTTTCGGTGTGATTTTTTACATCTGGAAACGATTATTCCTGCACCATGCTATCTGGCACCTGTTTGTGCTGGCAGGCAGCGTATGCCACTTTCTGGCAGTGTATTTTTACGTGCTTAGTAAATAAAAAAGGCCGGACAAAGCCGGCCTCATCTTTTAGTACTGATAACTGAACGTTACACCACTGAATGCGGAATAAGCACGAATTCCCACATGCCATGTTCCCGATTGCGGATTATTAATAGTACACACCTCGTTATTACCATCCTGATATGGCCGGCAATCATAAGCAGTAGTACTTGGTTGGCTGCCATAACGGACGTATAAATCAGCATCACCTGTGCCACCTGAGATCTGGAATGTCACCGACGATACGCCTGACGGGATCTGGTAGCTGCCTCTTAGCCATTGGCCGGTAGTTGCTGACAGATTAGGGAAGGATGCACCACCGCCCGGAGGTGTACCACCACCGCCAGAGCCGTCACAACCATTGTTGGTCAGGTAATCATGGGCAGCTTTAGCTTTAACGATACCCCAGCCGTATGAAGTGTCACGGCCTGCTGAGCCACGGTCTTCAGCTGTAGCATTTAACGCACTGCGGATTTGCGCCGGCGTACACTGAGGATGGTTGCTCCATACCAAAGCTGCAACACCTGCTACATGCGGTGAGGCCATAGAGGTGCCGCTGATACTGTTATAGCCGCCGTTATTCCAGGTAGAGTTAACACTGACACCCGGGCCTGACAATTCAACCTGCGAATTGCGCTGCGAGAAGCTGGCTAAAGAGCCGCTTGAGTTTACTGCCGCAACTGAAACCACTGAATTGTATGATGCAGGATATGAGAAGCTGGTATTGCCATCATTACCCGCAGCGGCAACCAACAGCATGCCGCCGTTGTAAAAATTGGTCATGGCGTTGTTTTCTGTCTGGTTAGAAGAACCACCACCCAGGCTCATATTCACCACTTTAGCACCGGCATCTTTGCACGACTGAATCGCGGTAATTAAATTAGATGCCGTGGTCCAGTTACCACTATCATTAAAAATCTTAACGATATGAACACCCGCCTGACCTGAGCCAATAACGCCAACAACACCGGTACTGTTGTTCAGGGCAACCATAGTACCCGCCACATGTGTACCGTGACCGTTACCATCCGAGTACCAGTTGCCATGACCTGAAAACGCATAGCCCGTCACGCCGGAGCTTTGCAGATCTTCATGGTCGTAGTCATAACCTGTATCAATTACACATACCTTAGTATTGCCGGCACTACCGTCGCTTACCTGGTTCGCCTGTACCATGGAAATACCATAAGGTGTTGTTTGTGCCATCGGTGTAATAACATCCATGATATAGCGTTTAGAATCTTCCTCTACATACGCTACTGTAGGATCGCTTTCCAGCGCTTTACGCTGTTTAGGCGTCAACTCCGCCACACTGGCGTTGATAAAATCAAGATGAGATAAAGCGGTAACGTTGGCTTTTTGTAGTGCTTGCTGTGCCCTGGCAACAGAAAAAGTGGCAGTGCTGGTTGTGCTGCTATCTGCAGATAAGGCAACCTGATCTTTATATTTAATAATGTAACGGTTGGTTGTTTCATCAGACAACGCAGATAAATTCTGTGCTGGTTCTGTTTTTTGTATTCCTGCCGCAACCGCAACTGAAGTAAGGCTTAACGCAAAACAACCCGCCGACAGAGCTGTCAGCATCTTTGTAGTAGTCTTTTTTTTCATCATAGTACCCTTGGTTAATTATGTAGGTCCCTGTTGTACATGACGCATCCTGGCGCGGAAAAAATAACCAACTGCAGAGCATACATCCATTACAAATATATTATAAATTAGTTACAAATGTATGAGATTGTCAAAAGCTGATAGCTATATATAACTATCAGAAACAAAATAGTTTTTTCAGGTACAAGATAGGATTGAAGTAACGAAAAATTACCAGTGTTAATGCACGCATCGACGCTGGTCAGGCTCGTTGTAATCTGAACCAGAAAGTCGTGCCCTGCCCGACAGCTGAGGTAAAACCAATATCGCCGTGATGGTTTTCAATAATTTTTTTGCAAATAGCCAACCCCAGCCCAGTCCCCTCTCGCGTCCTGCTGTCTGAACTGTCTGCCTGGGAGAATTTTTCAAATATGTGCGACTGAAACAACGCAGGAATACCACAGCCATGATCCTCCACCTCAAGCAGCACGTCTGTGTCTGTGGTGCTTAAACGGACAATAACCATAGCGCCTTCTGGTGAAAACTTAATTGCATTTGAAACAAGATTATCAATAACCTGGCGCAGCCGTAATGCATCTGCATTGACGCTGTAACTACCGGGACTGACAGCATCAAGAGTCAGCTCTACCTTAAACTGCTTGGCATAAGGTTGCATCACCTGTACCGCCTGATGAGCCAGCTCAAGTACATCCAGTTTATTAATACTGAGTTTAAAAGTGCCGGCGGCAAATTTCTGCAGATCCAGTAAGTCATTAATAAGATGCGCCAGCCTTTCACTATTAGCCTGAGCAGTATGCAGCATCTCGGCATACACCGGATTGTCCGGCGTCACAACGTTTTGTGCCAGCAGGCCCACAGCTCCGCGAATGGCGGTTAGCGGAGTCCTCAGTTCATGACTTACCGTAGCAATAAAGTCGTCTTTAAGTTTATCTAACCGCTTTAATTCTCTATTCGTGCGTGCCTGTTCATCCAGACTACGTTCCAACTGCTTCGTGCGCAGAGACAGTGTGACGGAGCTTTCTTCCAAAGCCCGGGTGCGCTCAGCCACCCGTGTTTCTAAAACCAGTTGTGCTTTAGCTTTGCTATCTACCGCTGATTGCAACAGCCGGTTCACCTGCCTGATATGCCTCATACGGTAGACATGCATCAGCCATAACAACAAACTCACTGCCGCAATTGCACAGTACTGTACCCACTTCTGTTGCCACCAGCGCGGCAAAATCTGCAAAGTAGCCACAACACGAGGCTCACTGAACACGCCATGATTGTTAGATGCTTTTAACCAGAGCGGGTAACTGCCAACCGGCAAGTTTGCATAAAACGCACTGTTGCGGGCCCCTGCAAGTACCCATTCTGAATTAATGCCTTGCAGTTTATAGTGGAACTGATTGCGCTGCGGATCCTGATAATCCAAAGCGCTGAACTCGAAGTTAACGGTATGATTATCCGGCAATAGTTTAATCAGCCGCCACGGCTGGCCATGTGGTTTTAACAACAATTCCTGGTGATCAATAACCACTGCAGATAACGTCGGGTCGGGTATGAATGCATTGCCTTTTAGTAATTGCGGGTCAACCACAACCAGCCCGCCCATAGAGCCGAAAAATAACTGCCCGTCTTCCGCGTACACAGCCTTGGTGTTCAATTCAGTGCTAGCCATCCCGTCCCTGCTATTATAGTTAGAGAAACGTTGCTGCTCAGATGACCTGTGTGCAAGGCCTTTAGCCGTCATTACCCACAACTGCTGCTGGCGCTGCACAACACCCAGGATAATCTCCGACGGCAATCCCTCTTCACGCCCAAGCAATTTTTGCTCTGCCGTTGTCCGGTTATATAGAATCAAGCCGTCTCTGCTGCATATCGCCAGTATGCCAGCCTGTTCACTGACACATTGCACATTATTGTGTTCCAGCGTTATTGCCGAGCTTGTTGCAGTAGTGTATTGCTGTATTTTTCCGCTTGGCAGATCAATCTGAAACAAGCCACTGTAACGGGTAGCGACCCATAGCTGGCGATCGGTACCAACAAACACTTGCTGTACAGCGTTACCAACCGAGGTTTCCGCTAATTCTGCTAACCAATGCTGAACCCGGTTTTCTGCCGGTTGCCACGCGATAACACCTTCTCCCCACATCCCGAGATACAAAGTGTCTTTTGCATCGATATATAAATCACGTACATTGCGGTTTGATACGTTCGTCAGATCAAAAGGCATGTCTACTTTTTCTATACCGTCGTCAGTAAAACGATACAAACCAGCATCTGTTGCAATATAAACCAGCCCACCACTGTCGGCCGCTATTGCATTCACCCTGGTGTTAAGAGCCAGCCGTGTAAACTGCCCATCGCTGAGCTGTATGTGATAAAGAGCATCAGTACTACCCAGCCAAAGTGTGTTCTGTTGCTTTAAAATTGCTGTAACAGAGAACGGTTCTTGCTCAGACAGCTCAGCAGAAATGCTGGCTATATCGGAAAATGCCTCGCTGGATACAACATTACGATACAGTCCACTCTCGCGTGAGCCAAGCCACAATACGCCTGAGCGGTCCCGCATTATGCTTCTTACATTAACATGTGACAGGTGCTGTTCAGTATCAGAGACAGTAACTGCGCCCGGCGTTAACCTGTGCAAACCGTTGTAGCTGCCTATCAGTAACTGATGCTCTTCGTCATCGGCAAATAACACATTAACAAGCGGTTCTGCCTGAGCAAGAGGCTGGGGAATAAAGCGCTGTTCTTCAGGCACATAACGAAATAAACCTTGCCGGCTGCCAACCCACAGTTGATCCTGCAAAACAGCCAGGGCCCTGATTTCATTTTTTCTGCTCAGGCTATCTGCATCAGTCACCAACTGGGCAACCTTACTTAAACCACGGTCTTCGCGCCAACTGTGCAGACCGGCTGACGTTCCAATCCAAACGGTGCCATCTCCCGTCTGCGCCAGACTCCAGATACGTTGGTCAGCAAGTGATACCGCTTCGGTCTCACCTCCCACATTAACAATACTGTCATCAGTGTTAATGCGGCTTAGGCCCGATGTAGTGCCGACCCAAAGCCGCTGCTTTGAATCCAGCATCAGTGCCTGGATCTGGTTACCTGCCAGCCCCTGCACTTCACTAAAGCGATGTAATGTTTGTGTGCGGGCATCCAGCCTGGACAACCCCAGCCCCCAGGTACCTGCCCAGATATTGTCTTTCTTATCGATAAGCACAACGCCAACATCAGGAGTCTGATGCTGCTGCAGCTCTTGTGCAGTTAAAACCTGAAACTCGTCGAAGCGATAGCCATCAAAGCGCAGTAAACCCGAATTAGTCGAGCCCAGCCATAAGTATCCGGCTTTATCCTGTTGCACACTGTAGATGGTGGCATTAGGCAGACCATCATCAACACCCAATCGGTTGAAACGTTCTTCAGCACTGACACTGGCGCAAAATACCAGTAAAAGAATAAAGCGTACCGTGAAAATTGTCCTTATCTTCAGGTAATGCAAAACAACCTCGTCATAAAAAGTCGTTGGGAATGAATAATATCTGACCGTGCGCAGCAGCCTAACCATAGCATAGCCATTATCGCTTTACAGCGGCAACGGTATTAAATATACCGCGACACTTTCGCTTAGGGTTGCATTCTTTTAGAATCGTCGCCATTACCCGGTTTAATTAAGTTGTTTTCGGAGAAATTCATGTCTGATGCTAAACACAGCCGCCTGCTTATTCTAGGTTCAGGCCCGGCTGGTTATACTGCGGCCGTTTATGCTGCCCGCGCTAATCTTAATCCAGTACTGATCACAGGTATGCAGCAAGGCGGTCAGTTGACAACCACAACTGAAGTCGAGAACTGGCCGGGTGATGCTCATGGGTTAACTGGGCCGGCATTGATGGAGCGCATGCGTGAACATGCTGAAACATTTAATACCGAAATTGTGTTTGATCATATTCACACGGTAGATCTAAAGCAAAAACCCTTCACGCTAACAGGTGATAATGGTACCTACACCTGCGATGCCTTGATTATTTGTACCGGAGCTTCCGCAAAGTATCTCGGTTTGCCGTCTGAGCAGGCATACAGTGGCCGGGGTGTTTCTGCCTGTGCCACCTGTGACGGATTTTTCTACCGCAACCAGAAAGTCGCGGTTGTCGGTGGTGGTAATACCGCAGTAGAAGAAGCGCTGTATTTATCCAATATTGCTGCAGAAGTGCATCTGGTTCATCGTCGCGACAGCTTTAAAGCAGAAAAAATACTGGTAGACCGCCTGATGGCGAAAGTAGCAAGCGGCAACATCGTGCTGCACACACACCGCGAGTTAGATGAAGTATTAGGCGACGATATGGGCGTTACCGGTGTTCGCCTTAAATCAACCAAAGGTGAAGCCGAAGAGCAACTTGCGCTGCAAGGCGTATTCATTGCGATAGGCCATCAACCTAATACCGATATCTTTAAAGGCCAGTTGGATATGAACGGTGGTTACCTTAAAGTTCACAGCGGAACTGAAGGTAACGCCACCCAAACCAGCATTCCCGGCGTGTTTGCAGCCGGAGATGTGTCAGACCATATATATCGCCAGGCTATTACGTCAGCAGGGACAGGCTGTATGGCCGCACTTGACGCTGAACGTTATCTGGACGCTTTAAACAAGTAACCATTTTGACCATATACCTGCCAGAGTTAGATGCGCATGATGTCAGCTTTCCTGAGTTGCATCATGCGCTGACTGAGCCGGATGGTTTGTTGGCAATGGGCGGAGACTTATCGACCGCCCGCCTTGTCAGTGCTTATTCAACTGGTGTTTTCCCCTGGTTTAGTGAAGGCGATCCGCTGCTGTGGTGGAGCCCATCTGTCCGTGCAGTTTTTCCACCGGATACGCTAACATTAAGCCGCACACTGAAAAAACAGATAAGGCGCCACAAGCTGCATTTCAGCGTGAATACCGCCTTTGCTGCCGTGACAAAACACTGCGCCGCACCGAGAGCAAAGCAACCAGAAACCTGGGTTGTACCACAAATGCAGCAGGCCTATTTGCAACTGCATCATCTGGGCTATGCGCATAGCATTGAAGTCTGGCAACAGGAAAAGCTGGTTGGCGGTTTGTATGGTGTAATGATTGGTCAGCTGTTTTGCGGCGAGTCAATGTTTAACCTGTTACCCGATACAGCAAAAATTGCTTTGGTCGTGCTGCAGCACCATTTAAAAACAGTGGCTGAAGGCTGGATAGATTGTCAGCTGCCAAACCCATTTCTGCAGCAGATGGGGGTGCAGTCCATTCCCCGCGAAGAATATATCGGCTTGTTACAGCAATTAAGACATAAAACGGTCGCCACCTCACACTGGCAAGCACGCAGCATCGCGCAGGATATCGCTGATGCATGAACTAAAGTTTGGTCTTACAGCTGAAGCACAGTGCAACTATCTGCCACAACAACAGGAACAACTGGTATTTTTGCTGCCGCAGCAGCCAGTCGATGCCGTTTTATATCAACAGTTGCTGCAACTGAATTTTCGCCGCAGCGGTGAGCAGGTTTACACGCCTTATTGTAAAGCGTGCAGAGCCTGTCAGTCAGTCCGTATTCACCCTGTCACCGCTAAATACAGCCGTAGCCAACGTCGTATACTCAACAGAGCCGACTACAACGCATGGCACTACCAACTGACTGACACACCATCCGTTGATTATTTTCCATTGTTCTCTGATTACATTAATCACAAACATAATGATGGCAGTATGTACCCTCCTTCCAGAGATCAATTAGACACAATGACGCACTGTTCGTGGTTAAAGGTGCGCTTTCTGGAGCAGTACTACCAACAACAACTGGTTGCCGTAACGGTTGTTGACGAAACAAGTGACGCTTACTCTGCTGTTTACACATTTTTCCATCATAGTGCAGCAGGATTCTCTCCGGGCATACTGGCCATTCTGTATCTGTTGCAGTGCACTGCCCGCGATAACAAGCAATGGCTGTATCTCGGGTATCAAATTGATAGCTGCCAGAAAATGGCGTATAAGGCTGCTTTTTTGCCACAACAACGTTTTATCAACGGAGAATGGTGCTCATTTGGCTAAAAAAGCGCTTGTCGCTTTACTTATGCTGATGATTTCGGCACAATCTGCGCAGTTTTTTATGGTTCACCCAATTTTAAGAGGCAAGTACGCTGAATGGCGAAGGAAGACGTAATTGAAATGCAAGGTACCATTTTGGATACCCTGCCAAATACCATGTTCAAAGTTGAACTGGAAAACGGCCATGTCGTTATCGCTCATATTTCAGGTAAAATGCGTAAAAACTATATCCGTATTTTAACCGGCGATAAGGTAACCGTAGAGCTAACACCATACGACTTAACAAAAGGCCGTATCGTGTTCCGTCAGCGCTAAATAATGCTTTAAGGTCTGACGCTAAACCCGGCTAACTGCCGGGTTTAATGCTTTTATAACGGCCTGTTAGTCTGTCAATGCAGCCTCAGCCTGAGTGTGATAATCAAATTGCAATTGATCATTCACCAGTTCTACTTTGACATCACCGCCATGTAGCAGGCGCCCAAATAGTATTTCATTAGCCAGTGGTTTCTTCAGTTGCTCCTGGATCACCCGGGCCATTGGGCGTGCCCCCATCGCATGATCATAGCCTTTCTCAGCCAGCCACTGCCGCGCTGCGCTGCTTAGCTCCATCGACACTTGCTTTTTATCCAGCTGCACTTGCAGATCACAGATAAACTTGTCGACGATCTGCAGAATGATGTCAGATTCCAGGTGTTTGAACCAGATAATGCCGTCAAGCCGGTTTCTGAATTCAGGGCTGAAGGTGCGGTTTATTTCCGATAACGCATCATGGCTATGGTCCTGCTGTTTGAAGCCGATTGATTTACGAATCGTCTCCTGCACACCAGCATTTGTTGTCATAACAAGTACTACATTACGAAAATCTATTTTGCGGCCATTATTATCCGTCAGGGTGCCATGATCCATAACCTGCAACAGAATGTTATAGATGTCGCTGTGAGCTTTTTCTATTTCATCCAATAAAACCACTGAGTACGGATGTTTAGACACAGCATCGGTCAATAATCCGCCCTGCTCAAAACCAACATAACCCGGCGGCGCACCAATTAAGCGGCTGATCGCATGGCGTTCCATATATTCGGACATATCAAAACGCAGCAGCTCTACACCCAAAGCTTTCGCCAGTTGTTTGGTCACTTCTGTTTTACCCACGCCAGTCGGACCTGCAAACAAGAAATTGCCTATCGGCTTCTCTTCGTTACCAAGACCTGAACGCGACAACCGGATGGCTGCTGTCAATACCTCTATTGGCTCATCCTGGCCAAACACAACCAGTTTCAGATTCCGGTCAAGGTTTGCCAGCACATCCTTGTCGGAAGCAGACACAGACTTTTCCGGGATCCTGGCCATTTTGGCAATTACATGTTCTATCTCCGGCACGTTAATAATTTTGCGACGCTTGGAAGATGGCAGTAATCGCTGACTGGCTCCGGCTTCATCAATAACATCGATGGCTTTGTCCGGTAAATGCCGCTCATTGATGTACTTGGCAGATAATTCAGCAGCAGCACGAATAGCCTTCTGTGTATAACGAACATTATGGTGCTGCTCATAGCGCTCTTTTAATCCCAGCAGTATGCGGGTAGTGTCGTCTACGCTGGGCTCTGCCACATCTATTTTCTGAAAACGCCTCACTAAAGCAGTATCTTTTTCGAAAATGCTCTTAAATTCCTGGTAAGTGGTAGACCCCATACAGCGTAAACGCCCGCTGGATAGCAGCGGCTTTATCAGGTTGCTAGCATCCATGACGCCACCCGACGCTGCTCCAGCGCCTATTACAGTGTGTATTTCATCGATAAACAAAATAGCGTCTTTCTCACGCTCTAACTCTTTAAGTAAAGATTTCAGCCGCTTCTCGAAATCTCCACGATACTTAGTTCCCGCCAGTAAAGCACCCATATCCAGGGAGTAAATCGTTGCATCCGCAATAACCTCAGGCACCTCTTTGTGCACAATGCGATAAGCCAGACCCTCGGCAATCGCTGTTTTCCCAACGCCGGCCTCGCCCACTAACAGAGGGTTATTCTTTTTGCGCCGGCACAATACCTGTATAGCCCTCTCAACCTCATGCTCACGGCCAATCAAAGGGTCAATCTGGCCATTTTTAGCTTGCAGATTAAGGTTGGCGGTAAAGTTCTCCAGGTATTTGCTGTCATCTGTTACCTGTTCAGTACCATCTTCCTGTACATGCTCGTCATGCTGCTCCAGCTTCTCGGTTTTGGTCACACCGTGAGATATAAAATTAACGACATCAAGACGGGTAATATCAATTTTTTTCAGCAAATAAACAGCCTGAGATTCCTGTTCACTAAAAATAGCGACCAGCACATTTGCCCCCGTTACTTCGGCTTTACCTGACGACTGCACATGAAATACGGCCCGTTGCAGTACACGCTGAAAACCAAGTGTAGGCTGAGTATCGCGCTCCATCTCACCTTCCGGCAATACGGGCGTAGTAGAGTCAATAAAACTGGAAAGCTCCTGACGCAACTTCTCAATATTTGCACCGCAAGAGCGCAATGCTTCACCTGCTGCTGGGTTATCCAGCAGCGCTAATAATAAATGCTCTACCGTCATGTATTCATGACGGCGTTCACGCGCAAACCTGAAAGCCAAATTCAGAGTTAACTCAAGATCTTTATTTAACATATACCACTCCTAATCCACCTGAGTAACGACACCAGAATCATGCAAAGGCTTACCTTATGCGCGTTCCATAGTGCATAGCAGTGGGTGTTGGTGTTCTTTTGCATACTGCATCACCTGTTGCACCTTAGTCTCTGCTATTTCTGCTGTAAAAATTCCACAAATCCCCTTTCCTTCATAATGCACTTTTAACATTATTTCCGTTGCCTGCTCGTACTGCATGTTAAAGAAACGGCTTAAAACATCGATGACAAAATCCATCGGTGTATAGTCATCGTTGTGCAGTACCACTTTATACATCGGAGGTGGAGCTACCCGTTGTCGCGTTAACTCTTCTAAATCACTGTACTGTTCGTTACTATCTTTATTGCCGCTCATAAACTATAGCCACGCCTGTGTATTCCATCAAAGGGTTAAAAGTTAATTATTGGTAAAATTTTGGTTTAATTTTGCAAATAACTTGACTGTCTGCTCAAATTATCTACATTAGTTGTTGGGATCAACAACAATCCCGCTATTGAGACTAGAATACAGAATTTAGCT
The DNA here is from genome assembly GCF_036568245.1 of Rheinheimera sp. Lineage (GTDB taxonomy): Bacteria > Pseudomonadota > Gammaproteobacteria > Enterobacterales > Alteromonadaceae > Alishewanella. Next base: position 5,556 of record NZ_DATCSY010000040.1, on the reverse strand, counting down.
AACTTAGAGAAGGAAGTAAGTTGTATGGCTACCGGTAAAGTAAAATGGTTCAATAATGCCAAAGGATTTGGATTTATTCGTGAAGATGGCCGTGATGAAGATATCTTTGCTCATTATTCAACCATTAGCATGGATGGCTACCGTACGCTAAAAGCCGGACAAGATGTGGAATTTGACTTGTCTGAAGGCCCCAAAGGCTTACACGCTGTGAATATTAAAGTGCCAGGTGATTTGACAGAGTAAAATATTCGCTGAGCGTAATGCAGGCTTAGTGTTACCAGGAACGACGGCAAAAAAGCAGGCACATAGCCTGCTTTTTCTTTATGGTGTGTCTTAGTTAAGCGTTGGCCAATGCCTGGTTAAAGGTGTGGCTTGGACGCATCGCTTTGGACGCCAGTTCAGGATTCGGACGGTAGTAACCGCCGATGTCGACAGCCTTACCCTGAGCGCCATTCAGCTCAGAAACGATCGTGCTTTCCTGCTGCTGCAGCACAGCTGACAGTTTCGCAAAGCGGGCTTGTAATTCTGTATTGCTAGTCTGAGCAGCTAAGGCTTCAGCCCAATACAGTGCCAGATAAAAATGGCTACCGCGGTTATCAAGTTCGCCCAGCTTACGGCGCGGTGATTTATCGTTATCCAGAAACTTCGCAGTGGCTGCATCCAGTGCATCTGCAAGCACTTTCGCTTTGTCATTACCGGTTACCTGACTTAAATGCTCTAGTGATGCAGCAAGAGCCAGAAATTCGCCGAGTGAATCCCAGCGCAGGTAATTTTCTTCAATAAATTGTTCGACGTGTTTTGGTGCAGAACCACCGGCCCCGGTTTCAAATAAACCACCACCGTTCATCAGTGGTACGATAGACAACATCTTCGCACTGGTACCCAGCTCCAGAATGGGGAATAAATCGGTCAGATAATCACGCAGTACGTTACCGGTGACCGATATAGTATCCTGACCTTGCTTCATCCGTTGCAGCGATAAGCGGGTAGCCTCAACCGGGGAAAGGATCTGAATATCCAGTCCGTCAGTATCGTGCTCTTTTAAGTACGCTTGAACTTTAGTAATCAGCTGTGAATCATGTGCCCGGGCGCTGTCCAGCCAGAATACCGCGGGTGTATCACTTAAGCGCGCACGGTTAACAGCCAGTTTTACCCAGTCACGGATTGGTGCATCTTTAACCTGACACATACGCCAGATATCACCCTGCTCTACCACATGCTCAAATACCACTTCGCCCTTGCTGTTCAGAACCTGAACTTTGCCATCCGCAGCGATTTCGAAGGTTTTGTCGTGTGAGCCGTACTCTTCTGCTTTTTGAGCCATTAAACCAACGTTAGGCACTGAGCCCATAGTGCGCGGATCAAAAGCACCATTTTTCTTACAGAAGTCGATTGTTTCCTGATACACACCGGCATAGCAGCGATCAGGGATCATCGCCTTGGTATCTTTTAACTTGCCATCAGGACCCCACATCTGGCCTGAACTTCTGATCATGGCCGGCATAGACGCATCAATAATAACGTCGCTTGGCACGTGCAGGTTAGTGATACCTTTGTCAGAATTGACCATCGCAAGAGCAGGTTGTGCTGCATAACATGCTTTGATATCTGCCAGAACTGCGTCCTGTTTAGCTTGCGGTAATGTCGCTACTTTGGCAAACATATCACCGGCGCCATTGTTAACATCAACACCCAGTTCAGCAAACAACGCTGCATGTTTTTCAAATACCGGCTGGAAAAACTCCAGCACTGCATGGCCAAACATAATAGGGTCAGACACTTTCATCATCGTCGCTTTTAAATGCAGAGACAGTAATACATCTTGCTGCTTAGCTTCGGCTATTTCATGCTGATAAAACGCGCGCAACGCTTTTTTACTCATGGTGGCGGCATCAACAACTTCACCTTCTAACACTGCAACTTTGTCTTTAAGAACTTTTACTGTTCCATCAGTAGCCAGATGCTGAATTTTGAGGTTGTCTTTACCAGCAAAGGTTGCCGACTGTTCACTGCCATAAAAGTCACCGCTGTGCATATGCGCAACATGGGATTTAGAACTGGCAGACCAGGCTCCCATGCTGTGAGGATTCTTCTTCGCATATTGCTTAACAGATGCCGGCGCGCGGCGATCTGAGTTACCTTCACGCAGTACCGGGTTGACTGCACTGCCTTTAATCTTATCGTAGCGTGCTTTGATATCGCGCTCTTTATCATCTTTTGGTTCAGCCGGGTAATCCGGCAGCGCATAGCCTTGTTGTTGCAGTTCTTTAATCGCCGCTTTTAACTGTGGAATAGATGCGCTGATATTGGGTAACTTAATAATGTTTGCATCAGGACGATTGGCCATTTCACCCAGTTCAGCCAGTGCATCAGCGATACGCTGCTCTGCAGTTAAAAATTCGGGGAAATTAGCAATAATCCGACCAGAGAGCGATATGTCACGTGTTTCAACTGCTATGCCAGCAGCGGCTGAAAAAGCCTGAACGATAGGCAATAAGGAATAAGTAGCCAGCGCTGGCGCTTCATCGGTTTCGGTATAAATGATTTTTGCAATATCTTTTGACATGTTAGTTCCTGTAATGTGTTCGCGATCAGCTGGCTTCAACAGGCCAGTTCGCACCTTCATCCGGGCGATGTTGATGTTTTAAACGCATTTGTTGCAAAGCGGCGGTAGTATAGCAGCATGACATTCAATAAAATAGGCAGCTGCCTGCTCCAGCGTGTTGCATGCGTTACGGTAAATAACGTCTTTTCAGGCCGACCTTTTAACCTGGCTTAACAGCTCGAAATATGACCCGATGCTATGAATTTCAAAGACAAAAAGACAGCAAAACCTGCAAAGAGCAGACAGAAAGTGCAAAATAATCCATATGCGAAAAAACGCAATGCGACCAAGGTCGACAATCCAACCATAGTGTTGTTCAATAAACCCTACGATGTATTGTGTCAGTTTACCGATAACAGCACTCCGGCACGCGCTACCTTAGCCGATTACCTGCCTATACCCGAGGTCTACGCGGCAGGCAGACTTGACCGGGATAGCGAAGGTTTACTCCTACTGACCAACTGTGGCAAAACACAACATCTGATAAGCGACCCCAAACATAAGATGGCAAAAACATACTGGGTGCAGGTAGAGGGTCTGATAAGCGATGCGGCTCTTGCGCAACTAATACAGGGTGTTGAACTAAAAGATGGCATGACACTGCCGGCTCAAGCCGAATGCCTTACTGACCCGGATATCTGGCCGCGTACCCCACCGATCAGGCAGCGTGTGGATATCCCGACCAGTTGGATCAGTCTGACTATAACAGAAGGCCGTAACCGTCAGGTAAGACGGATGACAGCAGCCGTTGGTTACCCTACTTTGCGGCTGATCCGGGTAAAAATCGGTAATTGGGCACTGGGCGACCTGCGTCCCGGGCAATATCAGGTTCACCCACTGGCATAAGGATATACATACAAATGAGCCGGGAACAGTTGCACTTAACAGTAGCCGCAATAGTACACTTTGAGCAGAAATTTTTACTGGTTGAAGAAATTGATAAACAAACTGGCCAGAGGGTATTGAATCAACCTGCCGGCCATGTAGAGCAGGACGAAGACTTGCTCAGCGCAGTAAAACGAGAACTGTATGAGGAAACCGGATTGCGGCTCGAGCCCAGCGCATGGTTAGGTATCTCACAGCTAAAGGCCTCCAACGGTCATCGTTATGTCAGACTGAATTTTATATTTGAGCCAGACAAACTCCCCGCTCACTATCAGCCGCAGGACAGCGATATTCTGGCCCTTCACTGGTACGATAGCCATCAGTTATCTGCCACAACACTGCCACTGCGCAGTCAGCTTGTAAGTGATGCAATAGCAGCTTACCGCCAGGGCGTGCGGATACCGCTAACACTAATCCAACCAACGCGATAACATGCGCAGTAAACAAATTTGATGTATAATCCGCGCCTTGATTTTTTGCTCCTTCTAAAGCGCGGGTGTTATGCCAGATAATCTGTCTGCCAACAGCAGTAAAAAAGTCATCGTCGGTATGTCCGGTGGTGTTGATTCGTCAGTTTCAGCCTACCTGTTATTACAACAGGGATATCAGGTTGAAGGCCTTTTTATGAAAAACTGGGAAGAAGATGACAACGACGAGTATTGCGCCGCAGCTGAAGACATGCGTGATGCTCAGGCGGTCTGTGACAAACTTGGCATAGTGTTACACAAAGTAAATTTCGCCGCAGAATACTGGGACAATGTATTTGAATATTTTCTGGCAGAGTACAAAGCAGGCCGTACTCCTAACCCGGATATTATGTGCAATAAAGAAATCAAGTTTAAAGCATTTCTTGAATTCGCAGCAGAAGCACTGGGTGCAGATTACATCGCGACCGGGCATTATGTCCGCCGCCGTTACCAAGAGGGGCACTGGCAGCTGCTGCGTGGCTTGGACAATAATAAAGATCAAAGTTATTTCCTGTACACCATTGGCGAAGAACACGTTGCCCAAACACTGTTCCCGGTGGGCGAGCTGGAAAAGCCAGCTGTACGCGCGATTGCAGAGCAGCAAGGCCTTATTACCCATGATAAAAAAGACAGTACCGGCATCTGTTTTATCGGCGAGCGCAAGTTTAAAGACTTTTTACAACAATATTTGCCTGCGCAGCCGGGAGATATCGTCACGGTAGACGGCGACATTATTGGCCGCCATGAAGGCCTGATGTACCACACTCTCGGCCAGCGCAAAGGCCTTGGCATTGGCGGGTTGCGTGATGGCGGTGACGAGCCCTGGTACGTTGTCGGTAAAAATCTGACCGATAACCAGCTCATCGTGGCACAGGGTCATGACCATCCGAGTTTGCTATCGCGTGGCCTCATAGCCAATCAGTTACATTGGACTGACAGAGTTGGACCTCAAACCACTTTGCGCTGCTCGGTTAAAACCCGCTACCGTCAGACAGACATACCCTGCACATTACATCTCAACGCAGATAATAGTGTTGAAGTGATTTTTGATACACCGCAAAAAGCGGTAACCCCGGGGCAATCTGCAGTATTTTATCTGGATGAAGTCTGCCTTGGTGGTGGAATTATCGACGTGGCATTGAACTGATTATGCAAGAATCTCTATCGACACAAATTATTGCACTGGCGGGCTTATGCCAGGCGTTAAAGCTGGTACAACAGGTCGCCCGCAGCACTGAGCAGGATAAAGCCGCATTAAATATCATGTTAAACAGTGTAGCAGTCATTGATGCAGAACAGCCGCTGTCTATATATGGTGACAATGAGGTTAATCTGGCTACTGGCTTAAAACTGATCGTCGATCAACTCGGTGACAAACCACAGAAAGATGTTGAACTTACCCGTTATATAGTAGGCGTGTTGGCACTGGAGCGGCGATTGCATAAAAGCCCGGCTAATTTAAAGCAGCTTGGAGACAAACTGCAGCATCTGCAACGCCAGCTGCAACACTTTGCTGTTACCGACGACAATATGCTGGCAAGTCTGGCAGACATCTATTCGACCTGTATCAGCAGCCTTGGCAGTCGGATCCAGATATAT
>NZ_DATCSY010000039.1:0-3910 GCF_036568245.1 Rheinheimera sp. | reverse complement strand
AACGCACATGGAGAAATGAGTCACTCCGCGCTAAGTTGGAATGCCGCCCGCTGCAACGGGCGGCATTTTTTATTTATGCTCCCTAAAGCAGCCTTAAACCGTTCAGATCGCAAAATGGCTATGCCGATACCAGCCATTTCACTGCTGGTGAAAAAAATAAAATAATTTACTAAAGTAAAAGTCTATACCGCCGTTACAGTGTTGAGGAATTGGCATAGGAGGTACTATGAGTCAATCCGTTGGCGCTGCAGGCTCAAACCAGGGCTATGAGGTACTGGGGGCTGTAATGGCCAAAAAGCAGCAGAACCAGGAAGCTAAAATGGCAACCATGCTGGTACAAAGTGCTATGCAATCGGTTGAGCAGGTACAGGCTTCATCCCCTGTAGGCAACCTGGGACAAAACATCAATATCACTGTGTAACTGATAACTGATGTAACAGCAAAGGCCAGCTTTCAGCTGGCCTTTTTATTATGTTACACAATGAATAGCAGCAATCTGGCCGTTAGCGGGTGAAGCGCACCACCAGCTCATGCAGTTCATTTGACACCAGCTGTAACTGTTTGATGCTGTCAGCTGAATTTCCGGCTTCGGTGAGGCTATTGTTGGCCAGACTGGAAATATTCACTACCTGCTGATTCACTTCCTCTGCCACATTCGCCTGCTCTTCAACCGCGGCGGCCATTTGAATGGACATATTGGCGATACTGCCAACGGCATCTGAAATGCCATTTAGCATTTCTTCGGTTTCTTTTACCCTGGTTAAACCGGCGTCTGCGCCTGTGGTACCGTTTTGTGCTACCCTGACAGCATTGTCGGCTCTACCGGTTAAATCGCTGATAATCTGATGAATTTCTTTTGTTGAATCCTGAGTTCGCTGCGCCAGATTACGCACTTCATCTGCCACTACAGCGAAACCACGACCTTGTTCACCTGCCCTTGCCGCCTCTATCGCGGCATTAAGTGCCAACAAATTAGTCTGCTCGGCTATTTGTTCTATCATTTGTGCCACTGACGCTATCTTTTTCGTCTGTTCAGAAACATCCTTCACCGAGTTACTGATATCGTTCACGGTTTGCCGCAACTCTTCTATTGCTTTACGCGTTATCGTCGCGGTCTGTCTGCTGCGCCCGGCCAACTCATTAGACTGCTCAGCCTTCTCTGCAGTTTCCTGTACGTGTTTTGACACTTCGGCGATAGTCGTTGTCATCTGATGCATGGCAGTGGCTGCCTGCTCCGTTTCCTGCTGCTGACGCTGAATCAGTTTCATCGACGACTTGGCCAGTTCAAGCCCAAGATCAGATTGCTCAGACACACTTTTTGCGGCATCTTCCATCCGGCTCAGCACAGCACCAAGATGAGCTTTGGAACTCATCACTGCAACTTTAAGCTCACCTACATCAGGCTTATCATCTGTAAAGGTTTTAACAGCAAGCTCATGCCGGAAAGAATTAGCCAGCAAGGTTTTAACACTATCGAGCGCACTTTTTTTGCTGTAGTTAGCCCAGGCGGCATAACACAATAAAGCCAATATCATGGTAATCAGGGTTAGTCCGGTAAAACCGCTGAAATACAACGCCGCAGCGAGCAGCAAAACTGCGGCCAGAGCCATGTTGGGAAGGGCAAGATGAAAATGACGGGACCGGAATTTTCCCTGATTGATGGCACTGTAAAGCTTTTCCGCCCGCTTAATATCTTCGCGCGACGGGCAGGAACGAACGGACTCATAACCCACCACTTTACCGCCTTCGGTAACAGGGGTGACATACGCATCCACCCAATAGTAGTCACCATTTTTACTGCGGTTTTTTACCAGCCCCATCCATGGTTTGCCGGCTTTTAAATGCTCCCACATAATTTTGTAGGCTAAAGGCGGCATATCCGGGTGACGAACGATATTGTGTGGCTGACCAATTAACTCACTTTTACTAAAACCACTGATCGCTATAAAAGCGTCGTTACAATGACGGATATTGCCATTAAGGTCAGTATTGGAAATCAACTTCTGGCTTGGTGGAAAAGTGCGCTCAGTGTTTGTCACCGGCATATTACGACGCATAAGAATGTGCTCCCTGCTGTTCCTTTTTGAACCTGAATTCTAAAAGTAGCAACAGTTCACAATAAGGCAATGAAGATTAAAGAATAAAGTCACTTACCGTTAAAATTATAAATGCATTCCGGTTAAGAAAGGTTAAGCCGGGTAAAGCTGAGTAAAGCCCGGAACTGTTAGGTATTTCAGCCTTCTTAGCGCTGATTCAGTACTTAATTTGATGAGGCTTTATGCGTATTGTTATACCTTGTTTCCTGTTTTCAGCGGCACTGATGTTGGCCGGATGTGGCAGTAGCGGTTCAGATGATACGTCTGCAACCTATACCAGCAGCTATATTCAGCTATATAACGGCTCAGCTAACAGCACTTCAACCCGTTTAATTCTCACCGACAGCAACGACAGCAGTTACTTAGCAGGCAGCGCGACCTACACCGATTCCACCACCCTGGTGACCTATACGTCTGGTACTTATGATATAACCTTAAGCCGGCTTAACAGCGCAGGAGATGATGTCAGCGTACTGGAAAACAGTATTGAGCTTAAACAGAGTTATAAGCACTTGTTGTTACTGGCCGGTGACTACGCCAACCCGGAGTTACTCAGCCTGTCTTTTTTACGTGATGACAGCCTGACAGACAGCTTTAAACTGTATGTCGCCAGCTTACTGACGGCAAATACCGCTTATGATGTCTATATCAGTGACTCCGACGCCAGCTTTGCCGACGCCAGCCTGGTGGCAACCGTAAATTATCAGCAAATCAGTGAGCCACTTGAGTTCACGCTTGGCAGCTATATCATTTACATTACCGAAGCTGGCAGTAACGATGTGCTCTTTACCTCATCCAGTTATAGTTTTAGTTATCTGACAGAGTACGTGTTGGTTCCACGTTTAGCATCAGGCCCGCTGCAAGGTAACATCGCGGTAGACGTAATTAACAATACCACTACGGTTACACACCTGACTGACATAGCAGCAACAGCGCAGTTCAGGTTATATAACAGCGTAGACAGTACCGACCCCACCGACATCTACCTGAACAACAGTATTGCTTTTACCAGTCTGGCACATGATACGTTCAGTGATTACCTGCAACTGGATGGCGCAGATTACCGCTTATCAGCCACAGACATGGAGGGCAATTCTTTACTGAAAAATGCGCTACTGACGCTGAACCAGGGCGAGAGTAAAGCAGTAGTGTTATTTAAAAACAGTAGCGCAGTAGTAAGTTCGATAGTGGTTGAAGAGAGTAACCTGCCGCAGATTTATGATTTTGATATCAGTGTTGTGAATGTTATTACAGACTACCCTTCATTAAGCCTGTATTTTGTTCCGCCAAACGAAACTATTGATACTACAGAGTATTACATAACGTCATTAAGTCAGGGCGCCCAAACCGAGATCAACTTACCCGATGGCGAATACCGTATACTACTGGTGTATACCGACAGTTATAAGAATAAAGTGCCGTTGGCAGAGTCAGAGTCTGAACAATTTGTCGCTGGCCGTAATTACCTTCTGGTCGCTGAACCGGACGCGGCTGACTATAAAATAAGTTTATTGCACTAAAAGGATCTGAAGATATCGTGACCCGGTTATTGCTTATTGATGATGATGTTCAACTGACAGGCTTGCTGGCAGAGTACCTGACAAAAGACGGCCTGGACGTTACTGTACACAACAGCGCAATGAGCGGGCTAGCCTGCCTGCGCCAGAGTAGCTTTGATCTGCTGATCTTGGATGTCATGATGCCGGTAATGGATGGTATAACCCTGCTCAGGGAGGTACGACATAGCAGCAGCATTCCGGTGATAATGCTGACCGCCCGTGGCGACGATCTGGATAAAGTTGTCGGGCTGGAGC
>NZ_DATCSY010000038.1:0-22676 GCF_036568245.1 Rheinheimera sp. | reverse complement strand
CATTACCCTGCTGGCCCTGCTGGTGGCGAATTTTGCTCCGGTACGGCTGAAGCAACAGCTGGCCTTTGATTACAAGCTGGGTACCCTGTTGATGTACATGTTTTTCGCCACTATTGGCCTGGGAGCCAACTTCAGCAGCATGATAGCGGCCGCATTGCCGATGCTGCAGTTTGTGCTGATCCTAGTTATGGTACATCTGGCACTTATTTGCTGGCTTGGCGCTAAACTGAAGTTCACACTGGAAGAAATGATGGTCGCATCCAGTGCCTGTATTCTCGGCCCTGCAGCAGCAGCAGCACTGGCCGCCAGTAAAGGCTGGCGCTATTTAGTCACGCCGGGGGTATTAGTTGGCGTGTTAGGCTATGCCATCGCCAACTTTATCGGCATTACTCTGGCAAGCCTTCTGCAAAGCTGAACTGCCAGAAATAAATAATACGCCAGCCAGATAACAAAAAGCCCCGTGTAAACGGGGCTTTTCTACTCATTCTGAGTTGGTATCAGAACGGAATATCGTCATCAAAGTCGATTGGCGGTTCCATCGGTGCACGTTGCTGTGGCTGTGCCGGCTGTTGATAACCACCTTGCGGCTGGGCCGGACGTTGCTGGTAACCACCGCTTTGTGGCTGAGGTGTAGCTTGCTGATAACCACCTTGTGCCGACGCCTGGTAAGCTTGCTGTGGTGCCGCTTGCTGGTAGCCACCTTGTGGCGCAGCAGGTTTCTGGTAACCACCTTGCTGGCCGCCACCCATACCACCGCCTTGTTGCTGGCCTTCACCACGGCCATCTAACATTTGCAGCTCGTTAGCAATAATTTCCGTGGTGTAACGCTCAACACCGTCTTTATCCTGCCATTTGCGGGTTTTCAGTTTACCTTCAATATAAACTTTGCTGCCTTTACGCAGGTACTCACCGGCAATTTCGGCCAAACGCTGATAAATCACCACGCGGTGCCATTCAGTTTGTTCTTTACGTTCGTTAGTCGCTTTATCTGTCCAGCTTTCTGATGTCGCCACCGTTAAGTTAGCCACAGCACCACCTTGCGGCATATAGCGTACTTCCGGGTCCGTGCCCAGATTACCAATCAGAATGACTTTATTAATGCCACGCGCCATGCGAATTCTCCTAAAAAATTATTAAGCCCCGGCAGCGGCGATCACCGCCTGCGCCTGCGCTGTGTCAAATTGTGCTGAGCTGACTTTCAGATAACAGCGTTGTTCTGCCAGTAGCAATGTCACTTCCTGCACCCCGGCTAACGCCGTTAATTGCGCAGCTAACTGATTAGCCTGATGTTCCGTCTGTACCGATACCGCCAAAGATAAGCGCTGCGCGCGTGGCGGAATAGAAAGGGTGCTGGCCACTGCCAGCCATATTAAACCAATAACCGCCAGTACGGCAAACAGAGCTTGGTAGCCAAAATGTTGCACGACGGCACCACCGGCTGCGCCGCCTAAAAAAGCGCCGAAAAACTGGCTGCTGGAATAAATGCCCATAGCGCTGCCACGCTGCCCGGCCGGCGCTATGCGAGACACCAGCGCCGGCAAACTGGCTTCCAGAAAGTTAAAACCAATAAAAAATAACACTACTGCTAAGGTCAGCGTGATAAAACCCGGCAACAGCAAAACTATCAACATAGCTGTTATCAGCAAGGCTACCGCCAGCAGGAAAAAGGCTTTTTCCTGTGCTTTACGCATGGCAATAATCATCATCGGGATCATCAGCACAAAAGAGCCAAGCAGCACCGGCAGATAAAATTGCCAATGCTTGACCGGCTGCATGCCGTAGTTTTGCAGCAGTGACGGCAGCACAACAAACATTGCCGTCAGCATTAAATGCAGCAGCATGACGCCGATATCCAGCTGCAACAATTGGCGGTGTTTTAGCATCGCACCCAGGCTTTGTGGCAATGCCAGCGTTTCTGCCATCGGCGCTTTACTGACACTTTTCGGCACCACAAAAGCTACCAGTAACATAGCGGCACAGGCCAGCACGGCTGTCGCCCAGAACACACCACTTAATCCGGCCCATTTCGCCAGCAGTGGCCCCAGTACCATCGCTAAGGCAAAGCTTAAACCGATACTGGCACCGATAATCGCCATCACTTTAGGCCGCTGTTCATCGCGGGTAAGATCTGCCGCCAATGCCAGCACGGCACCGGCTATAGCACCTGCACCCTGCAGCACCCGGCCCAAAGTCACCATGTACACCGAGTCAGCCAGTGCCGCTACCACTGACCCCACTGCGAACAACGCCAGGCCACCCAGCATCACTTTGTGCCGGCCTATGCGATCAGATAACCAGCCAAGCGGAATTTGCAGTATTGCCTGAGTCAGGCCATAGGCGCCAATGGCCAGGCCAATCCATAACGGTGAAAAACCGGTGAGCTCGCGGCCATACAACGCAAACACCGGTAGCAGCATAAACAGCCCCAGCATGCGACTGGAGAACACCAGCGCCAGCGCAACCGCAGAGCGTTTTTCTAACGAATTCAAATGATGCATCAGATAAGAATTAACCACTGAAATAAGCGCGCCAGTGTAGCACAGAACACACTGGCTTTAAGCGTATTTCCATCCTATTTAACGGCTATCAGACCGTGACGAGCTTGCTCTGACGATGAAATAAACCAACCAACAATAACAACAAACTGAGTGGTAACAGGCATAAATAAAACGCGGTCTGGCCGTTAAAATTGGCAAAGGTATAACCGGTAACCATTGAGCCGGTGGTGCCGCCAAGCGCGGAAAACACCACAATAAGGCCGGTCATCGCGGCATGCTGCGCCTTGGGCAGTGCGCTTAAGATCACTGAGTTAATCACCGGGTACACCGGCGCCATAAATAACCCGATCAGCGGGAACAGATAGGCAGCCAGCGGCGCGCTGAGCAGGCTGACATCGGCATCAACGTGAATATCGTGCGTCAGCGGCAACGTCAGTATGATCAATAATGCCATTGCCAGCAGGCAGCCATTTAACAGGCTGTACCAGGATATTTTCTTTAGCACTACGCCGGCCAGTATCCTGCCAAGCGCCAGGCTGGCGGCAAAAATGCTGGTCAGCTGTACACTCAACTGATTGGGCAGCGCCAGCACTTCATTGTTAAAGGTCGGCAGCCAGCTACCAATACCCTGTTCAATCAACACATACAAGAACGCCGACAACACGAACACAAACACCAGTGGTTTGTACACCAGCTGCAGCATAGCGATAAAATCCTGCCGCAATGGCTGCACTGCAGGTAGCTCCAGCGTTGGAAATGAGGTACTGCTTAGCAATACCAAATTAGCCGCGCACAGCAAGGCCAGCAGCCAATACACCTGCAGCCAACCACTGGATTGCGGCGCTGCCGGGTCCATAAAAGCAGAAAACAGCCAGTAGCCGGACAACACACCCAGCATAAAGCCGCCTTCGATAAAGTTCAGCAGCGATGCATGTTCGGCCTTGCTGCGGGTCACCACGCCGATACTGGCGTATACCGACACTTTGACCAGCGCAAAACTGGCGCCAACAGTAAAGAACAGCAGCTTGGTAGTCCAGAATGCCGGCACCAGCGGCATCAGCACACAGGCTGCTGTTACCAAAGTCAGAGCCAGCTGCAGCGCCCGCTTGTAACCCAGGCGGGGCAGATAAGCAGCAATCAGAAAGGACACCACAGCAATGGGAATATCTTTAAAACCTTCCAGCACGCTGGCGGCAGATTTACTGATCTGATAAGTGTGGATCACCTGCAATATCACAGTACCAACACTGTTTAGCAAAATAGCAAACACAAAGTAGGTCAGTAGCAGCGACAAGCGGATACGCAAAGTGGCCATAGTCTGGTTCTCATTTTTATGCCGTTTATACAGCTATTGTTGTTTTACCCTGTTGTCAGACTGTTTGCTGACATTTTGCACTATACAACGGTTTTACCGCATATTGCAATCGATTGCAAAAGCTGTATATTAAGCATATTTACTGCAATTTATCAGGTACGCTTTATGTCGTTACATCCTGCCGCTACGGTACGGCCTCTGACCGTCGCTCCCTGGACGCTGACCGACAGCCATTATCAGCCACAACATCTTTTACTGCAGGAAACCCTGCTTAGCCTGGCAAATGGCTATATCGGCAGCCGTGGCACGCTGGAAGAAGGCGCACCAGAGGGCGTCGCCAGCTGTGAAGGTACTTATTTAAACGGTGTCTTCAGCAGCGAGCCAATCCACTATGGTGAGTCAGCTTACGGCTTTGCCCGCAATAACCATAAAATGCTGCAGGTCGCCAATGCTAAAGTGCTGAAGCTGCAGTTGGATGGCGAAACCGTCAGCATTACAGCTGCCAGCTCACAACAGCGTACGCTGGATATGCAACAGGGTGTGCTGCAGCGTGACATGCACTGGAGCAGTAAAAGCGGCAAACAGCTGCGCATAACAAGCCGCCGTTTCGTGTCGCAAGCCAATACGCACCTGATGGCAATTGAACTGACAATTACCGCCCTGAATTTTTCCGGCGATATTACCCTGACCAGTCAGCTGGACGCCGCTTACCCGGGCTTTTATAAAAAAGATGACCCGCGCGTGGGTGAAATGTCAATTGCCGACAGCTTAACGCTGCTAAGCCAGCAGTTTCAGCAGCAACATGGCCTGATGCTGCACCGTGCTAAAGGCGCCGATTTTCTTGTTGCGGCGGCAACAACACACTTGCTGCCCGCCGGTGCTACGTTAATCGGTCAGGATCAGCAACAGGCCAATACACTGACACAGCAATTTAGCTTGTCACTTCAGCAAAACGTTGCCCAAAGTGTGCATAAGCTGGTGATTTACTGCCACAGTGCAGACACTGATGAAAACACTTTAAGCCAGCAGGCGCTGACTTTACTGGATGCAGCAAAGCAGCAGGGCTTTGCCGCTTTATTAACCGCACACCAAAACTGGTGGCAGCAGTTCTGGCAACAGGCCGATGTACAGATCAGCGGAGATATCGCGCTGCAGCAGGCAATTCGTTTTAATCTGTTTAGCCTCGCGCAATCGGCCGGCCGTAACGGCAGCAGCAATATCGGCGCCAAAGGCTTAACCGGGCCGGGATACGATGGCCATTACTTCTGGGACACTGAAATTTACGTGGTGCCGGTAATGAGCCTGACCCGGCCGGACATTGCCCGCCAACTGCTGACACAGCGCTACAGCCAGCTCGATGCCGCCCGCGAGCGGGCACAGCAAATGTCGCACAGTAAGGGAGCGCTGTACCCGTGGCGTACCATTGGCGGTGAAGAATGCTCGGCCTATTTCCCGGCCGGCACCGCGCAGTACCATATTAATGCCGCTATAGCCTACGCGATACGCAGTTACTACCTGGCGACAGACGATTGGGCTTTTATGCAGCAGATGGGCGCCGAAATGCTGATCGAAACGGCTCGTTTATGGCTGCAATTGGGCTTTTTCTCTCAAACCAGCGGTAAGTTTGAGATCCATATGGTGACCGGGCCCGATGAATACTCAGCACTGGTCAATAACAACTTCTACACCAATGCGATGGTACAGTTGCAGCTGCGTTTTACGCTGCAAATTCTGCAGCAGTTGCAACAGGAAAACAGCCCGTTGCTGGCACAGCTTGGCGTAACCACGTCAGAGCTGCAGCAGTGGCAACAGGCCGCAGATAACATGTATCTGCCATTTGACGACAAATTGCAGGTGCACCCGCAGGACGACAGCTTTCTGCAGCGTAAACCCTGGGATTTCGCCAATACCCCGGCCGACAAATACCCGTTGTTGCTGCATTACCACCCACTGGTGATATACCGCCATCAGGTGTTAAAGCAAGCCGATGTGGTATTGGCGTTAATGCTACTCGATGACGCTATCCCCACGGCGCAAAAGCAACGTGATTTGGCTTACTATGAACCGCTGACCACGCATGACTCCAGCTTATCCAGCTGCATTCACAGCATTATGTTTGCCGAAACCGGAGATACCGGCCGTGCACATGAGTTTTTTGGCGACAGTGCGCGGATGGATTTGGATAACCACCACGCCAACACCGAATTTGGTGCGCATATTGCCTGTATGGCTGGTAGCTGGATGTCGTTGGTGATGGGTTTTGCCGGTGTACGCTCGCGGCCGTCAGGTTTGTATTTCAAACCGCAGCTACCGCCACAACTACCCGGCCTGAGCTTCCGCTTATGTTACCGCGGCCGCGTGCTGCAATTCAGCGCCGACAGCCGTCAGGCCAGCTATCAGCTACTCAGTGGCGAGCCTTTAACACTGCACCATGAGGCAGAAGCCATTACGCTTAACCAGGGCGATAGCGTCAGCCGCGTAATAGGAGCATCCATATGAACTGTCAGGCCGTTATTTTTGATTTGGACGGCGTGCTGACCGACACCGCCATTTACCATTTTTACGCCTGGAAGGCCTTAGCCGACGAGTTAGGTATTGCCTTTGACGAGCATGACAACGAACAATTAAAAGGCGTTGACCGTTTAGGCTCACTGCGCTGGATCCTGCAAAAAGGCGGCGTAAGCCTGAGCTGCGACGACGAAAACCGGCTAATGCAGCAAAAGAACGCGCATTATCTTCAGCTGATTGACCATATTACACCGGATAACCTGTTCCCGGGTGTGCAGACGCTGTTTACTGCGCTTAAGCAAAGTGGCATTAAAATCGGCCTGGCCTCAGCCAGCAAGAATGCGGCCTTTGTCGTGCAGCGTTTAGGTATAGCCGCACAGTTTGACTATATTGCCGATGCCAATACCGTCAGCAACAGCAAACCCGACCCCGAGGTGTTTTTACTGGCAGCGAAGGGGCTGGGTGCCGCGCCACCGCATTGTATTGGTGTCGAAGATGCTCAGGCCGGCATCGAGGCCATTAACCGTGCCGGTATGAAAGCTATAGCTATTGGTGATGCCGCAGTATTAAACGGGGCATTAAAGGTTTACCCGGACGTAGCTGCAATTACACTGACAGATTTGCTGAATGTTTAGTGTGCTCCTAAGCAGTGGCGGTTAGCATTGCTGACGGGGCGACACAGAGTGTCTGACTGAGTGCGTCAGCGCGAAGGAGTTGCTGTGGCGAGCCCGACGGCAATGGTAACGCAAGCCACGGCAAAGTTTAGTCAAACCCGCCGCCTCATTGTTTTCGCAAACTGGATTGCCGTTCAATTAACTTTACCGGCAATAACTGCGATGCCGCTTTGCCGCCATTGATCCGCTGCAGCAGCTGCGATACCAGCAACTTGCCGCCGGCATGGGTATCCTGTTTTACCGTGCTCAGCGACGGTGTGCAGTACGCCGACATCGCAATATCGTCAAAGCCGGCAATCGCTACCTGCTGCGGCACCTTAACGCCATGCTCCAGTAAGGCTTTCATCGCTCCCATTGCAATAGCGTCACTGGCGGCAAAAATGCCATCGAGATTGTTAAGCTCTTTAAACAGCGCCTGCTGTGTCTGCAAATAACCGTCCTGAGCGGTAAAATCGGTATTCAGTTGCAGTGCAGGCTCGGGTTTAATACCGGCCGCTGTAAGCGCATCCTGATAGCCTAAATAACGCATTTCAATTTCGCTGTGGCGCACATCGCCCAGAAAAGCAATGCGCTTACAACCCTGCGTCACCAGATGCGCAACGGCCAGCTGCGCGCCCTGTCGGTTATCGCTGCCAATAACCGGGAAAGGTTCGGCACCGGTTGCAGCACCCCATACCACAAAAGGCACACCTGCGGCACTTAATTGCTCGACCCGCTCATCATGCTCGCCCTGACCAATCACAATCAGGCCATCAGCGCGTTTAGAATCAAAATAGTAACTGCGCCAGTCTTTGTCGGTGGTTTTACTGGTGCTGAGCAGCATGTCATAGCCCTGATGCGTCAGCTCATCAGCAATCACGCCAAGGATATCGAGTAAAAACGGGTCAGTTATTGCCTGCTGGGTTTTAGCATCAAACAAAATAATAACGGCGATGGTATAGCTTTTTTGCGTACGTAAGCTGCGGGCCGTGGCATTAACTTTGAACTGATGCTCAGCCGCTATCTGCTGCACTTTTTGCCGGGTCTGGGCATTGATCACCGGGTTGTCACGCAGCGCGCGCGATGCTGTCGATTCAGATACGCCAGCCAGACGGGCGATATCAGATAATGTCATAGTTTTTGCTGGTGTAATGGCCACAATACCTGCTTTTTTAACGCTGATTCATTGTCGGCCCTTAATAATGCCCGAACAGACTGCGCCCGGCAACGTTAAGCGGCGCTTTAACTTTTCAACAGGACAAACTTACTTTGCAATCGTATGCAAAAACATCAATCACACTATTGCAATCGATTGCAATATCACCTATGTTTAGTTTCGCACGGTATCAGGCACACCAGACAGAGCATTAAAATGCCCGGCAAATAACAACAGACCGTGCCATCATCGACAGGATAGCAGGAGAAGAATAAATGAACGCACGACTCAATAAGATCAGTGCCGCGCTGGCATTGCTTTGTAGCATGCCGCTTATTGCCCAGACCAGTACCGAACAAGCCAGCGACACCCAACCGCAGGGTGATATTGAACAGATCGTTGTTACCGGTAAAGCCAGCGGTATGTCTGGCTTTAAGGTAGATACCAGTTACGCCATTACCAATGTGTCGGCCGAAAACATCGGCCGGCTGGCACCGAAAAGCACTGCTGAGCTATTTACTGTAGTGCCTGGCGTCTGGGCTGAAAGCTCGGGCGGTATTGCCGGTGCGAACGTCTTTGTCCGTGGTTTTCCCAGTACCGGTGATGCACCGTTCTTAACCATACAATTAAACGGCGCCCCTATATTTCCGCCGCCAACCTTATCGTTTTTAGAAAACTCATCTATTTTCCGGCTGGATGAAACCGTGCATTTTATGGAAGCCCTGCGCGGCGGCTCTACGCCGGTGTTGTCCAATGGTCAGCCCGGCCTAACCACCAACTTCCTGTTAAAAGAAGGCAGTGAAGTAACCGAAGGCCTGGTGAAGTTCTCCACCTCCAGCTACGGCCTGCGCCGGGTAGACGGTGTGGTCAGCGGTGAAATTGCCGACCGGCTGTATGTGATGGCAGGCGGCTATATCAGCCGTTCTGAAGGGCCACGCGAAACCGGCTTTAACTCTGAAAAAGGCCACCAGTTTACCGTTAATGTCACCAAAGAGCTGGATAACGGCAGTATTAATGTGTATACCCGCCAAACCGACGACCACGGCGTTTGGCATTTACCGGTTGCACTGAACGTGGCCGGCGTTGATAACAGCTATAGTCAGATTGGCCCGAATAACCGCCTCGGCCAGATAGCCTATGGCCCGGATGACGAGCAACAAAGCTATGACTTTGGTGACGGCCGCGGCTGGAAAGGCGGCATTACCGGCGGCACTGTCGATTTAGACTTAACCGACAGCTGGCGCTTACTGTACCGCTTCAGCCATATCGACGGCGAAGCCAATACGCTAGGGCTGGTGCCGGAAGGCGGCGCCACCACACTGGCTAACGTGGCAGGTATTAATGGCCCGGTAACCGGTGTCACCACCGGCACAGTGTACGATGACGATACAGTGGTACAACAAATTGGCCGCTGGGTGGTACTAAAAGATATCGATGCCTTTACCAATGATCTGTCAGTCAGCAAAACCACTGACAACGCCGTCTTTACACTCGGTTATTACGCCACCAATTTCTCGGTGCAGGACTGGTGGTCTATCGGTAACCAATCCTGGTTTGTTGTAGAAAAAGGCGGCGAAGCGCTAAGCGGCATCGACTGTAACGACAGCCTGGAAAGCTGCAGCTGGAACTATGATATCGATGCCACCGGCGACGGCGATACCAGTGCCGTATATGCCGCGGTAGAGTATCAGCTGAACGAGCAATGGCGGGTCGACGTTGGCGCCCGGCGCGAAAACCACAAAATAACCTATGTGGTAGACGAAGGCTTAACCGGCGATATCAGCAAAGCTGTTGACTACGATGAAAGCAAAACCGCCTGGACTGCCGGTGTAAACTGGATGTGGCAGCGTAACATGGGCGTATTCGCGCGCGTTAACAAAGGCAATAAAATGCCGTTTTTTGACGATTTTCGAGACAATTTCGGTGCTTTTGAAAGCGGTGACAAGTTAATTAAAGAAGTCACCCAGTATGAGTTCGGCTACAAATGGGCCGAGCAAAACTACAGCATGTACCTGACCGCGTTTTACAACGAAGTCGACGGCGAGCTGTTTGTCACCCGCCCGGGTGCGCCGGCAGAAGTGTTAACCACCGAAGCTATGGGTATCGAGTTTGATGCCAACTACCGTGCCGATAACGGCTTTGCGGTAAACCTGAACGCTACCGTGCAGGATACTGAAATCACCAACCACCCGGATCCGTTGGTGGTGGGTAATCAGGCCATACGCCAGCCGGACTGGATGCTACGGGTAACACCAAGCTACGGTTTTGATGTCGGCGATATGTTTGCCACGCTATACGGCACGGTATCAGCAGTAGGCAACCGCTATGGTGACAACGCCAACAGCGTCACGCTGGATGGTTACAGCAAAATTGATCTGGGCGTACAGCTGGATATTACCGAGCAGTTAAAAGCGCAGTTATCTGTGGCTAACCTGACCGATAAAGATGGCATTACCGAAGGCGATCCGCGCAGTGCCGGCAGCCCGAACGGCCGTTACATTATGCCGCGTAGTATCGAGTTCAGTATCAGTTATACCTTTTAAACCTTACTCCCTCTCTTCACCCATATTGCCTCCGACCCGTTCGGAGGCTTTTTTCGCTAATAATAAATGTTAGCCGCCAATCAGAACCCCTTACCGGTGGTTTTTTATTAGCCTTATGTAGTGTATATTTGTACAGCCTCAAAGCCTTCGTTGTCATAACCGGAAATCACAATGGATAAAATCGATATTCGCGGTGCCCGCACCCACAACCTGAAGAACATTTCGCTGACGATACCGCGCGATAAGTTAATTGTGATCACCGGTTTATCCGGCTCGGGTAAATCGTCGCTGGCATTTGATACGTTGTACGCCGAAGGCCAGCGTCGCTACGTGGAATCCTTATCGGCCTACGCCCGGCAGTTTTTAAGCCTGATGGAAAAGCCCGATGTCGATCATATTGAAGGCTTATCGCCGGCAATTTCAATCGAGCAAAAATCTACCTCACATAACCCGCGCTCAACCGTCGGTACCATTACCGAAATTTACGATTACCTGCGTTTGCTGTTTGCCCGCGTCGGCGAGCCACGCTGCCCAACGCACGATTTACCGCTGGCGGCGCAAACAATCAGTGAAATGGTTGATAAGGTTACCGCCTTCCCCGAAGGCACCAAACTGATGGTGCTGGCACCGGTGGTGCAGGAGCGCAAAGGTGAGCACGTTAAAACCCTGGAAACGCTGGCGGCACAGGGTTATATCCGCGCCCGTATTGACGGCGAAGTGTGTGACTTATCTGACCCGCCAAAACTGGATTTACATAAAAAACACACCATTGAAGTGGTGATCGACCGCATTAAAGTACGCGACGATATTAAAACCCGCCTCGCTGAATCGTTTGAAACGGCACTGGGTTTATCCGGCGGTGTGGCGCGGGTGGCACTGATGGACGAGCCAAACGCTGAAGAGCTGGTATTCTCAGCCAATTTCGCCTGCCCCAGCTGCGGCTATTCGATGGTCGAGCTGGAACCGCGGCTGTTCTCCTTTAACAACCCGGCCGGCGCCTGCCCCAGCTGTGACGGTTTAGGCGTAAAACAATATTTTGACCCGAATAAAGTCATTGTCAGCGACGAGCTGAGCCTGGCCGGCGGTGCCATTCGCGGTTGGGATAAGCGCAATTTCTATTATTTTCAGATGTTAAAATCGTTAGCTGATCACTACGGTTTTGCCCTGGATGTGCCCTTTAACAGCCTGAGCAAAAAGCAGCAGGACGCCATTTTGCGCGGCAGCGGCAATACGGTAATTGACTTCAAGTACTTAAACGACCGTGGCGACATCGTGCAGCGCAGCCACCCGTTTGAAGGTATTTTGCCGAATATGGAGCGGCGCTACCGTGAAACCGAATCGAATGCGGTACGCGAAGAGCTGAGCAAATATCTGGCGCATCAGGCCTGCCCAAGCTGCCACGGCACGCGCTTACGCGAAGAAGCGCGCCATGTGTTTATCGGCAAAACGAACCTGCCGGAAGTGGTCGAGCTGTCTATTGGCGATTGTATGGCATTTTTCCAACGGCTTTCGCTGACTGGCCAAAAAGCGCAAATCGCCGAGAAGGTATTAAAAGAAATTCAGGACCGTTTAAGCTTTCTGGTTAACGTTGGCCTGAACTACCTGAATCTGTCGCGCAGTGCTGAAACCCTGTCCGGCGGCGAAGCGCAGCGCATCCGCCTCGCCAGCCAGATTGGCGCAGGCCTGGTAGGCGTAATGTATGTGCTGGATGAGCCCTCTATCGGCCTGCACCAGCGTGATAACGATCGTTTACTTGGCACCTTAACCCACCTGCGCGATCTGGGTAACACCGTGATCGTGGTCGAACACGATGAAGACGCGGTACGCCTTGCTGATCATATTATCGACATTGGCCCGGGCGCCGGTGTGCATGGCGGTAATGTGGTGGCACAGGGCACGCTGCAGCAGGTGATGGCCGAACCGGAATCGCTGACCGGCCAGTACTTATCTGGCACGCGTAAAATTGAGGTACCGCAAAAGCGGCATAAACCCGGCAAAAAATGGCTGGAAGTATTAGGCGCCAGCGGTAATAACTTAAAAGATGTCGATATCGCCATACCGTTTGGCCTGATGACCTGTATTACCGGTGTATCCGGCTCGGGTAAATCCACGCTGATTAACGACACCCTGTTTCGGGTAGCACACCGGGTACTGAATAAAGGCGAGGGTGACGACCCGGCACCGCACCGTGAAATTAAAGGCCTGGATCATTTCGATAAAGTGATCGACATCGACCAGAGCCCGATTGGCCGTACACCGCGTTCGAACGCCGCCACCTACACCGGCATTTTTACTGCTGTGCGCGAGCTGTTTGCCGGTACGCAGGAGGCCCGCTCCCGCGGGTATCAGGTCGGCCGTTTTAGCTTTAACGTTAAAGGCGGGCGCTGCGAAGCCTGTCAGGGCGATGGTGTAATTAAGGTAGAAATGCACTTTTTACCCGATGTGTATGTACCGTGCGATGTGTGTAAAGGCAAACGCTACAACCGCGAAACGCTGGAGATAAAGTACAAAGGTAAAAACATTCACGAAGTGCTGGATATGACGGTAGAAGATGCGCTCGACTTCTTCGAAGCCATACCCGCCATTAAGCGTAAGGTACAAACGCTGATGGACGTCGGCCTGACCTACATTAAGCTCGGCCAGTCGGCTACCACGCTTTCCGGCGGTGAAGCACAACGGGTGAAACTGGCGCGTGAGTTAAGTAAACGCGATACCGGTAAAACGCTGTACATACTGGATGAGCCTACTACCGGCCTGCATTTTTACGATATTCAGCAACTGCTGAACGTACTGCACCGCCTGCGTGACCACGGCAATACCATAGTGGTGATTGAGCATAACCTGGATGTGATTAAAACCGGCGACTGGATTATCGACTTAGGCCCGGAAGGCGGCAGCGGCGGCGGGGAAATTCTGATCGCCGGCACACCAGAGCAGGTAGCAGATTGTGAAAAATCGCATACCGGCAAATACTTAAAGCCGTTGCTAAGTTAACAGAACAATTATTCGACAGCCCGAAGCTGGAGAGTTATCATATAAATCAACTCAAGAGTCATCTATGAACTGGAAAATCGACTTTTACAAAGGCGTAGATGAACAGATCCTGGCCATGCCACCAAAGATTCAGGCGAGAATGCTGAAATTGCTTGAGTTAATGGAAAAACATGGTGCGAACTTAGGGCCGCCACATACCGAGTCTATGGGTAGCGGCCTGTTCGAAATAAGGGCTAAAGCAGCAGAAGGTATCGGCCGGGGGTTGTTTTGTTATTTAAAGGGCAGGCATATATTTGTGTTACATGCCTTTATTAAAAAGTCGCAGAAAACGCCAAAAGCGGATCTGGAATTAGCCAGACAGCGGCAACAAGAGGTACAGCAGTTATGAGCCTGCAAAAATTTAAGCAACGCGCTTTAGCTAATGCGGAAGTAAAGGCTGAGTACGATTTACTTGAAAATGAATTTGCCTTCATTGACCAACTACTGTCGATGCGAACTCAGGCAGGACTGACTCAGGCGCAAGTCGCTGAAAAAATGCAAACGCAGAAAAGCAATATAAGCCGTTTGGAGCGGGGAAACGCAAATCCCAGCTGGTCTACCTTACTCAAATACGCTCATGCCTGTGGCTTCGAGTTAACCATTAAACCAGTAAAAGCACAGAGCCATAATCACTAGTTATAGGCTGCAGAGTTTTTATAACCAACGCCGCACTCTTTCGCAGTAAGCCTGATAGTCAGCACCAAACTTTTGCAGTAAAAAGCGCTCTTCCGGCACTATCTGAAACCGGTTCATATACAGCACAAACAGCGGCAGCAGTGCCATAGCAGCCACATTCATCAAATAACAAGTCAACGCCAACAACAGCAATAAGAACCCTAAATACATAGGGTTGCGGCTATAACGGTAAATACCACGAATCACCAGGCTGGAGCTTTGCTGCGGCACGCGTGGGTCTACCGTGGTATTGGCGCGGCGAAACGCCAGTACACCGGACAGCGCAATAACGATACCGGTAACAGTAAAGATACCAGCCAATATCTGCCGCCATAACAGTGGTACTGCCAAAGACGGCGTTAGCTGTGCCAGCAGCCACATAGCCAGCGCAAATAACACTGCCAGAGCCACTGGTGGAATTTTAAGTTCTAAGGCGTGCATTACTGTTATCCATTGATTTTTATAGTCGCATCATAATGCTTAGAGCTGAAATTTTTTGTGATTGCGCTTTTAGGTGCATATCAAAGAGTCGAGCAGCTGTCCGGATTACTGAAAAATATGCTCACGGTGAAACGCAAGGAACTGTGCTGCTGGATAAAATTTTTCAGGCAATGTTATAGGTTTGCCATGAAAGCTGGCGATTGCAGCAGTATAAAACTGATCGCTTTTATCGGTATTTTGGCTGGACACGACTACTCGATAGTCTTCATCAACAGTAATCAAACCCAAATCAAAAGCCTTATCATGCAAAGCCGATAAGGCTAAGCCATTATGTGGATTTAACCTATTTTGTTCATCTGTCTTCCACGGCACTATATGGCTGGCCACCAGTAGTTTTGGATTAGCCAAGCCACTGATACAACAGCGCTGGTTGTAGGCACTTAGTACAGCACTGCGAAAAAACTGCTGACCAATTCGTACTTTCACTGCTGCCAATTTAGATGTCTCTGCATTACTCGCTGTATTCACACAATCAGTAAAATTATCTGCACCTAACTCTTGTTCAGCTTGCGCCATAGCGACAGAAAAAGCTGCCCAGTCTTGCTGCATTTCTTGCCACATGGCTTTATCGGCACTAGAAGCCCCAGTTAGACCAGAGCGGCCACTTTGAGTGATAGCAGGGTCAAGACTTGCGATATTAGACAGTTTCATCGCAACCGCTGACGGAGTCCGACCAATCAAATTAGCATATTGAATAACGTCAGGATTGCGGGAATGAAACCGACCAAAAGGTAAACGGAAATAAAGACTAAACACGACTAAGCTTTGTTGTCTCGTCCAGCGTACTGTTGCCATATTATATTTACATATCTCAGCCTTCCTATATAACCAACATAATGTCATTGAAATTACAAATAAAAAAGGGGCAACAATTGTTGCCCCAAAACGCTAGTGTAACTACCCAGTTAAACTTAGAACTGGCCGGTAACGCTTAAGCTGTATACCTTGGCATCAGACGTATCGGTGTTGCTGCCAAAGCCGGCTTCAAGTGCCCAATTCTGGTTAAAGAAGTGCTTGGCATTCAGGCTGTAGTTATCATTTTTGTCGTAAGAGACGCCAACTGACGTCATTTTACTGAAGTAATAGTCCGCCGTCGTACCCCATAATGAGTTGCCATTCAGTTCATCCAGGCTCACACCCAAGGTGATATAACGATCATCATTTAAGCTGGCGAAATATTTACTGCTGATACCGTAGTAATCAAATTCGTCATCAGTGTAAGCGCTAAAACCAACATAGTCATTTCCCTGCAGCTGATGGTTGTAACTGGCAGAGAAACGATAATCTGTGCTGCCTTCTTCAGGCTTTGCGGCTTGCGCCCGTACAATAAAATTATCGGAAACCAGATAACCTAAGCCCACTGATGTGGTATGAAAATCAGCATTTTCGGTGAAGCGGGCTGAAACAACCAGATTGTTTTCAGCAAAATATTCGCCACCAACCGTCCAGAAATTTTCGCCATCATACCGGCTGAACCCTGCACTTACGTTGGTCACTTTATTGATATATTCAAACTGGTCTAACGGGCCTAAGGTTTGTTTTTTATCGAAGAAGTAAGTGCCATTTACAGACCATAGATTATCGCTGCTGTAGTCGATATGGCTGGCGCGAAGTTCAGTAAACAACTGATACTCTTCAGCAGTAACAGCGGCAGAGCCTGCCAGCGCAATCGCAGGTAATAAGTACTTGAACATCATTGTTAAATTTCCCTAAGTTAGTAATAGCGGCGCGCATAGTACAGACGACAGAAACAAATGTAAAACAAAAGATAATTAATTTATCAATAAAAATACCTTTGGTTTACTTTTTGAACAATGTAACGGAAGTGTAGAACGCAGGCAAAGAACAACAGCATCATTTGATGCTGTTGTCAGGCGTGGAATTAATACGTGTTATTTTTGTGCTGAGGCATTAAACAGCTGTTCGCAGTTATCACAGGCGAAGTAATGATAGTCACCGCCGCATTGAATATAACCTGTGGCGCCGGCGCGGACCTGCCAGTTGCAACTTTGTTGCTGATACGTCAGCGTGCCTTCAATGGCACAGGGGGCATAGTTGTAATGATCATGCAGCGTTTTATGTTCAACCTCGGCTGCCTGCTGAAAAAACTGCTTTACCTGAATATTGCTTAAATCGACATCGGTCGGTTTACACTGTTGCGGCGCGTCTGAAACAAAATCGGCGATATAAACATTGTTGATGTCGGCCGCTTTAAATAGCTGCGGCTGACTGCCGCATGCCTGCAACGTTATACAGATACCGGAAAAAACTATACTGCGCCGCATTTAACGCCCAAAAACCGTTAGTTTGTTATTTTTCACAGCAGACATTGCACTCTCGAAACCTGTTAAGCTAAATACCGTGTCAGGTATAGCGTAAAACACTTAGAAGGTAAACTTTATGTTTATTTTTTGTATATTAAAGATACAAATGGCTGCTTACAGGAGAAATGCTATGTTGAAAACCTTTTATGCTTTGCTGGCAACCAGCCTGTTGCTATCAGCACAAGCGGCGACGTTGTTTGGTGAAACGGTAGACAAAACAGTTGTGATACCGGTCAGCCAGCTGCTGCAGCCCGCTAACTATCTCGATAAAGAAGTAACCATCAGCGGTACTGTTGATTCAGTTTGCAGCAAACAAGGCTGCTGGATGAGGTTCAGCACTGAGGATGCGTCGCTGCCGTTTCGGATAAAAGTACGCGATGGCGATATGGTATTTCCACTCAGCGCAAAAGGTAAAACTGCTTATGCCACGGGCACGGTAAGGTTATGGCCACAGGGAGAAGAAGAGCCGGACGCTTACCAGCTGTACCCCACTGCAGTAGAAATTGCTGAATAAAATTGTGACCGGATAACAGCAGCTGCATAGCTGCTGTTTTACTTCCCCCAAAGAAACACAATAGTTAATAAAGAGTGTGAAGCAGTATTTTTCCAACAAAAGCCGTTCTTTTGTCACATCATTATTGAGATCCATTATCATTCGCATTATTGTTTGCGTAGTTAAAATGAATACACGGAGCTGTAATGTTGTTCGCATCCCGTTTCAGGCTGTCTGCCGTCACCATTGCTATAAGTTGTTTACCCGTATTTGCGCAAACTGCTGCCGATATCAGCGCAGAGCGGCAGATTGAAACTATTACCGTCAGGGGTGAGAAAACTGACCGCTCGATACAGGACACCACCAGCAGTGTGGCGGTAACCACAGCACTTAAAATTGAGCAGGAAAACCTGCAAAGCCTGGACGACATTTTAAACCGCACCGCCAATGTGTCGGCCATGTATGGTAGCCGTGGCTTTACTATCCGCGGTATTGCCGATGAAGCCGGCGCGTCTAACCCGCTGGCGACCATTTATTTAGACGGCGCCGCGCTGCCAAGCCAGATTGCCGATGCCGGCCCGACTGACTTATGGGACATTGCCCAGGTAGAGGTAATGCGTGGGCCACAGTCGACCATTCAGGGTGAAAACGCGCTGGCTGGTGCCATTGTGATGCGCTCAGCCGACCCGACAATGGATTGGGCAGCTAAAGCCAGAGTGCAGTTTTCCGACCCATCTGATCGCCGCATTGCCTTTGCCGGTGGCGGGCCGCTAATTGAAGATGAACTGGCATTTCGTGTCGCGCTGGAAAAACGCGATTTTGACGGTTACGTATACAACATTACCCGTAACGAGCCCGAAGATGAAGTAGATGCGCTGTCGGCACGGATCAAACTGCTGTGGACACCCAAAGCACTGCCAGGTTTTAGCGCCAGGCTAACCCACCTGCGTGACGATTCTGAAGGGCCTTATATGTATGTATACAGCGCCATTGATCAGGATGATTACTACAACAACCGCATTAACCGCTCAGATGCTGAGAGTAAAACCGATATTGTTACTGATGTCACCACGCTGGAGCTAAACTACCAGTTAAATGATCTGTGGTCTGTTTCGGCGACTACCGCCAAAACGCGCTCTGATGCATTTCGTAGCTACGATAATGACCAGACCGAGCAAAACCTGGCCTATGGCCTGACCGACGGTGTTTTCGATACCCTGTCGCAGGAGTTGCGGCTGCACTACAGCGGCGACAACTTACGGGCGCTGGCGGGCCTTTACTGGTCACGCCGCGAAATGGACAGCATGACATCTACCCTGACTAACGTTGTCACGCCTTTATCCACTATTGCCGCTGTGCTGCAGGGCAGTGGGCTGGATGCCACCACAGCGCAGCAACTGGCAGCGCTGTACGGACAGGCGCTGCCTGTTATCCCGGTCGACTACAACAATGTCAGCCCAACGCAATCAGAAAACCTGGCAGCATTTTTTGACCTGGAATATCAGCTGTCAGCACAGTGGACTTTACTGGCAGGCGCCCGTTTTGATACCGAGCAATACGATTACCAGTCAGAAACCACCGCAGAATTTGCTGGCACGTTGCCAGACCCGGCCAATTTTGGCGCACCCGGCTCGGCACTGAACGCCGCCTTTACCGGTATCAATAACGCCGTACTGGGCATGGTTAACGATGCAGCCAGTAGCGTACCGGCCAGCAGCCGCGATTTTAATGCCTTTTTACCCAAACTGGGTGTGCGCTGGCAGTACAGCACAGAGCAATCGCTGGCGTTTACCGTACAGCGCGGCTATCGCTCGGGTGGCAGTTCGTACAATATTGCCCGCGGTGAAGTGTTTGGCTATGAGCCAGAATTTACCACCAACTACGAGCTGGCATGGCGCAGTAACTGGCCGGATCAAAACCTGACCGTTAACAGCAACCTGTACTACATCGACTGGACCGACAAACAGGTTATCGCCAATTTTGGTATCAACAGCTTTGACTCGCATACCGTTAACGCCGGTAAATCGCATTTGTATGGCGCCGAGTTTGAGTTGCGCCAGCGTATCAATAATCAGCTCGACTGGTACGGCTCTTATGCCTATTCCAAAACCCAGTATGACGAATTTGACGCTATTGCCGGCGCCATGATCAGCAACTTTTCCGGCCAACCATTTGCTTATGCGCCACGCCATACTGCTGCACTGGGTGCAAACTGGTATCTGGCCGACAACTGGGCGCTGAACCTTAACAGTAACTTCAGAAGTAAAGTCAGTACCGGCCCGCGTGACAGCACACTGTGGTTATCGTCCCGGGCGCTGTTTAATGCCCGGCTAAGTTACGACAGCACTAACTGGTCAGCGTATCTGTTCGTCAACAACCTGTTCGATAAAGGCTATACGCAGTATCACTGGGCCGGTGAACAGGTGGCTATTTTCGGGGCACCACGTGTCGTTGGCGCTGGTTTACAGTGGCAATGGTAACCGGCTTATGATGCTATTTCTGGCCGCTATCAGCCTGGTTGTCTGCGCGCTTGCGGTGTACTTGTTGGCGCCGCAGCAACAGCTGCTGCAAAAGAAACTGCCTGGGCCAGCGCTGCTGATTGTCGCGATAACCACATTGCTGATAGCGCTATGGTTACTGGCACCGGGCTACGGGTTCTGGCCCGCATTTTACCTCGCGCTGACATTACTGATGCTGTACTGGGTATTGCTGCCGTTTCTGATCCGGCGTAAAGGAGTGCGACATGGCCGCTAAACACTGGGCTGCCGTGCTATTTGGTCTGCCACTTACCATAGCGTTGATTGGCATACTGGCACTGTTGTTTCCGGGTGAAGCACAGCGCTCTGTGCTGCCGTGGCTGTTGTTCACCTTTCCATTATGGGTACTAATAATGGCATTGATGTACTTAAGTCGCAGTAACAAAAAACTATGGCTGCTACTGACAATGCTGGCGGTACTTAGCTACAGCCTGTTGTGGCTGCTCAAAACTTACGTCGTGGCGGCATAAATGAAAGTCAGTACCCAGAAAAGTTTCCGTAACCTGCATACCTGGACCGGCTTACTGACCGGCTTGCTATTGTTTATTGCTTTCTACGCCGGCGCTATTTCGGTGTTTGTACATGAGTTGCAGCAATGGCACGGCGCCGTGCAACAACGTAGCGCACCGCCATCGCTGGCCCAGGCCCAGCCGCTGATCGATCAGGTATTGCAACAGCATCCACAGGCAGCGCACGGCTTTAACCTGCTGCTACCCGGCGCGCACGGCCCTGATCTGGCTGTACTGTGGTACGACGCAGAAAGTGGCAAGCAGTATAAATTTATCGCCGATGCTCAGCCTGAAGCCACACCACAGCTCGCCCGGCAGGATTTTATCAGCCTGATTTATGATCTGCACTTTACTGCCGGCCTGCCACGCCAGGCCGGCCTGTATCTGTTTGGTATGGCCTGTATTTTATATGGTCTGGCGCTGCTAAGCGGTATCGTGATTTATGCGCCGGTGTTTCTTAAAGACTTATTTGCCTTCCGGTCTGATCAGGGTACCAAACGGAAATGGCTGGATATGCACAATGTCATCGGCGTATTGTCACTGCCGTTTCACGTTATTTTCGCCTGGAGCGGCGCCGTGCTCACCATTGGTTTTTTAATGTTAGCGCCATTTCAGTTTCTGGTGTTTGACGGCAAACTATTGGATATTTTAGAGCCGGATTTTGACATTGTCGCTCACGTTGAACCATCAGGCGTGCAGGCAAAAATGTTACCCCCAGATCAATTATTGGCGCTTGCCGCTGAACATATGCCTGCCATGCAGCCAGAAATGCTGTATTACCATGACGCAGACGATACCAACGGCACAGTAACTATTTATGGCCACCTGCCATCGGCTACCCTAACGCAAAATGCCGCCGTGGTGCTAAACAGCGCCAGTGGTGAGCTGGCCGGTATGCTAAGCCCGGACCAGTTCCGGCCGGGTACCACTTTCCTGCGTGGTTTACAAAACCTGCACTACGGCGACTTTGCCGGTTATGCGTCAAAATGGCTGTACTTTGTACTGGGTCTGGCGGGTGCGCTGCTATTTTACAGCGGTAACCTGCTGTGGCTGGAAGTACGGCGGCGCAACAACGGCACACAACCAGCCAAAATACGCCTAATGGCGTCACTTACACTGGGTGTGTGTCTGGGCTCTGTCGCGGGCGTTTCTGCACTCTTTATTGCCGGCTCACTACTGGCTGAAGCCTGGCACAGCACAGTGTATTACAGCGTGTTCTTTGCCGCTTTAGTCTGGGCCTTTATCCGCCAGCCAGCCAAAGCCGGGGCAGAACTGCTGTATATTTGCGCGCTACTGACAATGTTGATACCGATTGCGGCCTGGTATAGCAGCGGTGCGTTTTTTCTAACCCCGCTGCTGCAAGGCGCTCTGCTGCGGCCTGCGGTGGAAGGCACGGCGGTGTTGCTGGCGGTTTTATTCTGCTTACTGGCCCGTGCCAGCCAGCGCCGGGCCAGCCGGCAGGACAACAGTATCTGGGCAAAAACAGTCTGACGCAGTTAGCTGTTATTCAGGCTTTGTAGTGTTAACTCCAGCAGGTAACGCTTTAACTGCGCTACCCGCTGTGGCCGGTTAAACAACTGATACAGCTGTAGCCAGTCGGCCGGCGGCATCCAGCAGATCTGGTTTTGCCAATGGCATTGCCTGGGTTTAAATGTCCAGTGCACAAGCTCATCGTGCTGTTTCACCGCAATACCGGCCATCAGTTCAATATCCGGCCAGTCTGCCCGGCTGAAACGACAAAAATGTGCCGACATATACTGCGGGTGAGGCGCTGTATTTTGTGCGGTAAAGCCATCCGCCTTAAGTGCATCGCAGATAGCAGGAAAATCTGCCTCAGTACAGACCATATCGATATCATTGGGTGAAACTTCCAGCCCCAGTTGCCACAGCAGACAACTGCCACCAATGCCAAACTGAAACCTTTGCAGCGT
>NZ_DATCSY010000037.1:0-4126 GCF_036568245.1 Rheinheimera sp. | reverse complement strand
GATTTAAACCCGTCTGTCAAGCGCCTTTTTAAAAGATTTTTGAGAGACTTTTTAACTCACCCGACGCACCCGAACCGCAGCACCCCGTGGCATGGCGCGCATTATAGGGCGTTTTTGAACACACGCAACAGGTAAATTGAGGAAAATATATCAACCGCCCAGAAAACAAGCAAAACAGCCGTATTTCTAAAAAATTCATCAGGCCACAGCTTTGCGGCTGTTGTATTCCAGCACCATTTGAGTCATTTGCACGTCGTCATAAGGAACCAGATTACTTAAAATCATCCGCTTCTCTCCAGAGCCGATCGATTTGCCGTTCTCTTTCAGTGAAAACTGCAGCAGTGCATTGCCTCTTTTCCCTTCAACTGACAATGACGATGCTGTCAAACTTAAATCTACTTTCTGTGACGGTAAAAACTCAAACTCCAGTGCCATGCTTTCATATATCACCAGCGGTCGCTGAGGGTTAATCATTACATTATGTCGTTGCATTAATGGCTGCAATATATGAGGAAAGTTCTGGCCAGAAAATCTGACATAATCCTGGATAAGCGGCTCTATAACATTCAGGTCTTGCTGGGATGGCCCGCTGCGCTGAAATGAGAGATACTTTTTATTCTGACCATCAACAATAGTAATGACGTCAGAATCCTCAGCGCAATGCAGCTCTACCTCGGCACCAACCATACCAGAAAACTGACAGCTAAGGCGCTGTGCAACACCATAGCGGGTTAACAGATACGAAAAAAGCAAATCGCCTGGCACGCAAAAGCGCTTTGCGTCCTCATCATGTATAGGATTAAAGTCAGACGCGACTTGTTTTGCAAAGTCACTTGCCTGCTGCCGGGTAAAGCTAAAATACTCACCATTTTGCTGAACATACTTTTCTAACAACATCTATCACCTATCCGCAATACACTTAAGGCGGCCATTCTACCTAAATTCGCCTCACTAATGGTCTAGCCAGTACATCTATAATATTTGCAAAAATATGCTTGCTTTTCGTCCAACAGGCGAATACTGTATATGCGTACACTGTATAAATAACCACTAGGTGACTGTATGTATAACAATGTATTGCGTCGTCCATTATTTCAATCGACCACTGACCGCGACAGCTGTGTGTTGCAAACTCTCGTTCATGCTGGCATCAACGCAGATAATAGCAGCCACCTCCCCCGGCAAAGCCTTTTACAGTTAATCAAGCAACATCAAAGTCAGGATGGATGGATACTGCTTGTGGCACCTTCGAGCTTGCCAGACAAAGAGTGGGCGGAGAATTATCAATTGTCTTTGCATAATGTTCTGGTAGTGCATCAGAAGCAAATTAGCAATCTGGCGGCAACTTTAACACAGGCCCTTACCTCGGTCAGCTGCAAAGTGGTTATCAACTTTGGAGAGCCTTTGGGGCAGCAACAATTAGAACAATGCCGAAAACTTGCTGCCAAGAACAATATTTGGTTCTATCAGAGCGAGCACGTAGCACAGAGAATATTTAAGCATTAACCACCTGCATCGTCGCAGGACAACAGGGCTAGCATACGATAGAATTGCTGCATCAATTTATCAGATTTATCGTTATGCAGTGTTATTGTGGTTCCGCTAAACCGTTTGACTTATGTTGCCATACTTTTATTAGTGGGCAGCTGCAGGTACGCTACTGCGAGCAGCTAATGCGCTCCCGTTATAGTGCATACTGCCATAAAGCCATTGATTATATATACCTGACATATCACCCTTCAGTGCGGCAAGAAAACCCAGCCGCAGCCCTGGCTGCTTTTGCGCATGACAGCCACTTTATCATGTTAGATGTACACAGCGCGGAGCAAAGCCTAAACGAGGGTTTTGTCGAATTTACGGTGAAATATATTCAGCATAATCTGCTATACCAATTTCGGGAACGATCACGTTTTGTGCTCGAAGATCAATGGTACTATCTTGATGGTGTATTAACTGAACAAACGCCAAGAAAAATACAGCGGAATGAGCGATGTCCCTGCAATAGCGGGAAGAAATTTAAACAATGTCAGCAACATTTAATCTCTGGTCATTAAAGTTAACAAACTGACTACGCTACGTCTTCTGTATGTAACTGTTGTAGTACCTCATAAATTGCAGCGGGATCAGCTTGCGGTTTTGTCAATTCTGGCTCTAAAAGCCGTCGGTGGCTATGCAAGCTCAAAGCCTGCAAGACATCGCTGCTAAGCCGTTTCTTGTCATCATGTTGCTGTAATGGCGCTATGCTCAAGCTCATCGCGAGCTTCAAACTCGCCAAACCTCCTTGTAATAAGGCTTGGGTATGTTGGCTGAGCACCTTGAGATCTTCTTGAGCCATAGCGAAGCTTCGTGCCGGACGAATTCCAAATTTATTATACAAATTTTCGCTTATTTTTATCTCTGATACTGCATCAGGTGTAAAAAACTCAGCGGATTCTTCGATAGCAGGCGACAGCAACGCCAGATATAAAGAAAAATCTGCCCGCTGCGCTTGCTGAAGCGCAGTATTAAGTCTGGAATCAAGCTGCCATTCGTTAATAATCATTCTAAATAAACTGTTTCGCGGCTTCATATGTTCTTATCTGACTGAATTATCGGCAGTCAGACAAAAAAGTTTAGTAAATGGCTTTACATCAAAAGTGAGTTTGATAATATGCCGTCCACTCGTGGAGGGGTTCCCGAGTGGCCAAAGGGATCAGACTGTAAATCTGCCGGCACTGCCTTCGAAGGTTCGAATCCTTCCCCCTCCACCATCTTCCTGTTTACCGCAACTGTTATAGCATCACTCCATCCATTATTTTCTTGCTTATCTGTCAGATATTTCCGACACTTAGTCGTAAATTACTATTGAATTAATGTGGTACTGATGGATAACAAAACGCTTGAGAATCAACGTGTTCTTATTGTTGACGATCAACGGGCTTTCCAATTGATGTTTAAAGGTATTTTGTATCAAATGGGAGCAACAAATGTGGCATTCTCGCCAACAGGCGAACAAGCATTAGCAAAATGTGCCACGGTCAGTTACGACATACTCTTCGTTGATTATCACTTAGGTGTTGGCAAGAACGGTAAGCAGCTGCTGGAAGATCTGAGAGAAAAAAAGCTATTGGCGCCCCACAGTATTTTTATGCTGGTGACTGGTGAAAATACAGTGCCGATGGTTATGAGTGCTGTCGAACTCGAACCAGACGATTATTTGGTCAAGCCTTTTTCACAAAATGTGCTTCGCAGCCGTATTCAGCGTATACAGCGAAAAAAAGCCCATTTGGCGGCACTGTATCAGGCCTTGTTTGACGACCAACCCGAACGGGCAATTGAGTTGTGTCAGCAGGCGATAGCAAGCGAAAGCCGTTATCAGCAGTTCTGTAAAAGAGTCATGGTGGAGAACTTACTCGTTCTGCACAGGTACGATGAAGCAGAGCAGATCCTGCAAAACAGCCTTAACCAACACCGCAGCGGCTGGGCATTGTTGTTACAAGCGAAGTTATGTTTCGAATTGCAACGTTTTGATGAAAGTTTGGCGTTATGCCAGGAAGCCATAGAAAGCAATCGCTATTTTGCTGAAGCTTACGATATACAGGCGATGACTTACCAAGCCACCGGAGATCAGGAGCAAGCATTTAGTAGCATCCAAATCGCAGCTGAAATAGCACCCTACAGTATGGCACGCCAGTATTTGCTTATTGAGATTGCACGTAAACTTAATAATGTTCCGCTACAGGTTCAAGCCAGTAAGCAGCTGTATGAGATCACCCGGCGTTCAATTAAGCAAGATATCGTGCATCTGCTGAACTATATACGCACTGTAATTGATGCCGCTGTGAGAACGGATGACCCCAACCAACGTAACCGTTATCTGCAAGAGGTTTCTCTGGCGTTACAACGCGTGAAACGTGACGAAGGTATGACACGCGAAATCGATTTTGGCCTATTTGAAGCGTTGTGCCAAGCCAGATTAGAGTCGCTTAGCGGTGCGCAATATCAGGCGAAGAAAACTTATGCAGCCGTTGCCGACCAGTTGTCCGAACAACACCAGGTGTTGCCGGACGCCATATTTTTGTTAAACCAGATTGGTGAGTTTGAGCAGGCTCAAAGCCTGACGCAGCTGGTACCTGCTGAGCTGATG
>NZ_DATCSY010000036.1:0-4365 GCF_036568245.1 Rheinheimera sp. | reverse complement strand
ATAGCAGTTGCTGCTTTGCAATTGGCCGTAATAGCCGCCATAACGGCTCATAAACACTACGTTCAGCGCGGTTTTTATGGCGTAATGCAACACTGCACGGGTTAAATGCACGGCGCCGTAACATAATATGCAATCCAGTTGCGCCAGTGGCTGACGGCAGACCACTTTATCGCCAGTGCGAACTTCTATTTTGCCGGCCACTTTGTGTAGCACTGCGCCCTGGCGGCTAACATACAAACACCGCAGTTTACTCACCAGCCGGCTGTCGCTTTGCTGCGTTGTAGCTGCAGGCCAGTCTTCGGGTTGCAGTAAATCCTGAATTTCGCGTTGCATAAAGTTCAGCAAGGGCCGCTCTGGTTCCTGCTGGCTGGTATCGTCGCCCAGCTCTGTCGCACTTTCGTTGCTCAGCAAAGCTGCCACCTGCGCCGATGTTGTGGCAGGTTCAGCCTCAGGTAAAGGGGCAAAAGCATGATATTCCAGCTGCTGAGTGGCCAGCTTTTTAATCGGCTCTACCCACTGCTCAATAAAATAATGGCCAAGAAAGACAAAGCCATGTTCAAAGTCGGTAACGCGGGTTTTATCGGCATTAAAACTCAGTTTCAGCTGTTCCAGCACCTCGCGGGTCAGCACCAGTGCATTAGCTGCCGATTTCTGGTTCTGGCACATTACAATAAAATCGTCAGCAAAACGCACTGGTTTATAGTCAGCATTCAATAAAGCTTCATCTAACGGGTCCAGGTACAAATTGGCCAGTACAGGTGACAGAGGTGAACCTTGCGGCACCCCCATGCCCCTGCTTTTGCCATACACCAGTTGGGTTTTATGCCACTGCATTTGCTGCAAAGAGCGTTCAATCAAGCCAATCAGTGCAGCGTCTGGCAGGTAATCGGCCAACTGTGCCAACAGGTAATCTTGCGGAATACTGTCAAAGTATTGCTCTATATCGGCGTCAAACACCACCTCAAACCCCTGATCACGAAAGCGGGTAATTTGCTGCACCGCCTGAATATAACTGCGCCCCGGCCGGTAGCCATAACTGCAGCGTTCAAAATGCGGTTCAAAAAATGGCATCAGTGCCTGGCTTAGCATGGTTTGCACCACCCGATCACGAATACAGGGAATAGCCAGCCGACGAAACTTTTGGTTGGTTTTGGGGATCTCCACCACTTTGCAAGGCTGGGCCCTGTACCGGCCAGTGCTAATTTCGTACTGTAATTTTTGCAGCTCTTGCGGTAAACGCTGGGCAAATTGTGCTATTGTCACCCCATCCAACCCGGCAACGCCGTTGTTCTCTGCCACTTTTTTAAAGGCAAGTTCCAGCGAGCTTTCGCTGAGTAGCCCATGCAGGCTGATATCGGCAAATTGAGGCTGAGGTCGGTGAAACGGAAAAATGCTGCTGTTTGTTTGCCTGGTCATAAACCCCTCCGCCGCGCTGGTTGAACGCACCAGACTACACCTCACCTTGGAGGGGCTTTGAGTTACAAACTTGTCAGATGTGAGTTAAAAGAGGTATCAATTTACCTAAGATGCCTGCTCAAGATTGCCCCGGTAACGGCCGAAACCAAAACTGCTTTTATTGCCTACACCAATCAGCTCGCCCAGCCGCAACCAAAAGTAATGCTCCGCAGTCACCTGCGGGTACAGCCATTGGCCTTCCAGCCCACCAATAGCGACCTGCCGCTGCTCTTTAGCACTATAGCGTTGCCAGTCGTGAAAACGCACCTGCGCCTGTTGCGGTTGCTCTGAGCTATCGTCGGAAAACACAAGCTGGTCTGGCTGCACTCGGCCCGCAAGTTCGGGCTGGCCAGTGATCTGACGAATATCCTCTGGCACTAACTGCCAAAAGCGGCGTTTAACCATCTGGCAAAACAATGACAGCGCAGGTGCCTGGCGCAGCGGCTGGCCCTGATGTTGCAACCGGCAACGGGTAATAGTATGTAGCCGATAACCTAAAGGCGACACATCATAGTTGCAGCTCGTCGCAACTTTGCAAAAATCATCTGTCATAAATTGTGCCAGACTGTAGCGAGCCAGCACAGGTGATTGTCCCTGGCCAGCCTTATACACCTTAGCGCCCAGGCTGTCGGTCACCGAACGCACCTGAAAGCGGGCGCGCTGGGCACCCAAACCCAATACCTGCCAGACCATCAGACAATCCAGCACCGCTTGCTGTGCATCTGCAGCCGCCCCTGATAACATCAGTTCAAACTGCAGAGGCGCACCTTCAGCAAAGCCTTGCTGCTGATTACAGCTAAACACAGCAAAAGGTGTCACCCATTGGTTATTGTCAGCGGGCTGAACAAACAGCTGGTCAAACAGCTGCTGCGACACCAGCGCCAAAGCACGGCCAAAACCGCCGTGCAGTACATTACCTTTGTAAACGTCCAGCTCTGCCCTTTGCGTAAATTCAAGCTCAACAGTCCAATGGGTGTAAGGCAACTGTGCCAGCAGCGGTTTGGCATTGATCATGCGTTGGTTCTCCTTCACTCAAGCAGCCAGCCTTTATTGATACAGACAAACTGATTATTTTTCAATCAACCATTTAACTGCAATGTAGATGAAGGTGCTGAGCTAAAATTCTGCTCCGCTTTGTAACAAACCGCAGTAAGCCCGGTTGCAGCCAGTTTTGCCAGGTTCTTCCCTGGCCCGTTTGCTTCGGTCAACGTCAGATGCACCACATGTACACCCATTAAATTTAGCTGCGCCACCATCGGCATGGGTAAAGCACCCAGCACTATATCGCCCGCTGTTACCTCTGGAGCTAACCAGGCTAATAAGGTGGAATCACAAGGCATACGCTCAAGTTCTATCCAGTTTTGTTCGCCGCTGTGACGACTGACTAACCAAAACGCCATTGTTATGCTCCTTCTGTGATCAAACACCGAAATAATTGGGTTGGCATGGCATTATGGGCATTTAAAGCGAAGCTGGCGCACAGACAAGTTTGTTTGCTATGTTCGCTGTGTTTGCTTTGGGCGTAACCTGCAGAGTTTAACCACTGCAAAAAAGCCGGCTGCTTGTCGCTCTGGCCTTTTTGCTTGGTTAAATGCTGATATGAAGGCTTAGTCGTCACTACCACTGTTGTTTTTCAGAAACTTATAGGCTTTGACAAAATTAGGCGATTTTTGTGGCCAGCCACTAATCAGGCTGCTGTATTCGGTTTTGACAAAGGCCAGCAGTTGCTCGAAATCGGGCCTGGCTTTGGTTTGATTGCGGTTTTTGCTGAACATCAATGCCAGCGCCTCTTCCGACATGGCTTGCAACTCGTGCCGTAACCGCATGTCTTGTTGCTGCTCTGGCGGCAGGTCAGCCACTTGCGCCAGGTTAGCTTGTTGCTCTAAGGCCTTGGTTCTTTTGTCGTCAGCAGAAAAATAACCATAACCTGACGCAGTTTTGGCACCAACACCATTGGCGGCCAGGGCTTTTTGCAGCAGGTTTTTAACCAGTGGCGCATAATCAGGCACTGTGCCCACCACAACCACAAAACTGCCTTGCACCGCCACCAGCGCATTGGGCACCGGGCTGTCCAGGTCGCTCGGAGCAGCCCCTTTGCCCTGGTAATAATCGGTGTGGTGGGTGGTGACAATGTCTTGCACAAAAGGCTTGTTATTTAACTGTCCCGGTGCACTTTGTGGCACCCACCAGGCATCATAAAATTCCAGTAAAGCGGCACTGCTGGAATCTTTGGCGCCAAACAACTCAGCGAACAATGGCTTGTGCTCAGACAAAGCAGCCTCAGCCCAAGCCCGCACTGCACCTTTGATACTGGACCCCGGGATATAAGGCATACCATGGTTGTGGCTTAAGGAGCAGCCAGTCTCTAAAGCGCCGCCACCGCTTAAGCCAATCAGTAATCGGTTATCAACCTTCAGTACCAGCCGGCAAAAATTGGTACTACTGGTGCTTTGTAGCCAGCGATTGTAAGCATTAGCATAAAGTGATGACGCCGGAATCGCGCAAATTCGCTCAATATGTTCGGTTTTGCTGCCGGCCTCGTCGGCAGATTTTTGCTGAGTAAAGTTTGCCCAGCCACGTTGCAATAATAAGCCTGGGTTGGCGTCTTTGGCATCGGCGAAGGCTGTTTTCAGCGCTGTGCGCATTAACTGGGTCATCATTCTGCTCCTAATGCCTGTTCTGCTGAACTTCCACCTGTGGCATCCACTTTTAGCACACCTTGTACATAACGTTTTAACCAACCGCTGGCGTCCAGCGCCTGACGGGTCAGCAGCATGGCTTTTGCCGCGTCGGCGTCGATAATGCGTTGATGCAGCGCTTTACCATCACCCCTCCCACTGGTTTGAGCGCTGAGCACCTGCGCCAGGTCGTTTAACAGGGCGATATGCTCGTCTTTACCTTTAGCCAGCA
>NZ_DATCSY010000035.1:0-12093 GCF_036568245.1 Rheinheimera sp. | reverse complement strand
ATTGGTCTGGCGCTGTCCGGCACCTCTTTTACCATTATTCTGGGCGCGATTGGCCGCGCCGTGCCGGTGGAAAAACGCAGTATGGCGATGGGCATAGCCAGTGCCGCCGGCTCTTTTGGCCAGTTTATTATGCTGCCTGGCACACTGGCACTGATCACCCAGCTAGGCTGGGCAGCAGCCCTGACTGCGCTGGGTATGCTGGCGCTGCTTATTTTGCCACTGGCGCTGATGCTGCGTGCACCGGATATGCACACACACACCGGGCCTGAACAAAGCATTGAACAGGCACTACGACAAGCCGTGGCGCACAAAGGTTTCTGGCTGTTGTCGCTGGGCTTTTTTGTCTGCGGTTTTCAGGTGGTATTTATCGGTATTCACCTGCCGGCCTATCTGGTGGATCAGCAGTTGGCGCCTGCGGTTGGCACTACTGTGCTGGCGCTTATCGGCCTGTTTAACATCTTTGGTACCTACATCGCCGGCGCTTTGGGCGCGCGTTTATCCAAGCCACTGTTGCTAAGTGCCTTGTATGCGCTGCGGGCAGTGGTGATTGTCGCGTTTTTACTGTTACCACTGACGAACTGGAGTGCTTACCTGTTTGGTATGGCCATGGGTTTACTCTGGCTCTCGACCGTGCCACTGACCAACGGCACTGTCGCCAGTATTTTTGGCGTGCGTTATTTATCGATGCTGGGCGGTATAGTGTTTTTGTTTCACCAGTTAGGCGCCTTTCTGGGCGGCTGGTTTGGCGGCTATGTGTATGACAAAACCGGTAACTATGATTTAGTCTGGCAGATAGCGATAGGCTTAAGCATCATAGCCGCTTTGCTTAATCTGCCGGTAAAAGAGCAAAGCGCAACGTTGAAAACGGCAACAGCATGAAAAAACACCTGATAAAACTGCTGTATTTGCTACTGGCCCTGATGCTGGCTGCCGCCTGGTGGGGCTGGCAGGCCGGCGGCGTGCAGTTATTAATGCCGGGTACAGCCTGGTGCTGAGGTTATAAGCTACAGGCCGAGTCGCGGCAGACCAGAGCCGGTTCAAACACATTTTTCAACTGCAGAGCCTGCTGCTGATAGATGTTTTTCAGCACCCAGCGTGCAGCCATACGGCCCATTTCGCCGATAGGATAGTCAATAGTGGTCAGTTTAGGATAAATGTAACGCGCCAGGATCAGGTTATCAAAACCCACTATCGATAAGTCCTGCGGTACCTGCAGCCCCTGTTCGCGTGCCACTTCCATTGCGCCGGCGGCCATTTCATCGTTCGCGCAGACCAGGGCAGTAAAAGGCAGCTTGGTGGCCAGCAGCCGCTGCATACAGGCGCTGCCGCCGCTGTCGCGAAAATCCCCCTCAGCCAACAGGGCCGGGTTAAATGTCAGGCCATGCTCAGCCATAGCACGCAAGTGCCCGGCATAACGGTCTTTAGCGTCACTTTTCCACATTGGCCCGGCAATATAGGCCAGCTGGGTATGGCCCTGCTGTAATAGCTGTTGGGTTGCCAGATAGCCGCCCAGTTCGTTATCCAGGCTGATACAGTTATCGGCCAGTTTGGCGATGTAGCGGTTGATCAGCACTATCGGTAATTTACCGCCAGCCAGTTTGATCAGGTAGTCATCCGATACCGCTTCAACATGCAGAATGAGGGCGTCACAGTTACGGCTGATTAAAAACTCAATGCCGTCTTTTTCGCTTTCAGCTTCACTGTGGCCTGCGGCAATAATAACGTGCTTGCCGGCCGCGCGGCATTCGTTCTCAATGCCGCTTAACATTTCACCATAAAACGGGCCGTGCAGCTCGGATACCAGAATGCCGACGCTGTTTGAGCGGTTTGACGCCAGTGACTGCGCAATAGAGTTGGGCCGGTAGCCCAGTTGAGCCATAGCATCCAGCACTTTGTTGCGGGTGGCTTCGCTGACGCGGGCGTTGTTATTCATCACCCGCGACACTGTGGCTAACGATACGCCTGCCAGCTCTGAAACTTGGTAAATGGTTGCCATTGCCTGCCTGTCTTAATAGATTCAGGCATTTACTCTAGCATGCTCCGGCGCCGTTTCACCAGCACGCTGCTGCAACTGCTGATGAATATCCAGCACGGTATTGCTGCGCAGCCGGTAACGGCTCATCACCAGCGCAACCAGCACCGAACCGATAGCGGGTAGCACCGTGAAGCTGAGTAAAATGCCCTGTTGCGTTGCTGCAGTTTGTACACTGTCGGCCTGATACTGATAAAACGCCAGTAACCAGCCCGCCAGCGCACCACCCAGTGCCAGCCCCAGTTTGATAAAGAACACGATAGACGAATACACCAGACCGGTAATACGGATACCGGTTTTATAGTGGCCATAGTCAACAGTGTCGGCCATTTTAGCCCACAGTAGCGGCGTGGCCATTTGTAAAAAGAAGCCCCAGAGGAAATACAGCGCAAACGCCAGTTCCAGTTGTGCAGCGCCAACAAAGAAACTGAGCGCACTGATAAGCGCAGCAATCAGCTGCAGGCCGATATACGCATTTACTTTATCGACATAACGGCTCAGCCACTGCGCAGCTGCACAACCGGCAATATTGCCCACCATACCGAGCGTGACAAACATCGTGATCAGATCTTCACGGCCCAGAAAATACTTTACGTAATAAATAGCCAGCGTCGTGCGCAACACCATGCCGGTCAGCAGAAAAAATGCCGCCACACACAATACCCGCCACTGATCGTTTTGCCACAGCGATGCAAAGCTGCGTTTTAGTGTCAGCTGTTGATCCACCGGCGCATTCACCCGTTCACGGGTACCGGCAAAACACAGTAAAAACAGCAGCAGGCCCAGCGCACTCATGGCAACAATAGTCAGCTGGTAGCCCTTGGCATTGTCACCGTTGCCAAAAAAGTTAACCAGCGGCAGGGTGCAGGCGGTCACCAGCAAGCCGCCCAGCATGCCGAACACAAAACGGTATGACTGCACCGACACCCGCTCGGTCGGATCAGCGGTTAATACGCCACCCAACGCCGAGTAAGGAATATTGATCGCGGTATACGCCAGCATCAGCAGAGTGTAAGTGGCAAACGCATAAATAACTTTGCCATTGGCCGATAAATCCGGCGTGGTAAACGCCAGCACACTGCACAGCGCAAAAGGTAGCGCCAGCCACAGCAGATAAGGCCGGTATTTACCATGCCGGCTTTGGGTTTTGTCGGCCAGTGCGCCCATTAACGGGTCGGTTACCGCATCAATAATCCGTACCAGCAAAAACATCGTGCCAACCACCGCCGGCGAAATACCGAAGATATCGGTGTAAAAGAAGGTTAAAAACAGCATTACCGTCTGAAACACGATATTGCTGGCGGTATCGCCCAGGCCGTAGGCCACTTTCTCCCGCTTTGTTAGCATGCTATCCCCGTCAAATCCTGTTTATTATTATCTTTCTGCTGTTACTGCTTAGCGCGCCGGTTAGCAAATAAATCGCGCAGTGCTATGGCGCTGGCTTTCAATGTGCGCTGCTGC
This sequence comes from Rheinheimera sp., assembly GCF_036568245.1. Taxonomy (GTDB): domain Bacteria; phylum Pseudomonadota; class Gammaproteobacteria; order Enterobacterales; family Alteromonadaceae; genus Alishewanella. The sequence continues at coordinate 8,600 of NZ_DATCSY010000035.1, read as the reverse complement.
GTGACGTAATCGACATACACTATGCCAAAACGTTTGGCATAGCCTTCCGCCCATTCGAAGTTATCCATCAGGCTCCAGGCAAAATAACCGTCGATCCGCATACCGGCGGTAATGGCATCGGCGGTGGCCTGTAAATGCTGTTCAAAGTAAGCAACGCGCCGTAGATCTGCCACCTGATTATGCTGCAGAGTGTCTGGCATAGCTGCACCATTTTCGGTGATATACACCGGTGGCAGGTTATAACGCTGGTGCATTGCCAGCAACACTTCAGTCAGACCCTGTGGGTAAATTTCCCAGCCCATATCGGTCAGTGGTGGCGTTGTTGGCGGTACATCGCTGAACCAGCCTTTTGTATTGGCACGGTACACGGTGCGGGTGTAGTAATTTACGCCGAGAAAATCCAGCGGCTGGGCAATAATAGCCATATCACCCTCAGCAATCACCGGTTGCTCTGATGCCGGTAATTGCTGCAACAGCTCAGGGTAACGCGCTTCCATCAAGGGTTGGATATACCATTGGTTATGGTACTGGTCAGCCATGTCAGCTGCACGAATATCGGCTTCACTATCGCTGGCCGGATGGCAGGGGCTGAAGTTCAGCACTATGCCATTTAATGCTGCCGGGGCATTTTTCTGCAGTACCGGCATTGCTAAACCATGCGCCAGCAATAAATGATGCGCAACCTGACGGCCATGCTGGCGGTTTTGCACGCCGGGGGCATGAATACCGGCTTCATAGCTTAAGTAGGCACTGCAGAACGGTTCGTTCAGCGTGGCATAGGAATGCACCCGGTCACCGAATGCCCGCGATACGATGTCAGCATACTCGGCAAATTTATACGCGGTAGCACGGTTCAGCCAGCCGCCTTCATCCTGCAAATACTGTGGTAAATCCCAGTGATACAGCGTGACAAAGGCTTTAATATTGCGCGCTTTCAGTGCGTCGAGCAGCTGAATGTAGAAATCCAGCCCGGCCTGATTAATGCTGCCATCTGCTCGGATAACCCGGCCCCAGGCCACCGAAAAGCGGTAAGCATCGACACCCAGCGCGGCAATCAGCTCCACATCTTCGCGCCAGCGTGCCACATGATCACAGGCTGTCAGACCGTCTGAACCATCTTTAATCCGGCCCGGCTGTGCACAAAAAGTATCCCAGATACAGGGTTCCCGGCTGTCGGCCGCGCCTTCAATCTGAAACGACGCTGTGGCCACGCCAAATATAAATTCAGGGTTAAGCAAAGGAGAGCTGTCGGCTAAGGTAATTTTCATTGGCTGTACTATCTTCTGGTCAGGCTGTTATGGGCTGCTGAGCGATAAAATGATTGCCAACAGCGTGATATATGCTATAAATGAAAGCGCTTACATAATACTAGACGGCACAATTGCAGCCGTCAATGAAAAACATTTATCGCCGGGGGGCAAGATGGCAGCAACACCAATAATCAGCGACGCCGCACCAGAGGCCGCAGCATCTCAGAGTAACTACCGCTTTGCTCTGACATCTCTGACCACACTGTTTTTTATGTGGGGCTTTATCACCTGTCTGAACGACATTCTGGTGCCTTACCTTAAAGGCCTGTTTGATCTGAACTATACCCAGGCGCTGCTGATCCAGTTTTGCTTTTTCAGTGCCTACTTTGTGGTGTCAGTACCGGCAGGTATGCTGGTCAGCCGCATTGGTTACCAATCCGGTATTGTCACCGGCCTGCTGATTGCCGGCGCCGGTTGTTTACTGTTTTATCCGGCTGCCGCAGCACACTATTACCCGCTGTTCTTGCTGGCATTATTTGTCCTTGCTTCCGGTATAACCATACTGCAGGTTGCCGCTAACCCTTATGTCAGCGTACTGGGCAAGCCGGAAACAGCATCCAGCCGCTTAACCATGACGCAAGCCTTTAACTCACTGGGTACCACAGTGGCACCGTTTTTCGGCGCCTGGCTGATTTTCGGCGGTATGCAGGCGCCGACACCCGGTGAAGTGACCGAGTCGACCGTACAATTGCCGTATTTACTGCTGGCAGCAGCGCTTATTGTGATGGCTATGATTTTTGCCTTTTTACGCCTGCCTAAACTGGGCAAAAAAGACGCCAGCATCACCGTTACCGGTGCCGCCTGGCAGTACCGCCATCTGGTACTGGGGGCGCTGGGTATTTTTGTTTATGTGGGGGCCGAAGTGGGCATCGGCAGCTTTTTGATCAGTTTTATTACCCAACCTGATATCGGCGCGCTGGAAGCCCAAACGGCGTCACACTATATTGCCTGGTATTTTGGCGGCGCTATGGCCGGGCGCTTTATCGGTGCTGTGGTAATGCAACATCTGGCGCCGGGTAAAGTGCTGGCATTTAACGCTGTCTGTGCGGTGATTTTACTTGCCATTACTATTGCTACCGGCGGCAGTCTGGCCATGTTCGCCATCTTGCTGGTGGGTCTGTGTAATTCCATTATGTTCCCGACTATTTTCAGCCTGGCCATTCACGGCCTGAAACAGCATACCAGCCAGGGTTCAGGTATTTTGTGTCTGGCCATTGTTGGCGGCGCAGTACTACCGTTGGCACAAGCCGCACTGGCAGATGCTGTCAGCGTGCAACTGGCCTTTATTATTCCGCTACTTTGTTATGTCTATATTGCCTGGTATGGCGCTGTCGGCAGCAAACCCCGCAACGTCGCTTAAGGAGAACCGGATGACATTTCGCCTGCAACTTTCTGCATTAAGTATCAGCTGCGCGCTGGTATTAAACGCCTGTGCCAAGGCACCGACGGAGCAGACTGAACCCTCTGGCAAAGCAGCTGCTGTCTGGCCAGAGCTGACATTGCCGGTAGCACAGGATCCGGCTATGGAGCAGCGTATCAGCGATATGCTGGCAGATATGACTCTGGCACAAAAAATAGCCCAGATGATCCAGCCGGAAATCCGCGATATTACCGTTGAAGACATGCGTAAATATGGTTTTGGCTCCTACCTCAATGGCGGTGGAGCTTTTCCGGACAACAACAAACATGCCACCCCGGCAGACTGGATAGCGCTGGCCGAGGCCATGTATCAGGCATCAATTGACGACAGCCTCGACGGCAGCCGCATTCCAACCATGTGGGGTACCGATGCGGTACACGGCCACAATAATGTGATCGGCGCGACCTTATTTCCGCATAATATAGGCTTGGGCGCAGCAAATAACCCGGCGTTAATTGAGCAGATCGCAGCAGTGACTGCGCGTGAAGTGATGGTAACCGGTATCGACTGGGTATTCGCACCTACGGTAGCAGTGGTGCGCGATGACCGCTGGGGCCGCACCTACGAAGGTTATTCGGAAGATCCGGACATCGTGCACGACTACGCTGCGGCTATCGTTACCGGTTTACAGGGCGCCGCCGATAAAGATTTTCTCGGCGAGCAGCGCGTCATCAGTACCGTTAAGCACTTCCTCGGCGATGGCGGCACTGAAGGCGGTGACGATCAGGGTGATAATATCGCCAGCGAGCAAGACTTATTCCGCATCCATGCTCAGGGTTATGTCGGCGGCTTACAAGCCGGTGCACAAAGCGTAATGGCATCGTTTAACAGCTGGCATGGCGAAAAAATTCACGGCAGTAAGTATTTACTCACCGACGTATTAAAAGATCGTATGGGCTTCGACGGCTTTGTTGTCGGCGACTGGAATGGCCACGGCCAGATCCCTGGCTGCAGCAACGACAACTGTGCCCAGGCAGCACTGGCCGGGCTTGATGTGTATATGGTGCCAACACCAGCCTGGAAACCGCTGTATGAAAACCTGCTGGCCCAGACCGAAAGCGGCCAGATACCACTAAGCCGGATTGATGATGCTGTGCGGCGCATTTTACGGGTAAAACTGCGCGCTGGCTTATTTGATAAACCCAGCCCGGCTAAGCGGCCATTATCGGGCAAAACCGAATTGATTGGCTCAAGCGAACACCGCGCTGTAGCGCGCCAGGCCGTGCAGCAATCGCTGGTGTTACTGAAAAATAACGACGCAACACTGCCGCTTAACCCGAAACAACATATTCTGGTGACCGGTATCGGTGCTGATAATATCGGTATGCAATCCGGCGGCTGGACCATCAGCTGGCAAGGTACCGGCAACAGCAACAGCGACTTCCCCGGTGGCAGTTCAGTCTATGCCGGTATTGCACAGGCCGTTGCCGCAGCAGGTGGCAGCACTGAGCTGAGCACGGATGGCAGCTACAACAGCAAGCCTGATGTTGCCGTCGTGGTATTTGGTGAACAGCCCTATGCCGAAGGCAATGGTGACCTGGATAACTTAGAGTATCAGCGCGGCAATAAAACCGATTTAGCCCTGCTGAAAAAGCTCAAAGCAGACGGCGTTAAAGTGGTTTCGCTGTTTATCAGCGGCCGGCCAATGTGGGTTAACCCGGAGCTGAATGCATCTGACGCCTTTGTCGCTATCTGGCTGCCAGGTAGTGAAGGTGCGGCGATAGCGGACGTGATCGTCGCCAACGCAGATGGCAGTGTGAATAAAGACTTCCACGGCAAATTATCGTTCAGCTGGCCTGCCACGCCACAGCAAATCGTTAACCGGGGCGATGTCAGCTACCAGCCGCTGCTACCGTATGGCTTTGGCCTGCGCTACGGCGATGCCAGCACGCTGAGCAATACATTGCCGGAACAGGTGGAAGCCAGCCAGAACCTGCAGGATCTGGTGCTGTTTGAACGCGCAGTGAAACCACCGTACCAATTGATGCTGCACAGCGATGGCAGCAGCAAAGCGATGAACAGCAGCGTGGAGCAACTGGGCAATATTGCCGTACGCACCTTCGACAAAGCCGTGCAGGAAGATGCCCGCCGCCTCAGTTTCAGTGGCCCGGCGAAGGTAAGCCTGAGCAGTGCCTTCCCGGCCGATTTACGCTCTTATCAGGAGGCCTCAGCCGCACTGGTACTGCAGCTGAAACGCACGGGTGAGGTGCCGGATAACGTTATGCTGGGCATGGATTGCGCCCAAAGCTGTGACAGTGCACTAAACATTGCGCCGCAACTGCAGGCGATGGCTGATGACAGCTGGCAAACACTGAGTGTAGATTTAGCCTGCTTTGGCCGCGCCGGAGCGGATTTCAGCCAAATATTCACACCCGTGTCGTTGACCAGTGCCGCCCCGTTAGTGTTAAGCTTGGCCGATATCCGGCTGGTGCCTGCATCTGCAGAAACTGCCAATATGTCCTGTAGCGGAGACTAACCTATGCGCCGTCAGCTTCTGTCGTTGTTTACCTGTAGTGTTCTTGCTGGCTGTCAGCTGGCACCACCGGCTACAGAACAGCCAAGCGAACAACCCGCACCGGCAGAGCAAGCAACTGAGCCGGGCTGGCAACTGGTATGGCAGGACGAATTTGACGGCAACAGCATAGATTCAACCAAATGGGGTTTTGAGCAAAACTGTCAGGGTGGCGGTAACAATGAACTGCAGTGCTACACCAACCGGCGTGAAAATGCCTACGTTGAAAACGGCATCCTGCATATTGTTGCCCGCAAGGAAACTTACACCGGTGCTGCACTGAACGAAGATGATCCGGCGCATAGCCCGCATCAGCGCAAAACCCAGCCGTATACCTCGGCCAGGCTGCGCAGTAAAGGCAAGGGCAACTGGCTGTATGGCCGCTTTGAAATCCGCGCCAAATTGCCACGCGGGCAGGGCAGCTGGCCGGCGATCTGGATGCTGCCAACTGACTGGCATTACGGCAGCTGGCCGTTGTCAGGCGAAATCGACATTATGGAAGCTGTGAACCTGGGCACCGTATCTGACGAGCCCAGTGCGCTGGCCGACGAGCGCGAGCGCCGCGTGCACGGTACCCTGCATTACGGCAAACTGCCGCCGGATAATGTTTACAGCGGTAAGAGCTACAAGCTGCGCGATGGCAAAAGCCCCTCAGATGCGTTTTATACTTATGCTATTGAATGGGAAGCCGGCGAAATTCGCTGGTATGTTGACGATGTATTATACGCCACCCAACGCAGCAGCGACTGGTATACTGCCGCCAGTTACAGCCGCGATGATATAGGGCCGCATGCGCCTTTTGATCAGCGCTTTCATCTGCTGCTAAATTTAGCCGTTGGTGGCAACTGGGCGGGCAAGGTGAATGAAACCGGCGTTGATACCAGTGCTTACCCGCAAAGCCTGCAAATAGACTATGTGCGGGTTTATCAGCGCTAACGGTTTAGCCGGTTAAGCAGCATTGCCCGAAGCTTGCGGGCCGTGTGCTCCAGCATCGGCGCCAGCACACCGCGTTTTTCTGCAGACAAGTGAGCGCTGGTCTGGTCGTTGGCGTTAAACACATAATGCTCAAATTGTTGCTGCCAGATTTGCCGCTGTGCCGGCGGCAAATCGCGGATACTCAACATCGCATGTAGCAAGGCATCTGTTGGCAAACCGCAGTACGACGGCGTTTGGCGCCACCAGTAATTGACCAGCACATTCAGCTCGCTTAATCCTTCCACCTGATGCCACCACATAGACGGAATAAAAATAGCGTCCCCAGGCTCAAGTTCAGCAACCAGCGCATGCTGCAGCGCATCACGGTATTTCGGATAGCGCGCGAAATCGGGTTGGCGTGCATCTACCATACTGACCGGCTGCCCGGCCGGGGTAAAATCGAGTGGCCCCGGATACAGGTTAGCCAGCTGCTGTGGCGCAAACACTGTAAAACGCCGCTTACCGGCGCCGACACAGGCAATATTATCCGGCACGTCGTAATGCGCTACCACATGGCTGCGGTTACCCAGCCATAAACTTATCAGGGGCGTTATTCCATCCAGTTGCAGCGGGTTCTGTGCGGTCAGGCCAGGCGTGCAATAGTCAGCGGTGGTCGAACCCATGTAAAATACCGGTGCATCGCTACAGCCGCTATGCTGCAGAATACCGTCGAGCACCGTATCTAACCGGGTTTGGCGCTGGCTGAAGTTAAAACCCGTCATATCGGCATTATAAAAAAACCGCCCTTTAGCTTCCGGCTCGGCAAAAAATGCCTGCACCGGCACGCCCGGATACAGGCTGCGCAGATAATCAGCTACAGCCTGATCAGACTGTTTCGCCTGCTGCACCAGCGGCCAGTGCCTTACCAGATTACGCAGCACCAACGGTGTGGTACGCCCGCTCAGCTGCGTGCTAAGTGCAAAGTTGCTGTCGCAATCTATCTGTTCAATGCTCTGCATCGTCAATCAGCCTCTGTCGCCCGCGCAGTCTCAGGCAGGCTGGGTTTCCATCTTACTCAGCAGCTTGGCAATATTACCGGTAGACGCCTGCATCAGATACAGTGCCTGCAAATAGCCCTGGTGCTGCAGCAACTGCAGTTGTTCTGCCGTTAACTTATTCAGTTTGTCAGTCGCCACACTGTGCAGCCCGGTCAGCTTATGCACAGCGCCGTGGTAACTCAGCTCCAGCGTGGTACTTTGCAGTAACTCCAGCTCTGTCAGGGTCTGGCAGAAAGCCTGGTTTTGCTGATGGCCGTGCTGAATTTGTTGCAATACGGCGGTGGCCTGTTGTAACAACGGGCTGTTGCCGCCGTCGGGCAGAAACACCGGCTCACCCTCTGTCTGGCTGACGCGCGGATGCTCTAAGTCGATGCACACCACCGGCACCTGCTGCGGTACGCCGTTTTCGACCTGTTGCTGAAAGCCGATTAAAAACGGTTGCCGCTGCATACTCAGGGGCACATAACCCGCCTGCCAGCCTTGCGGCTGTAAAAACAGATTCTGCCCCGGTTTTAGGCCGAGTAATGCCACCGGTTCATAACTGTTGTTGTCACTGTTGTGGCGGAAAAACAGCGGATACCAGCTTTGCAGCTGCATAAACTCGCTGATAAAGGCGCTGGTCAGGCTGACATTGTCGCCGTAACCGGCGCCACGCTGGCTGATAATTCTGATGTGTTTATGGCTGATGTTGTCCAGTACGGCATGCTGTGCCATAGCAACTCCTGTCAATGTAGTAACGCGCCCGGCTAACAAAAAGCCGCTGGTGTCAGCGGCTTTTTAGCGTAGCAAACTGCGCCAATGCTTAGAAGGTGTAACGTACGCCTAAATTGTAACGGGCGCCATACTGGTAACCACGCAGGAACTGCTCTTTAAAGCGAACATAAGTACGCTGCGTTTCTTCAGTAATGTTCAGGCCTTCAACAAATACTGTCAGGTTGTCGGTGACCGCGTAATTTACGTTAAAGTCCCACTGGCCGTAAGCTTCAGTAAATACCGGTGCCGAGTGCTGGTCAAAGCCTGACAGGAACTCATCACGCCAGTTGTATGAAATACGCATAGACAAGCCGTAGTTTTCATAAATCAGCGACATATTGGCAGAGTCACTCAGGCCAGGCAGGGCAAACTGGTAACCGATAGCGTTTACGTCAGCCTCAACGTCACCGTATACCAGCGTGGCGTTAGCCTGCACACCAAAGCCGGTTTCACCGAACATGTGCTGCGCTGCCAGCTCCCAACCCCACAGGTTCGCAGTTTCAACGTTAGTATCACGCGATATCGAGAATACCGTCAGCGGGTCATTCTCATCACCGGTGATAGGCGTGCCCTGAGGCGTACCCTGATTAGCATTGATCTGATCATGGATTGCCTGGTCAGTTGGCTGTAAA